>NEUQ01000059.1 GCA_002288445.1 Verrucomicrobiia bacterium Tous-C2TDCM | reverse complement strand
ACGGGATCGGCCTTTGCCGAAACCGCTCTCGAAATCGCGACCGGATTCGATCAACAAAAGATCACCGCACTCAAGGCCTACCTCGAGAAAAACCCCGGCGCCAACGACAAAGATCGCGCCCTGTCCATGATCGTGACCGCTCATCTCGGTTTGGGCGACTTCACTCCCGTCCCCGACCTGCTGACCCAGCGATACGAGGCCCAACCCAAAGGAGAAGGGGCGGACCTCGATCTCATCATCGGTGAGATTCTCCAACCCATGGTGGAGTCGAGCCTTGCCTCCAACCAGCGCGACAAAGCCAAGGCCTTCGTCACGAAATTCAAGACCGACTTTGCCACGCACCCGGCCGCCAGCCAAATTTCACAGGTCGCCGATCAGATCAGTGCCGATCTCTTGATGCCCGGCGTGGGCGACGAAATGAAGATCGCTTTCACCGACCTCAACGGAAAGGGAGTCGATCTCGCGAAGATGACGGACAAGGTCGTTCTGGTCGACTTCTGGGCAACCTGGTGCGGCCCCTGCGTCGCCGAGATGCCCAACGTCATCGCCGCTTACCATCAGCACAAGGAAAAGGGCTTCGAGGTCATCGGTATCTCCCTCGACGAAGACAAAGCCGCCGTCGAGAAATTCGTCGCCGACAACCAGATGCCTTGGCCACAGTATTTCGACGGCAAGGGCTGGGAGAACGAACTGGTCAAGCATTTCGGCATCCGGGGCATCCCCGCGACCTTTTTGGTCGGCAAGGGCGGCAAGATCATCGCCTCAAACCTGCGCGGAGCGGAACTCGAAACCGCGATCAAGAAAGCGCTCGGCGGTGAGTGAGCGGCCCCTGCCCCGAAACCACTCGAGGCAGACCCTCTGTCCTTTCCACTTTCCCAGTCGCCAAATCCGGCGATAGTGGCGCCCTCAGATCCATGACTCCCGAAAACCGCATCGATCAACGTTTTGCCGTCCTCAAGGAAGCCGGAAAACCGGCCTTCGTCGCCTATGTCTGCGCGGGCGATCCGGACATGGAACGCTCTCTGGAGATCCTCTTCGCCCTAGAGAGGGCCGGGGCGGACATCCTCGAGCTTGGCGTCCCCTTTTCCGATCCCATGGCCGACGGCATCGTCAACCAAATGGCGGCCCACCGCGCCCTCGAGGCCGGCGCGAACACCCACAAGGTCCTTGATCTCATCCGCCGGTTCCGGGAACGGTCCGAGACGCCCATCGTTCTGTTCACCTACCTGAACCCGATCTACACTTATGGCTTTGCCCAATTCCACGAGGATGCCGCCGCTGCCGGGGCCGACGGGGTGTTACTGCTCGATCTTCCCCCAGACGAGGCGATCCTGAACCGAGAACTCACCGAGAGCGGAACGCTCCGCCATATCCGCCTGATCGCGCCGACGACTCCGGCCGAGCGCGTCCCCAAACTGGCAGCCGCGGCCGAGGGATTCATCTACTACGTCTCCCGTGAAGGCGTCACGGGCACCCAGACGGCCCTCGCCGAAGGCATCGCCGAGAATGTGGCGGCGATCAAGGCGCACACGAACGTTCCAGTCGCGGTAGGATTCGGCATTTCCACTCCCGAGCAAGCCGCAGAGGTGGGCCGCGCCTCCGATGGCGTGGTGGTGGGAAGCGCGATAGTCCGCGTCATCGAGCAACACGGTTCCTCCTCCGAGGTCGCCGCCGCGGTGGAGGCCTTCGTCAAACCGCTTGTCGATGCCGCCAAGTCGGTCTAATCTGCCCTCCCCCTTTCATTCCGATCCACATGGTCTCTTTTTGGAAAATGAACGGTGCAGGGAACGATTTCGTCGTCCTCGACAACCGCGACAACTCCCTCTCCCTCACTGGCGAACAGATCGCCCGTCTCTGCCATCGGCAGCGGGGCATCGGAGCCGACGGGCTCCTCGCGGTCGAGCCCGCCGAGAGGGGCGCCGACTTCCGAATGCGCTACTACAATGCGGATGGAGGTGAAGCCGAGATGTGCGGCAACGGAGCCCGTTGTTTCGCCCGGTTTGTCAATTCCATCTCCGGCGGCGATCTAACGAAAACCACCTTCGAGACGATGGCCGGGGTCATCGAAGCCGAATTCCAGGGCGACCAGGTGCGGATTCAGCTCAGCACGCCACACGGTCTCGCCTTGGACCAGCGACTCGACCTCGACGGTGTGCCCCACACTGTTCATTCGCTGAATACCGGCGTGCCGCACGCCGTCGTCTTCGTTGACGAACTCGCCGCTGCCGAGGTGCGCCGTTTCGGCTCGTCGATGCGCTATCACCCCCACTTTGCCCCCAAGGGCACGAACGCGAACTTCGCGCAAGTGATCGCACCCGGCCAGATCGCGATCCGCACCTACGAGCGCGGCGTCGAGGACGAGACCCTCGCTTGCGGTACTGGCATGGTCGCCTGCGCCCTTATTCATCACGAACTGAGCGGCGCCCCCTCGCCCGTTCGCGTCCGCGTGGCGGGCGGTGACACTCTCGAAGTCGGCTTCACCAAAACCGACACCGCTGGCTACTCCGCGGTGACCTTGCTTGGCCCGGCGGATTTCACCTTTGCGGGGACGCTCGAGACGATCTAGTCTGTTTCCTTTTCTTTTGTATTTCCTTAGCCGTTCCCACCATGTTTGAAGGAGCCCACACCGCCCTCGTCACTCCCTTCAATGATAAGGGAATGATCGATCCCGACGCCTTCCGCGCCCTAATCGACCAGCAATTCGAAAACGGCATCAAGGGGATTGTGCCCTGCGGCACCACCGGGGAATCTTCGACCCTTTCGACCGAAGAGCATCACCTCGTCATCGAAATGGCGGTGAAGCAGACGAGAAAGCGGGGTCTTGTCATCGCCGGAACGGGCTCGAACTCGACCCGCGAAGCGATCGACTTGACTCAGGCGGCCGAGAAGGCCGGGGCCGATGCCGCCCTACTCGTGACCCCCTATTACAACAAACCCTCGCAAGAGGGTCTCTATCAGCATTACAAGGCGATCGCGCTTTCGACTGATCTACCCCTGATGCTCTATTCCATCCCCGGTCGCTGCCACATCCAGATCGATGTGGAGACCTGCGTCCGCCTCGCGACCGACTGCCCGAACATCAAGGCCATCAAGGAAGCCGGGGGTGTCACGGAGCGCGTTCGCCAACTCCGCGCCGCACTCCCGGCCGCCTTTGAAATCCTCTCGGGCGATGACGCCCTCACCGTTGATTTCATGAAGGAGGGAGCTGTCGGGGTCGTCTCCGTGGCCGGCAACCTCATCCCCGGCCCCATGGCCGATCTCACCCGTTCCATGCTGGAGAAGCGTGTCGGAGAGGCCGAGGCAATCCACTCGAACTATGCGCCGCTTTTCAACGCGTTTCTCAAGATCGACACCAATCCAGTCCCGATCAAGGCGGCCCTCGGCCTCGCGGGAGTCTGTCGTCCCAAACTTCGCCTTCCCATGGTCGAGATGAGCGCCGAAAAAGTCGAGGAACTCCGCGAGGCGCTCGTCGCCGTTGGCCTGCTTTGAGCGCTCTCTCCCTGCCTTTCCCCAACCGATTCCCATCATGTTGAACATTCTCGTTACCGGATTCCGCGGCCGCATGGGCCAAGCCGTGGCCACCGCCATCAGTGAAGACGGTGAGGCTCGCGTCGCGGCGGGGATCGATCTCGGGGACTCCCTCGAGGAAGCGTTGAAGAACAGTGAGATCGTCATCGATTTCACCCTACCCTCCTTCACCAATGAACTGGTCGAGGGTTGCGTCGCCTCCGGCGCCCCACTTGTGATGGGCACAACGGGACACGACGAAGCGCAACTCGAGATGATCCGCCGGGCCTCCTTGGACATCCCCATCGTCCACGCTCCGAATTTCTCCGTGGGGGTGAACACCCTTTTTTGGGTGACCCGGCGCACCGCCGAGATTTTGGGTGAAGACTTCGACCTCGAGGTCGTCGAGATGCATCACCGCCACAAGAAGGATTCTCCGAGCGGCACTGCTCGCCGACTTGCCGAGATCCTCACCGAGGTGCGCGGCCTTTCCTATGACGAGGATTGCCGTCATGGCCGCTTCGGCGACGTCGGTGCCCGCACCCACCACGAAATCGGGGTGCATGCGATCCGCGGCGGGGACGTCGTCGGCGACCACACCGTCATCTATGCGGGCAATGGTGAGCGGGTCGAACTGACCCACAAGGCTTCGAGTCGCCTGACCTTTGCCAACGGTGCCGTCCGCGCGGCGAAATGGATCAAGTCCGAGGGCCTCAAGAGCGGTCTTTTCGACATGCAGGACGTTCTCGGGCTCAAGTGAGGATGGCCCGCGTTGGGATCAGCCTGGGGTCGAATCTCGGTGATCGTATCGTCCATCTCCGCGCCGCCATCGAGCGGCTCGCTCCGTTGCGCAGCTCGGACCACCTCCTGCTTTCGCCAGTCTTTGAAACCGAGCCGGTCGATTGCCCCGAGGGATCGGGAGCCTTTTACAATGCAGTGGTCGAGATCGAGACCACCCTGCCACCGCTCGAGCTCCTCGCCGCGACCCAGGCGATCGAGCGGGCAATGGGGCGGCCGGAGGTCCGGATGGTGAACGCCCCCCGCACCGTCGATCTCGACCTGCTCTATTACGACAATCTCACGATGAGGTCTCCTGGATTGGAACTGCCACATCCACGCATGTTTCTGCGGGCCTTCGTTCTAAAGCCGCTCGCCGCCATCCGGCCCGATCTGGTGCCGACTGGCGCGCTGGAGTCGGCCGATGATACAGGAGTTTGCATTGCCGCTGAAACGCTCGCTGATTCGAATCCGGCCGAGTGAGCCTCGCGGTTCTGGTGGGGTTCGCCAAGCCCGCCGCAGTGGCTTGGCCACCCCGAGTGCCGATCACCTGGTGAACTGGAAGGAAAAGACATCGGCGTCCTTCATCGAGATCCGCAGGCGCACCGGCTTTCCGGCGAGGGAGCTGACGTCGGCGCCGGATTTCCAGGTGATCGTGCGATCGATCTCATTGCCGATCTGCATCTGGCAGTCTTCGACGGAAAAGCCGCGGATCGGCTTGCCGTCCGCTTCCTCGATGCCCACCTTCACCCCGCCGGCGGCTGAAGTGGAGAAATTCAACGAGAGCGCCTTTCCCGCAAAGACGAGCGGTTTGGTGATGGCATGACCGCCCGCATAACCACTATGGAGCGACGCGAATCCGTCGACGCGCAGCGAGTAGCGACGCAGGTGGGCGGTGGGCTGGGCGTAGTCCTGATTCATATAGAGGGACATCTCGGTCAGCCCGGTGGGCACGACATTGAGCGCCGGATAGTTGGTTCGCGACACCCAGTTCTGCGCGCCGATGCCGCCCCGGAGGAAGCCTTCGAGAAAGGTGCGGTCGTAGACGGCAAGATGCTCGGGTCCCTCGACCGGGCGAGTCGTCATGAAGATTGCGTCGGAGGTGTCCTTGAAGTAGCCGGGATTCACGTGGATGGCCTTGGCCTGCTCGTCGTTGAGGACCTGACGACCCGGCATGAAGCGCGCCGCAATGGCGACGTAGAGATGCGGCGCGCGGAAGTAGGGACTCGTCTGATTCGTGTAGAGATGCTCAAGGGGCGCCTCGCCCTCCGGATTCCGGTAGCCGAGCAGGACCGGTGGCGTCCAGCTGAGGAAGTCGCGGCTCTCACTGCGGACGATGCGGCGAATGCCCTTGTCGAAGACGCGGTAGTAGGCCACGTATTTCCCCTCGGCCTCGGACCAGAAGGCCACGTTCTGCGAATCGAACATGTAGGGGAAGGGCACCATCGGCTTCGAGATGACGGGCGCCTCAATCATCTTTTCCCAACGGTAGCCATCGGCCGACTTCCACGCGAAGAGCCCGCCACCCTCCATGGTGCCACCGAAGGCCTTGAAGCGCTCGCCCGCGGATACTCCGGGGCGCGTATCGCGAAACGGGCTGAAATTGTGGGGTGAGGTATTGGCGCCCGCCAGCACGAGGTTGTTTGCCCGGGTTCCGTTGACTTGATAAAGGCCGAGTTCGGGCTTGATCCAGGAACGGCCGTCCTTCGATTCAGCAACGCAGGTGACCTCTTCCTCGCTCCCGTCGCGGCTCGCCACCGCCTTGCCGCGGTAGTAGGCGCGCAGACTGCCGTCCTCCAGCGTCATGATGGTCGCATAGCCGCTGAAGAGCCCTTCCCATGGTTGGTCGAAGGCAAAAGCGACCCCCTCGTCGCGGGGCTGGTGGAGCTGGAGGCTGACGCCGCTGAGCCGATCGATGAGAAACTGATCGGCGAAGAGCTCTCGACGCCCACCGATCTTTATGGGATCGGCGGCGAGTGGCAACGTCAGGGCGAGGAGTAGAAGAGACACGGGGAGTTTCATCCTCGAGGCATTTGATAGGATGGCGGAGCAAGTTTGCGGAGCCCCTCCCAATCAGCCCCTGTGGCGCCGGGTTCGGAAGGTTGACCATTGCTGATAGTGTTCTGCCAGACAACGCTGCCGGTGGACTTGAAATTGAGCCCTTCGAAGGTGCAGCGGTTTCCCGCGAGGGCGGCGCGTGCGGCGACGACTCCAATCCTTGGCTCGACGAGACGGCGGATGAGGACATTTCCCATCGCGAGCCGACAACCACCGGCCGCTCGTCCGGTGACGACGAGGGGATTCTGCGCGGAGGAAAGGACCAGAGCATTGGTCAGCGAATAACGCCCCTCATCGAGAAAATAGAGGTCAAAGCCGACGCAATCCGCAATAAAGACATTCTGGTAGCTCGTCTGCGCCGTGCCGGTGTCGCAGATGCCGGTGCTGTTGCCGATGCTGACAAAACCATCGACACGATACTGGGCCGACTCGTGCGCGCTGATGCCGTCATCGCCGCACTCGATCGCGTGGATGTTCTCGAAGACGACGTCGCGGCAATCGCCGTGGATATTGAAGCCGTCGTTGTGGGGATGGGTCGCGGTGAGGTGGCGGATGACGAGATGGGCGTTGTCGCCGCTGAATTGGACGCCCGCGCTGCGAACCGGCACGGAGACTTTTGCTTCAGCGAGGGTCTCCCCCGGGGCGAGACGGAGATGAAAGACGCCCTCAATGGGAACACCGTGGTCCTTGGCGGGCGGGGAGGTCTGGACGAAGGTCCACTCACCCGGCGCGAGGTCTTCAGGCTTCTTTAGAGGAGCGCTCTTCCCCTTCGAGACGCGCCCCATTCGCTGCATCCGACCGTCGAAAAGGAAAAACCAGCGCGCGAGGATGGCGCCGTTGAGGGTCGGCATCAGCGTGGCGCAGGTAAAATGCCCCGGGGAAACCTCCTCCCACGCCAGCGGATCAAGCGGGTCCGAACCCTCCAGCGTGGCGCCGTGACCATCCAGCGTGATGGGCCTGTCAGGTTCTCCCTTTTTCCCATAAAAGCCCGCGTAATCGCGGTAGACCTTGCCAGGCTCGAGATGGATCGTATCACCGGGCTGAGCGAGTTTGATGGCGTGGTGAATCGAGGGCACCTCGGAGTCGACCCCGACTCGGAGATCGCGGGCGTGCAGATCGACGCAGAGCGAGAGGAAGACCGCTACGAGCACGAGCGGAGAAAGAGGCAGTGAAGTCATACCGATGTTCCCATCGCGTTTGCTTCGGACCATCCTCAAATGAGGAGGCCTCGAACCACTTCCGCCCCCTCGACACCCGTGAGGCGCTGTTCGAGGCCTTGAAAGGGATGACTGAAGCGGTTCGCCTCGATCCCGAGACAATGGAGGATCGTCGCATTGAGCTCGTTGAGGTGCACAGGGTTCTCAACGGGGTTGTAGCTGAAGTCATCGGTCTCGCCGTAGGTCAGGCCCTTCTTCACTCCCCCGCCTGCCATCCACATGCAGAAGTTTTTGGGATGGTGGTCGCGACCATAGTTGTCCTTGGTCAGGGTCCCCTGAGAGTAGACGGTGCGGCCGAACTCACCGCCGAAAACGACGAGAGTCTCATCGAGCATCCCCCGGAGCTTCAGATCGCGGATCAGGGCGGCGGTCGGTTGGTCGACGTCACGGCATTGTCCGGCGATGAGCTTGGGTAGGCTCCCATGCTGGTCCCAGCCGCGGTGGAGGATCTGGATCGTTCGCACCCCTCGCTCCGCGAGGCGCCGCGCCATGATCGCACTATGGGCGTAGCTGCCGGGCGTCTTCACGTCCGGACCATACATCGCCAGTGTCGCCTCGCTCTCGCCGGTGAGGTCGGTGAGTTCGGGCACGCTCGCCTGCATCCGGAACGCCATCTCATATTGCGCGATCCGCGTCTGCGTCTCCGGGTCGGCGAGGCGTTCGAGATGCTTTTGATTGAGGCGGCCGAGGGCATCGAGCATGGTGCGGCGATCGTCCCGGTTCACCCCAGGAGGATTTTTCACAAAGAGGACCGGATCCCCCGCCCCGCGCAGAGCGACCCCGTCGTATTTTGTCGGGAGAAATCCGCTGCTCCACATCCGGGTAAAGAGGGCCTGAGCCTGACTCTCTTTTGGGAAGGTCGGGGTAAAGACGACGAAGGCCGGCAGGTCGTTGCTCTCGCTGCCGAGACCGTAGCTGATCCACGAACCGAGGCTCGGTTTTCCAGGGACCTCCGAGCCAGTCATGACAAAAGTGCAGGCGGGATCGTGATTGATCGCCTCGGTATGCACGGTCTTGATCATGGTGATGTCGTCGGCGATCCCCTGCATGTGGGGCACCAGCTCGCTCATCCACATGCCGCTCTTGCCGCACGGCTTGAAAGCGAATTTACTGGGAGCCACTGGCAGCCTCGCCTGACCGCTTGTCATCGTCGTGATCCGCTGGCCTTTCCGGATCGATTCCGGCAGGTCAGTATCAAACAGCTGCTGGAGGCCTGGCTTGTAGTCGAAGAGATCGAGCTGCGACGGCGCCCCATTCATGTGCAGGTAAATGAGGCGCTTCGCCTTCGGGGCGAAATGGGGAAAGCCGGGCAAGGCGGGATGGACGGTCCTGCCGTCGGAAGAGGTCCCGGCGGACGCACCGAACGCCGACCGCCCCGAGAGCGTTGCGAGGGCAAGACCGCCGAGTTTGAGGCCTGCTCCTTCGAAGAAATTCCGGCGAGTCAACCGTTCGTGATAGGCGATGGCGGGGTTCATGGCTAGTTCTTCACGACGACTTCATCCAGGTTAAACAACAAGTTCGCCACCAGCGTGTAGGCGGCGAGTTCGGAGGGAGGGATCGCGACATCTGGCTGGCTCTCACCGTAGCTGATCAATGCCTTCGCCGCGTCCGGATCGGAGTCGTAGCGGTTGCGATGTTGAGTCAGGGCATTGACCACCACGGCGGCCTCATCCGTCTCGGGAAAACGCGCCGTCACCGCGCGCCAGCCCCAACGAATCCGTTCCTCAGGGGTGGCCCCGCCTTCCTTGAGCATGCGCTGGGCGAAATGGCGCGCCGCCTCGACATGCTGGACGTCGTTCATCAACTGCAGTGCCTGAAGCGGCGTGTTGCTGCGTCCGCGGACCGAGCAACTCTGTTCCCGATTGGGCGCATCGAAGCTGCTCAGGAACGGAGGCGGCGCGGTGCGCTTCAGAAAGGTGTATAGGCTGCGGCGATAGAGGGCATCTCCCTTGTCCTGCTCGTAGCTGCGGGTGTTGCTGCCGCCGAATCCAACCGGCTCCCAGATGTTCTCCGGCTGGTAGGGGCGCACTCCCTTGCCACCGATCGTCGTCACCAACAATCCGCTCAAGGAAAGAGCCTGATCCCGCAACACCTCGGCATCGAGGCGGAAACGCGGCCCGCGCGCCACGAGCCGATTCTCCGGATCGCGCTGGCGTAGCTCCGGCGTTGCCCCGGAATGCTGGCGGTAGGCGTGGCTCGTGACGAGGCGCTTTACCAGCCTCTTCATATCCCATCCATCCTCGACAAAGGTCACCGCGAGCCAGTCGAGCAATTCGGGATGACTGGGTGGCTCGCCCTGCGACCCGAAGTCCATGCTCGTCTTCACGAGGCCAACGCCGAAAAACTGCTGCCAAAAGCGGTTTACCGCGACCCTTGCCGTCAGGGGATGCGTTCCGCTGACGAGCCAGTTGGCGAAATCGAGGCGGTTGTAATCGCGATCCGATGGCTTCGACGGCAGTGGCGGGAGGAAGCTTGGCACGCCACGGGAGACCTTTTCACCCGGCTTGTCGTAAGCGCCGCGCTCCATCACGAAACTCGCGCGCGCCTCAGGGAGGTCCGCCATGACGAAGGTGATCGGCGTGGCTTTTTCGATGCGGTCTCTCTCCTGAGCGAACGGCGCCTTCTCCGCCTCGAGCGGGGCGAGCTGACTCCGGGCTCCCGCATACAGGTTCCCAAGCCAGAAATCCTTCACGCTTTTGGACTCGGCCTCGCTCCATTCGGCAGGCTTCTTGCCTCGAACGAGGTCGCGGAGCGAGTCGGGCAGCAGGTCGTTGCGCTTGCCCTGATTCTGTTCGAGCCAGACCTTCAATGACCATCCCGGGTCCTTCGCCGGATTGGTTTGCGCGGCGACACCGAGCCGGTCCCAGCTCACCGTGCCGCCGTATTGGGTGAAGGCGAAGCCGTCGATCTTCATGCCCGCTTTCAGCCCGAGCTTCGCCGCCGGCACCTCGAGCCGCACCCACTCGCCCGCTTTCGGGAGCGGTCCCATATCGACCCGTTCGATCGTGCCGGCCTTGCCAAAACCGATCTTGTCGCCGTCGCCCCAGACCGCGCGATGTTTCCATCCCCCGGTGTGGAACTGAATCATGATCCCCTCAGGCAGGCTCGCCGGGTCGAGGTGGGCATGTACAAAAATCGTCCCATTTGCCGGCACCGTAAAACTCGCACCACCACTCCAAAAATCCTGCGCCACCGCCCCCGGCGAGCTTCTGACGAGCGAACGGTTGCCACTCAGGACCGGGGCCGTGCCCTTTTCGTTCCAGCGGAGCGGTTGGCCCGAGGCCTGCGGGCTGGCCCCCTTCGGGAAATCATCTTCAAACCAGATGGTCTCCGTTTGCGTCACGGGCGGAGCCGGATTCAGCGTTGCGGGATCGGCATAGTTCAGAGCGGCCACCTCTTTAGCGATTCGCTCGTCCACCGCGCTGATCTTCGCCGCGAGTTCGACGAGGCGTTTTTCATCCTCCGGCGTCGTCAGCTTAAGGATCGGAGGCGTGTCGATCTTGTTCCCGTCCATTGCCGGGTCGGCGGCGCTGTGGAAGAAGGAATACATCGAGTAGTAATCCTTTGCCGAGAGGGGATCGAATTTGTGATCGTGGCAGACGGCGCAGCCGGCCGTCAAACCCATCCAGACCTCCACGGTCGTGCTCGTCCGATCCACCGCATAGCGATAGACCCACTCCTCGGCGATACTGCCCCCCTCACTGGTGGTGACATTGCAGCGATTGAAACCCGAAGCCACGAGCTGGTCGCGGGTCGGCTTTTCCAACAGATCACCCGCGAGCTGCCACCGGGTGAAATCGTCAAAGGGAACGTTTTCGTTGAACGCCTTCACGACCCAGTCGCGGTAGGGCCACATCGAGCGCTCGTTGTCGAGGTGCAATCCGTGGGTATCGGCGTAGCGGGCGAGATCGAGCCAGTAGCGGGCCATGTGTTCGCCGTAGGAGACGCGCGAAAGCAATCCATCGACGAGCGTTTCGAAGGCAGACGGCGTCGAGTCGGCGAGAAAAGCTTCGACCTCGGCCGGAGTCGGCGGCAGACCGGTGAGATCCAGCGTTACCCGTCGGATCAGCGTTTCCTTCGATGCCTCTGGGGCAGGGATCAATCCCTCTTTTTGAATCCTCGACTGTAAAAATGAATCGATCGGATTGGGAGCCGCCGGGGTGGGCGGTTCCACTTTTTCCGGTGCCACAAACGACCAGTGCTGTTGGTATTCCGCCCCCTGCTCGATCCAGCGGCGGATCGTCTCTTTCTCGGCGCTCGTCAGAGGTTTGTGATGTTCCGGCGGGGGCATCACCTCGTCCTCGTCGTCGGAGACGATGCGCTGCCAAGCCTCGCTGTTTGATGGGTCGCCTGGAACGATCGCCGCGTAGCCCCCGAGATCGGCCCTTGCTCCCTCATTGGTATCGAGACGAAGGTCGGCCTTGCGCTCTTTCGCATCGAACCCGTGGCAGGCGAAACAGGCGTTTGAGAAGATCGGACGGATATCGCGGTTAAAAGAGAGCCGTTCCTCGGCCCCT
Source organism: Verrucomicrobiia bacterium Tous-C2TDCM (assembly GCA_002288445.1). Classification (GTDB taxonomy): domain Bacteria; phylum Verrucomicrobiota; class Verrucomicrobiia; order Verrucomicrobiales; family DEV007; genus Arctic95D-9. The sequence goes on along the minus strand of NEUQ01000059.1, from coordinate 3,052 downwards.
CCCGACCAGGGATGAAGGATGGCAAGGACCGGAAGCGCCACTCGATAAGAGAAGATCATGACGAAAAGACAGGGGGTCGCGGCTGGCGGAAGAATCTACCCGCCAAACTAAGGGCCGACAACCCACCCTCAAGAACGGGTTCGCGTAGCGTCGAGGCGGATTGGAGGTTCACGAGGATGTCACGGAGACGGGCTGAAACGACAAACAGAGCTTGTCAGGCATCTCTTCCTCGTTCAGAATCCGACCGTTCCCGTTTCCGCGGGGCCCGAACTTTCGATCCCATGAAACTGCTTTGCCCCACCCGACTGCTGCTTGCCGCCCTCTTGTTTGGCCTCCACTTGCCCCTCTCCGCGGAAACTTACTCCGGAGTCGTCAGGCTGATCGGCGAGGTGCAGAACGATGCCAAGCCCGGGTCGCTCTCAATGCGCTTCGAAGGTCAACTGACCGGCAGGGGTTCGGGAGACAGGGTGAACGTCACCGGTGGCGGACTGCTCCGCAGCACCACGGACGCGATCACCGACACCACCTTCACCGGACGGCTCAAGACGAACCTACGACTCACCTCGCGGCCTGGAGAGCCGGGCAAACTGGTGCGCTCGAATGACGTCGAAGTGGTGCGCGTCACAAAGCGTTACCTCATCCTCCCGATGGGCCGCATCAGGCTAGAACGCCCGATCAACGGTGCCCGCGGCTCGGAGCAGGAAATTCGAGGCGTTGGGCGGATCACGCTGCGGGGTTAAGCGGAGCGCCCCTTGCTCACAGAATTTCGAAAATCGCCTCGACTTCGACCGCTGCACCGGTTGGGAGCGCGGCAAAGCCCAGCGCACTGCGGGCGTGGTAGCCGTCGCCGTCCTTGCCGTAGAGCTCGTGGACGAGATCCGAGGCGCCGTTGATGACAAGGTGCTGGTCGGTGAAATCTCCGGTCGAGTAGACGCAACCAAGCAGCTTGATGCAGCGGAGCCCATTGAGGCTGCCGTGGCTATGATGGACGGACCGAAGGATCTTCTCCATGCAGTTTTTCGCGGCGGCGTAGCCATCCTCGACAATGAGATCCTTGCCGAGCACCCCCTTCAGGTCGCTGACGTGACCCGAGGTGATGAGTTGGTTGCCGCTGCGGATGCAAAGATTCAGGTAACCGGGAGTGATGGGCGAAAGGTCGATTCCGAGGGACTGGGCTTTTTCTTGGGGTGTCATGGCAGTTGTTTTAGATGGAAATGCGGAATTTTCCAGCGCGAGTTGCGACGAGTTCAGGGATCTTTTCCCGACCAACTTGTCCCGACAAGCGCCGGATCTGGAAGGGGTGGCGTCTCAATGGTGTCGGCCTGCCCAGAGCGGACTCCCGCCTCCTCCTCCATCCCTTCGATAGCACCTTCGATCCGATTTTCACTCCATCGCGTATCCCCGCCCCCCGTCTCGACCCGAACCGCGAAACGCCCGGAACGCGCCACTACCCGATTGCCCGTAAAGATCGTCCCTTTCGGCGGGAGCGTCGCGTCATCCACATCATTGTAGCCGACCAGAATCGATTCCTTGCAATCCAGAACGACGTTATTCTCGATTCTCGCGTCGATCACTCGAAGGTAGCCATTCTCGGGGCTGTCGGGAATGCCGTTGACGAGACAGATCGCGCTGCGAAAGCCATCCCCCTCAAGGCCGGAGAGGAAATTACCGACAACGCGGTGCCTTTCACCGATGACGCGGATTCCTCCGGTCTGCGGTCTCGCTTGCCCGAAGAAGAAGTTCCCCTCGACGAGGCAGTCGTTGCCGTGGCGCAGGGTCAGTGTGCCCTGGGTCTCGATGAACCAGTTTCCCCGGTAACGATTGCCGCAGGACTTGTTCGAGATGCACTCCGTCTCACCGTCGCAGCGAAAGAAATAGTTCCCCTCGATGAGGCAGTCCGCCATCACCATCGAGGTCTTGCTGTCACCGACACGGATCGTCTCGCCTCCGTTCTTGCCAAGTCGGGGCCGATCTCCGAAGTGGTTCGAGACGATCCGATGCCCCCCCGTGTCGTGTTCGCCAAGCCAGACCACCAGCGTCGCCCCCCGATTCTTTTTCCCGAGAAGGGTGCAGCGATCGATGCGGTTCGCGGTTCCGTAGAGACCGACCCAACGGTTCTCCCTCTCCGTTGCGGAAAAATCCGGACCCTCGGTAAAGGCGCACTCAGTGACTCGGCAATGGCTGGCGCGCCGTTTTGAATCGATGCGAAACTCCAAGAGATCAGCTCCGGCACCGGAGAGATTTTTCAACCACAGTCCACTCACAATGAGGTGTGACCCGCCGATCCGGACGCGCGAGGCTCCGGTGAGGATCGTTTTCCCAGGCGTCTCCGCCCGGATTGTGATTGGCATTGTCTCACTACCGTCGCCATCGAGTCGCAGGTCGACGTCCTCCCACTCTCCGGAAGCGAGGACGACCACGTCGCCAGGTTTCGCGTCCCGCACCGCTTGGCGGGCCGACTCGGGATCGGCGACCTTGATCTCGGCGGCGAAGGCAGGGGAGACGGCCACCAGAATTGGAAGAAACCAAAGCCAATGAAAGGTTCCTCGGACGCGGACTTCGCGAAGGCAAGTCGCTCCGAATCCAGCCGCATCGCGTGCGAGGATCCGACTGCCGGCCAGCAAGAGGCTCGACAGGTTCGCGACGCAGCCACCCGAGGCTCGGGGAGGCAACATCAAAAGGGCTAAAAGGCGGCGCTTCATCCAACGCAGGCGGGACTGTCAGATCAGAGCGCGACCAACACCCACCGCCCCCCGATAAAAAAAACCCGCCCCCCCTTTCGGAGGAACGGGTTTCCGAAAATCAGGCAGCGGATCAATCAGGCCTTGTCGGCCTTGACTTCTTCGCCCTTCTTGGTGTGTTTGTCGGTGGAGACGGTGACCTTCTTGCCGACGAGGTCTTCGATCTTCACTTCCTTGCCATCGGCGTCGACGACCTTGGCGGCGGCGGCGAGGGTGATTTCTTCGCTGCCCACCTTGAGGGTCTTCTTCTCGGCGTCATAGGCGGAGAGTTCACCCGAGACCGGGACTTTCACACCGCAACCGGCGTAGAT
>NEUQ01000058.1 GCA_002288445.1 Verrucomicrobiia bacterium Tous-C2TDCM | reverse complement strand
CGTCCGATGCATTTGCGCCGTCACAACGAGCTCGACTGGCCCACCCTGATCCGCCGGATGGACCTCGCCGCGCGGCAGGGACAGGTACCTCTCGCCGCTGCCCGGGAGTTGCGGGACCGGCTTTTTTCCGTGCAGGCCCTTTCCCTCGGTTTCCGCCCCGGCGGCCGCCCCGACAGCACCGAAGCGGCTTCGCCCCCCGGGGGAAAGGTCGGACTCTTCGACCTGAAGCCCTTCCGCCACGAGATCCTCAACGGCGACGGCCTTTGGGAGTCACGTCGCACCGATCGGGAAGACACCGCGCCGCTCGGCGAAACTCTCGTTCGGAGCGGAGAGCGGTGGATCGGGGCCGAGAGTGATCCCGACTTCATCCGTCCTCTTCTGCCTCCGGGGACGAGGCTGGCCCGGCTCGACGAGAAAGGAAGCTTGCGACGGCGCTACGGGCTCGAGATCGCTGTGGCAACCGCTTCAACGCGAGGCGCTTACCTGCTCACCCAGACGGCGCGTCGTCTCGCGGGCGCGTCCTCGCGGGGAGAGACCTACTCGTTCGACGAGGCGGCGCATCTACTCCCGGATCTGTTTCGAGATCACCTCGCTCCGGCGCGGGTCACTCGTTTGGTCGACCGAGGCAAAAGCCTCGCCCTTCTCGCCGAGCTCTCGGAACTTCCTCTTGCTGTCTACCGCGACGAGGCCGGGCGTCCCCTCGTCGATCCGCCCTCGCGGCGCTTTGAATTCGAAGCCGAGACGCATTTCACCGACTCTGATTCGGGTGATTCTTTCGAACCGGTCCCGGGGAGTCCCGCTCACGTTTGGAGAAAACTCGGCCTGATCGACAAGGACGGCCGGCCGACGCCGCGCGGGACGATTTTCAGCCTCTTCCAAGGCGGGGAGGGTCTGGCGATCGCGGCGGCGCTGGAGGATCTTTCCTACCCGGTCGAGGAAATCGTGGTCCACCTCGCGAACCTGCGGGCCGGGCATCGCTTCGATCTCGACGCCATCCCTGGAATTGAGACCCTGATCGACCTCGGCGGGAGCGAGCGCCTCGCCTCGGCTTGTCGCCGCGCCTACGGTCCGGTCGATTACGAGGGATACCTGGCGCTTGGCTTATCACCCCATTACGGCGAGGGTGCGGCCGAGGTGATCGGACTTCTCGTCGGAGGAAAACTCGCGACCCTGACCGGTCGGGGGCTGCCGCTCGATTTTGGACCCGGCGACGTGGAGCGCGCCCTGGTCGAGTGGCTCAGCCTCCTGCGGCATCTCCGCAACGCTCCCGATCTGGATGAGACAGCCTCACCACGATGGCGGGACCTGAAGGCGGCTGCGCACTCCGAACTCATCCGGCACGGCCGCCGCGCCCCGCTATCCCATCTTCCGGAATTGCCTGTCACCGTCCTGCAACGGCCCACCCGGCATGGAATCGCCTACGCGGGCCTCTGATTCCGCGGTTGTGCTCCGGGGAATTGGCGCGACAATTCGGGATGGAAATCCTGTCTCCCAACTCCGCCATTCTCGACAAAACCCGCGAGCTTTGCACGCTGATCCTCCAGTCGGGGGAATACCGGGAAAACGTCTCGAAGATCGATGCTTTCTTCAGCGACAAGGCCGCCCAGTCGGCTTACCGCCATTTTTCAAAGCTCGGTGAGAGCCTGCATCAAAAGCAGCACGCTGGTGAACTGACCCAGGCCGATATCGACGGCTACGACAAGGAAATGGCGGCGCTCCGCGAAAACCCAGTCACGGCCGCTTTCATGGACGCCGAGGAGACTCTGAACGGCATCGTCAGCCAAGTCTCCAAGCTCGTTGGCAAGACGCTCGAGCTCGGCCGCATCCCGGAGCCTGAAGAGCTCAGCGATGGTTGCTGCAACAGCGGTGGTTGCGGCTGCCACTGAGCGGGTCGCCGAGGGAGCTTCTTTTCGAAGCTGAGTTTCACTCTCCCCTTGCCGCCATCTCGAGGGCGTGCACGGCTTCGCGGATCTGGTCGGCGGTGACGCAAAGCGGTGGCATGAGCGTGAGAGTGTCGCGGATCGGTCGCGTCAGAAGGCCGTGGCGACGCGCCCGGCGGCAGACCTTGGCTCCGGTCTCTTCCCGCCAATCCAGAGCGGCACCCGACGTCGGATCAACCAGGTCGATCCCCGCGATCAGGCCGAGTTGCCGGATCTCGCCAAGGGCCGGAGTGCGCTCTGCCGCTTCGTGCAGCGCCTCAGAAAACGCCGCGATCTTGGTGGGGAGACTTTCAAGGACCCCTTCCTCCTCAAAGACGCGCAGATTGGCGAGCGCTGCGGCGCAGCCCAGGGGATTGGCGCAATAGCTGTGCCCGTAGAAAAATGTCTTTTGCTCCTCATAGCGCCCGAGGAAGGCTCCGAAGACCCGCTCGGTCGCGAGCGTTGCCGCGAGCGGCAGGTAACCGCCCGTGAGCCCCTTGGCGAGGCAGAGGAAATCGGGCGTGACTCCCTCGTGCTCGCAGGCGAAAAGCCTGCCGGTGCGACCGAAGCCGGTCATCACTTCGTCGAGAATGAGAAAAGCGCCGTGGCGGTCGCACCATTCGCGGATCTGCCGCAGCATCCCGGCCGGCCAGAGCCGCATCCCGGCCGCGCCTTGGATGAGCGGCTCGAGGATCACGGCATTGATCCCGGCGGCTTCTTCCGAAGAGAGCGACTCGAGGGCCTCAATCGTGGCAAGGCGGGTCACCTCATACCCGGCCGAGGCGAAGGGGCCGTGAAACGCCGCAATCCCACCCAGTGAGGCGGCTCCGACGGTGTCGCCATGATAGGCCCCGTCGAAGGCCACGAAGCGTCGTCGTCCCCGCTCGCCGACTCGCTCGCGATATTGGGCAGCCATGCGGCAGGCGCATTCAATCGCAGTCGAGCCATCATCGGTGAAAAAAACGCGGGTCAGCATCTCGCCCGGGGCCACCTCGACAAGTTTGGCGGCGAGGCGGATGGCGGGTTCGTTAGCGAAACCGAGGGCTGAGCAATGGGCGAGGCGGCCGAGCTGGTCGCGGATCGCGGCATCAATGAGGGGGTGGCGGTGCCCGTGGAGATTCGTCCAGATCGAACTGTTACCATCGAGATAGCGGTTTCCCTCGGAGTCGAAAAGGTAGGGTCCCTCGCCCGAGACGATCACGAGCGGATCCACCTCTGAGGCGCACCAGTCCCTCATCTGCGTGAAAGGATGCCAGAAATGCTCGTGATCGAGGCGGCGGAGTTCGCCGGAAGTCAGGGGCGGGAGGAAAGAGGACACCGGGGGCGCAGGAGGGTTGGCCGCCACTTTAAGAGAGGCCCCGGGGGCGTCAATCAGTCTCTCTGTCGCGCGAAATTCCTCGAAGCGGTGTAACCTGTCGCGGTGGTGGAGCGTCTCGCTTGATCGGGAGCCTCTTGCTCATCATGTTTTTTTTCGATACAAGCCGGGCGACGCGGAAGGTGGAGACCGAAATACCAGAGTCCGAATGGGTGGCCCGGGCGGTGAGTGGGGACGAAGACGCCTTCGTCCATCTCGCGGCGTCCTATCGCCCCCGACTTTGGTCGACGGCGTCGCGCTTCGCGCGCTCGCGGCCCGAGCTCGAGGATCTCGTTCAGGATCTCTTGCTGAAACTCTGGCGTGGACTCCCCGGCTACCGCAGCGACGCGCCCTTCGACCATTGGGTGATGACCGTCGCCGTGCGCGGTTGCTATGACTTCCTTCGCTCGAACCGCCGCCGCCGGGAGAGTGAGTCGCTCGTGGATCCGACCGATCGCTGCAACGACCCCGATCCCAGCGGCGATCGCGTCCGCTCCCGCCGCGAGGCTTGGGAAACCGTCTCGCTCCTCCTCGAGCGGCTCGAGGCGAGGGACCGCCTCGTGATCACCCTGCTTGATCTTGAGGAACGCGGCGTGCGCGAGACCGCCGCCCTCACCGGCTGGTCCGAGAGCAACGTCAAGGTCAGGGCTCACCGGGCCCGGAAGAAAATGCGGGAATTTCTCACCGAGCTTGGACTCGAATCATGAAGACGAACGATCCCATCCTCAGCACCCTCTTTGCCAGGGCACGCCTCCACCAACCCTTCGGCGAGCCGTCCTCCTTCGGCTTCGAGACACGCCTCCGTAGCGCCCTCGCCGTGGCCAAGCCGGGTTTCACCGAGATCCTCGCGAGCCTTTCGTGGCGCTTTGCGGCCGCCTCGCTCCCGGTTGCCATCGCCGCCTTCGTTTTTCTGGCGACGCGCCACCAACACCTGCTGCCCGACGGCGTCGGAGGCCTTGTCACGCAGTGGGCGGGATTCCTGCCGCTGCCTATCTGATTCCATGGACCGCAAAACGAAATTCAAGGCTGGTTGCGGGCTGCTCGCCGTCTTCGGAACGGGCTTCCTCGCTGGCGGTGTCGCGCTCTTTCTCTTTCTCGTCCGCATCATCCCGCTTAGCGAAGGATGGCGCGACGAGGAATCGAAGGAGTTTGTCACCGACCATCTTTCCAACCAGCTCGACCTCAGCGATGCACAGATCGAACAGGTCCGCCCACTCATCCACTCTGCCCTCGATGAGCGCTACGAACGGCGCAAGGCCTACGTGACCGAGGATATCGCGCTCACCGGCGAAGCTCTCGGGAAAATCCTGCCGATCCTAACCGACACTCAAAAGGAGAAAGCGAAGCAGGTTTTTCTTCGATGGAAGAGGGGCAAGGAGCGCTTCACCGGAACCGGAGAGCCGTGAAGTCGCGGTTTCGGACCACCCCCGAGTGAGCTGAACGAGGTCGGGTGCCACCCGTGACCCTTCCGGCTCACGAGTCCGAACCAAGCAGCGCGGCAAGCCGCGGTGGTGCGTGGCCGAAACGCTCGCGATACTCCCGCAAGGTCGGCAAGAGTCGCGTCGCGATCTTGGCCTCATGATTCAGGGCGATGCTGGCAAGTCGATGCTCGAGGAACGGATTGCGAAAGCGATCAAGCACCTCCCGCGCGAACCTTGCCGGATCGTCGCAGCGACCCTCGAGCACGGGGAGGACTTCTTCGAAGAGCAGTTCCTCAAGCCACCCCCCGACTTCCGGATCATCGAGGCATTGCCGGACCGTCCCGAGCCCCGAGCCGAGGGCGCGGCAGACCAGCGCGGTGTGAGCTCCATTGAGAATCCGGATTTTTCGCAGGCTGTAGCGGGTGATGTCCGGAGTCAGCACCACCGCCTGGTGTCCGGCGAAGGGAAAATCGCAATCGGCCGTCTCGATCGCCCAAAGGGCAAAAGGCTCGGCCATGATCAAAAGGGGATCGATGCCGAGCAGGGGATGCTGCGACGGCGGTCCGGGAACGATGCGGTCGACGAGGGTATTCACCCAGCGACATTCCCGTTCGATCCAATGGGGGATTTCACCCGCCAGTTCCCACCGCGCCGCTTGGGCGAGGACGAGGTCTTTCAAACGGTCGCCGTTTCCTTCGACCAGCTCGCAGGGAACGATCCACGGCGCGGGCAGACTCGCCTTGCATCGCGCGACGAGCACCGCGAGCAGTTTCGCCGGAAACGACATCGGAGCCCCCGGTCCGCATTTTGTATCCGCCGCTTCGAGCGCGAAGCCCGATTCGGTCGTGTTCGAGACGATCGCGGTGAGACCGGGCTCGAGCGCTGTGGCCACGACTTGCCCCCACTCGCTCGCAGCAAAGAGCGCTCGGGCAATCGAATTTACCTCGACCGTTTCATCCACCACCCGGCCGTCCGCGATACCCTGTATCGCCACATGGTATCGCCCGCCCGCCTTGTTCAATAGGGCGCCGCGATCCCCCTCGGTCGATTGCACCGCGACGATGGGTCCGATCCCGAGTTCGTCGGCAAAAAGATCGGTGAAGCCCCGGAGGAAATTCCCCGTTCCAAATTGCAGGATCATGAGGCCGTCTTGGGCAAGTCCTCACCGTCGAAAACGGGCTTTTTCCAGATTGGCACGGTCGCTTTGATGCGGCGGAGATACTCCTGACAAATTTCGAAAGCCGCCGCGCTGTGGGCCGTCTGCACGCGGATCAAGATTGAGGCGACCCCGGCCGGCACATAGCCGATCACATGATGGACGAGGGCAAGATGCCCGGGAAATTCAGCCCCCATCGCCTCGCCGATGCGGTGCAACTCCCTCAGCGCCATCGCTTCGTAGTGACTGTAGTCGATGCCTGCGAGCGACCGTCCCTCTTCGCGATCGCGCACCACCCCGTGAAAGCGGAGGTCGGCGCCGTGCTCGGTCGAGGGTTGGAGGCAGGGCTCGACCTCCGCGACGGAGCGGGTCGAGATGGAGTATACAAAATGAGGGCTTGCCATTGCTGAATAGTGGATAGGCTTCCGATTTCCAAAACCTTACTAGAACAAAGCAATGAGCAAGAGCGATTTCGGATTGATTGGCCTCGCCGTGATGGGGCAGAACCTGGTGCTGAACGTGGAAAGCCGCGGCTTTCGCGTCTCCGTTTATAACCGCACTACCTCGGTCACGGATCAATTCATCGCCGAAAATCCGGGCAAAAACCTTCATGGGGCGCACACCATGGAGGCGTTCGTCCAGAGCGTCGCCACTCCCCGCAAGATCATGATGCTCGTTCAGTCCAAGGCTGGTGCCAATCCCGCCGATCGCGATGCGGTCGACGCTGTGATTGACCAGCTCGTGCCCCTCCTCGACCCGGGCGACCTGATCATCGACGGCGGCAACACCTATTTCATCCACACCGAACGCCGTTCGAAAGAGCTCGAGGCAAAGGGGCTCCTCTACATCGGAACCGGCGTCTCTGGTGGTGAGGAAGGCGCGCGCAAAGGCCCCGCGATCATGCCCGGAGGACCTGCGAGTAGCTGGGAACTCATCAAGCCGATCTTCGAATCCATCTCCGCCAAGGTGAACGGCGACCCTTGCGTCACCCACATCGGCACCGGCGGCGCGGGCCATTACGTGAAGATGGTCCACAACGGCATCGAGTATGGCGACATGCAGCTCATTTGCGAGGCCTACCAACTTTTCAAGACTGCCGGCTTCAGCACCGATGAGATCGGCGCGATCTTCGAGCAGTGGAATCAGGGTGATCTCGAGAGCTACCTCATCCAGATCACCAGCAAGATCTTCACGATCCGCGACGAGGAAACGGGCGAAGCGGTCGTCGAACTCATCCTCGACAAAGCCGGCCAGAAGGGCACGGGCCGGTGGACGGTGATGAATGCGGCCGATAACACCGTCGTCATCTCCACGATCAACGCGGCGGTCGAGGCGCGCATTCTCTCCTCGATGCGCGGCCAGCGCCTTGCAGCAGCCGGTCTTTTCGCCGGTCCGAATCCGAAGATCGACCTGCCCAAGGATGTCCTCGTGCAGAAGGTCCACGACGCGCTCTATGCCTCGAAGATCATCTCCTACGCCCAGGGGCTCGACCTCATCAAAAAGGTCGGTGAAGCCCACGGTTGGGGCCTTAATCTCGGCGCAATCGCCCGCATCTGGCGCGGCGGCTGCATCATCCGGGCGCGTTTCCTCAATCGCATCACCGAGGCCTACGAGCGCAATCCGGATCTCGTGAACCTGATGCTCGACCCGTTCTTCATGGACATCCTCAATCGGAATCAGGCCGACTGGCGCGAGATCGTCGCTCTCGGGGTGACCAACGGGATCCCGATCCCCGCCTTCAGCGCTTCTCTCGGCTACTACGACAGCTACCGGGCGGCCCGCCTTCCGGCGAACCTGCTCCAAGCTCAGCGCGACTTCTTCGGTGCCCACACCTACGAGCGCACCGACAAACCCGAGGGCGAGTTCTTCCACACGAGCTGGCCCGAGGTGGTCGAGGATTGAGCGACGGAAACGGACGCCATTGGAAAGAAGGGGGACGGCACCCCCCCTTCGCTCGCTCAAAGGATCGCGGACTCGGGCTCGGTCGGTTTTTCGGAATTCGGCTCGGACCTCGGCTCGGAATTCTTTTCGGGCAGGGCTCCGGGCATTTCGGGCAGTTTGATCTCGAGCTTGTCGAGTTTCATTTTCTCGAGCTGCTTCCGGGCCGTTTCTGGCAGGGCCTCAATGCCCTCGGCGGGATCAAAGGGGCCCTCATACACTTCCTTTCCTTGGGCGTCCTGGATGACGAGATGGTGTTCGTCGTCTTTCCGTGTGAGGGTCAGCTCCCCATGGTCGTTGTCGATGTTGAGGACTCCGGAAGCGCCGGGGACGCGCAGTGGTAGGCCGGGAGCGAGAGGGCCTGACGGCGGACGGCCCTCGGAACGGTGAGGGGCCCGATTTTCGCGTTGGCGTTCCGACCAATCCTTCTGCTGGCGGAGAATCTCATCCTGTTGGCGGCGGATCTGCTGCTGCCACTGCGAGGGATCCTGACCGAAGTGCGGAGGCATTGGGTAGGCGTGGGGATGCCGCATCGGGCCATTGAAGGAACCGAAGACGGACTCGTCAGCTTCTCCCAAAGGGACCTCGACGGTCTGCTCGGCACCCTTGCGGATCAAAGTGATGGCGACGATTTCGCCGCTCCTTTTGGTTCGGACGAGCAGGGAGAGATGCTCGGGTGAGATGAGGCGTTGGTCTTCGAAACGCAGGAGGATGTCATTCCTGCGCAGGCCCGACTGGTCCGCGGGAGAATTGGGCATGACCTCGATCACCTGGATGCCGAAGCCCGCCGGGAGTTCGAGATGCTCTCCGAGCGCGGGATCGATCGGATGCGTAGAAATGCCGAGCCAGGTCCGTTTTGCGGACGCTTCGCTGCGGGGAGCCTTTCCTGGATTCGGTTTGGACGGCTCGGCGGGCCTGGACGGCTTGGTTCGAGCCTCGCTCCGAGCCGGTTTCTCGTCTGGTCCTTCGGCTCGGCTCCGCTTTTCCGTTTTCGGTGTCTCCCGCGAAGGTTCTGGTCCGACGGCACGGCTCTGAACGAGGCTGGGATTGTCCTCGGCCTGGGAAGCCGGGCCCTGCAGCGCCAGCGCAACGAGCGTTGCGAGGATGGAAGGGATTTTCATTTTAGTGGGTTTGTTAGGGTTTTTGGCGCGGAGACTCGGAGGAGAGAGGGGCGATCAGTCTCTCGGCAGCGGCACGATCACTTCCTCGCTGCGCGGACGGAAAAGCCGGATGTTGGTGCCGCTCTTGGGATCGTGCCAGTGGTAGGCATCCTGATACTCGATGTTGAGGCGCTCGCGCGGACCAGCTTCCGTATCGATGACGCCGCCGGAAGAGGTCTTGAGAATGGTGCCGTGCGACGAGACCGGCACAAAGCGATCTGGGGCGGAGACCGGGGGTTGCTCTTGGGCAAGCGTCTCGCTCGGAGCGCCGCCGCTCAGGCCGCGCAGGTTATCCCCGTAGCGGAACAGGGCGGCCCCGAGCATCACCATCGTGCAGACGAGCATGAGAGGCACGAGCCGCCCCCACTGCATCTGGGCGGGGCTTTGCGATTTGGCCAGCTCGAAGCGTTCCCGCTCGCGGCGTAGGTCGGCGACGTGATCGAATTGCAAAGGAGATGGGACAAGGCTCCTCAAGAGATCCTCGAGGTTTTCCTGTTTGCCTGGTCTGTCGAGATCGTCGCTCATCCGTCCGAGAATTAGAGCGATGCGCCGGGCCCTTTCTGTCTAAATGCGGTGGTCCGGAAGAAAAATTTTATCAATTCCCAGGAGATCTCAGTGGTAGGTGCGCTCGACCCGGCTCGTGATTCCGGTGAGGATTTCCCAGGGAATGGTGTCCGCGCGTTGCGCAATTTCGATGGCGGTGATCTCTCCTTCGCCTTGTTTCCCCATCAGCACAGCTTCCTCTCCCCTCACGACGAAGGGGAGTTCGGTAACATCGACGAGGATCTGATCCATCGTCACGCGACCGAGAAGAGGGCAGCGCCTCCCTTGAATGAGAACCTCTGCTCCGGCACCGGAGAGCTGGCGTGGATAACCGTCGCCATATCCCACCGCGAGGGTGGCGACGCGTGTGTTGCGCCCCGTAATGAAGGTGCGCCCATAAGAGATGCCGGTGCCTGCGGGGACTTCGCGGACGAGGGTGACGCGGGTTTTCAGGCTCATGACCGGGTGCAGCCCGCTGCCTTCGCCCGGGAAAGGCGAGATTCCGTAGAGGGCGAGGCCGGGGCGGACGAGAGTCATGCCCGTCATTTCGCCTTGAAAACCGAGCAGACCGGCGCTGTTGCCAAGGTGGATCTGGCATTCCGCACCCAGGGCCAGCGCGCCGGCAAGCGTCTCAAAGCTCGCGATCTGATCGAGGGTGAAGGCGCGGTCTTCATCGGCCGAGGGAAAATGGCTGGCGAGGCCCTCGAGCTGGCAATGCGGGCTTGAGCGGATCGCGGAGACGAGCGCGCCGGCGTCATCGGGGAGGCAACCCATGCGCCCCATTCCCGTGTCGATGACGGCGTGGAGACGCGCCGTTTTTCCGAGGCGCGCGGCGGCCGATTCATAGGCCGCGACTTCCTCGGTTAGGGAGACCGCTCCGGAAAATCCCTCCGCCACAAGTGGTTCGACCTCTTCCGGGGTGGCGGGGCCGAGGACGAGGATCCCGCGCTCGCTTCCGCCCGAGGCGGCACGGGTGCGTCTCGCTTCGCGCAAGTTCGCGACACCGAACCAGGTCGCAATCCCGCTCAAGGCGCCGACGACTTCGGGCAGGCCATGGCCGTAGGCGTCGGCCTTGACGATGGCCATCACCTCGCAGCCAGGACCGGCGAGGGAACGGCACCGGGACGCATTGTGACGCAGGGCCCCGAGATCGATTTCGGCCCAACAGCGCGGCGGCGGTGAAACGGATCCCGGCGACGCCATCATTTCCGCACGTCGAGCTCCTTCTGGATCGTGGCAAAGTCCCCTTCCTCGCAGCAGCGCACGAATCCCTCGCAAAAAGACTTCAGTTTGTCCCAGACGACACGGATTTCCTCAGACTCCTCCCGTGAGATCTGGTTGTCTTGCGCGGCGCGCGAGACAGCGTCGAGCAGACCGGCGAATTGCTGCACGATCTTGTGGGTAGCGGGGACGACGGCGTAGCCCTTGGTGGGGCATCCCTTTGGGTTCTTCACGAAATAGCCACCAGCGCGCTGGCAGAGCCATTCCACAATCCCGGAATGGTGGGTAAGACGCACAAGCTCGTCGACCCGGTCGAGCGGATTGCGGCTGCCCGATCCCTGGCCCTCGGGCGGCTGCGCCCATTTGTAGACAAGGGAAAGGGAGACTCCGATTTCTGATGCGATCTCTTTCGGGCTCGCGTTCGGGCTGTCAAAGGCTTCTTTCAAGACTTCATGCGACTCCATGGTGACTCGGAGTGTGCCCGATGCGACGGGGCATGACAAGCGGCGAAACCGCATCCCTTCGCTTCGGGCGCGGGATTGCGCATCACCGCCGTCTTGCTCTGCGCGGTTCTCACGGCTAGTTAAGAGGATCCGTTCCTTCATTTTCCTCATGATCCGTCCCTCTACGTTGCCACTCCTGCCCCTCTTTCTTTTGATCGCGCTCCTGCCCGGGACATCCCGAGCCGAAGAAGCTGTCTCTCTCTTCAATGGGAGGGATCTCACCGGTTGGGATGGCGACCCGGCGCTCTGGAAAGTGGTCGATGGCGTCATCACCGGCACCTGCACCGGACCGGGCAAGCCGAAACACAACGACTTCCTCATCTGGCGGGGCGGAACGCTCAAGGATTTCGAACTCACCGTGACAATGCGCGTCGTCGGCGACAACAATTCGGGCATCCAATACCGTAGCCGTCCGCTCCCTGAGGTCGGCCCTTGGGCCATCGCCGGCTATCAGTGCGATGTGCACCCTGCGATCGAACACACCGGAATGACCTACGAGGAAAAGGGACGCGGCATTTTCGGGCTCAACGGCAAGAACGTGATCCTCGGTCCCGACAGTCAGCGCTGGCTTGTCGGCGAGCAGGAGCCCGTGAAGGTCGACGTGTCGCATTGGCAGACCTATACCGTGACCGCAAAGGGGAACGTGATGGAGCATCGCATCAACGGACAACTGACCTCGAAGCTCGTCGATTGTGATGAGAAGGGCCGTGCCCTCGAAGGGCTCCTCGCCTTCCAACTCCACAGCGGCAACGCCAACACCGTGGAGATCCGCGAGGTGAAGCTGAAGACGCTCGAGGCTAGCGAGGTGAAGCGGAATGTGCTCGAGAGCGGCGATATCGTCCCATTCATCCTGCCCGCCAACGCGATCCGGATCGACAAACCGACGACCTCGCGTCCGCAGGGACTCGGCAAGCCCGCCCCGGCGAATTCGGCGGCGACGAAAAAGCCATGAGACATCACCGCATTGCCGCACGCCATCGGGTCGGCGACTGGCCGGTTTGTTTGCGGAACCAGCGCGTAAAATAGTTTTGGTCGTCCATCCCGACGGCGGCGGCGATCTCGCCAATACCGCGGTCGCTGCCGCGCAGGAGACGCGTTACCTCATCGAGCCTGAGCCGATTGAGAAGGCCGCCGACCGTGGTGCCGCTCTCGGCTCGAAGCCGCCGATTGAGGTGGTCAAGAGTGCGGCCGAGGGACGCGGCCACTCGACCGGGCGTCAAAGCGGCGAGGCCCTGGCGTATCGCGACCGATCGCACCGATGCCGCGACCGGACCGTCGGAGCCCCGCTCGTCGCTCCCGTTCACGGCCCGTTCGAGCCGCGAGAGGAGACGGAGGATGAGGGCCGCCGTCTGGATGGAATAATCATCGCGACGTCCGCGCTGCTCGTGGAGGGAAAGGAGCCAGCGCTCCACGAGCGCGAGATCGCGGGCGCCGAGCACGGCGTGTCCCGCCCAGGTCACCGGCTCAACCGTTTCGAAGTCGATCGCGAGGCAGATCGGGCGGACCGCGCGGGTCTTTTCAAAGCGATGAGCCTGACCGGGAGGGATCACCAGGACCGATCCGCGATCGACCGGGAAGGAGCCCATACCGAGATGCTGCACGCCCGTTCCACGAAGATACAGGAGGATCTGGGAGAACCGGTGGAGATGCTGCCCGAGTTTCTCGACCCGCGGCATGTGCTGGTTCAGAGCGACCCGGCGGATCGCGAATCCCGGCCAGCGAATCTTCAGGTCCTCGAGGAGGATGGGTTGGAATTCCTTGGACTTCACGAAATCGACATCGGTTTTGTGCTAATTGAGGCGAAAATAGTCTCACTGTTCCGGCTGGAATTTGCTAGCCTTTTCTTCATGATCACCGACCCCGCCGATCTGAAACCCTCCACGACCTGGGAGGAAACCGTCTGGTCCCGCACGCCTGAGGAGACGCTCGTCGATCATGTCACCAATTCGCGCCTCTGCGTCGCGACCCTGTTGCCTTTCCGCGACGGCAAGCCCGATTGGGAAGGCTTCGAGAACAGCATCCGCTGGATGATCAGCTGCGCCGAGGCCGCCGGCGTCGAAATCGCCTTCGTTCTCAATGCCGACACCGGCTACATCTTCAACCTTTCCCTCGATCTCTATGGCGAGGTGATCAGACGCTTCCGCGCCGCCTTCCCCGAGCCGACCATCATCTGTGGCTCCACCGCGACAGGAGCCTCGGGCGACACCTTCCAGCCCGATTGGTATCGCCCCCACTTCGAAATCGCGCAGAGCTTCAACAAGGTCGAGATGATGATCATGACCTCGAAGCTCCTCAACGAGCTCGGGACCGAAAAACGCCGCGACGCCTACTTCGAGATCGCGGAAATGCTCACCGTGCCCGGCATCGTCCACGCCCTCGAGCCCGCCTTCGTGCCTTGGGCGACGCCCTACGGCCCTTGGCTGCTGCACGAGCTGGCGAATCATCCCAGGTTCGTCGGAGGCAAAATCTCGACCCTCGACGAGCCGCATTTCCTCTACTGGGCCTCGATGTGCCGGGACCTGAAACTCGACTTCGCACCCCACAGCGGCGACGACTTCGGGATCGCCTCGGCCATCAAGATGGGCCTGCCCCTGCTCATCGGCGCGGGGGTCTCGGCCTGTCCGCTCATCTGTGAGGCGAAGCGCATGTGGACGTGCGATCCTCTCGACACGCGGGTCTTCAAGCTCTTCGAAGCCTTCCAGTCGCTCGAGGACGCCGTCTTCCGCCTTGACGCCCGCGGCAGCGCTGCTGCCTACAAACACAGCACGGCGCATGTCCTGAAACTGCTCGGCCTGATCGCCTCGAGTGAGATCCATCCTGACTGCCCCGACATCCGCCCCGCCGACGAAGCCGACCGCATGCGCGAAGCCCTCGTCCGTCCCCTTCGCATCGCCGAACGGCTTGGCATCGGGAACTTCCGGCTGGCCTGATCCAACACTCCACCACTCCCTTTCTCCATTACTCCCGATGGATTCTTCCCGCCTCTGCGTCCACACCATCACCACCAAACCCTGGCCGATCGAGGTGGCGATGGACAAATACGCCGCCGCCGGCATCGGTGGGATCACGGTCTGGCGCCAGGCCCTCGAGGGTC
Source organism: Verrucomicrobiia bacterium Tous-C2TDCM (assembly GCA_002288445.1). Lineage (GTDB taxonomy): Bacteria > Verrucomicrobiota > Verrucomicrobiia > Verrucomicrobiales > DEV007 > Arctic95D-9. The sequence goes on along the minus strand of NEUQ01000058.1, from coordinate 962 downwards.
GGAACATCGCCAAGGTCGGTGATGATCTCCGCGCCCGGAATCTTGAAATCGTCTCGCTCTGTCGCGGCGGCTTCTTTCCTAACAAAACCCCCGAAGGCCGCGCCGAAGCGATCGAGGAAAACCGCCGCGCGATCCGCGAAGCCGCCGAACTGGGCGCGCCGCTCGTCGTCCTCGTCTGCGGTGCCGTGCCCGGGCATCCGCTCGCGGAATCGCGTAAGCAGATCGCCGACGGCATCGCCGCGGTCCTGCCGCTCGCCGAGGAACTCAATGTCCGCCTTGGGATCGAACCGCTCCACCCGATGTATGCCGACGACCGCAGCGCCATCAACACGATGGCCTCGGCCAACGCGGTCTGTGACGAACTCGATCATCCTCTCGTCGGTCTCGCCGTCGACGCCTACCACGTCTGGTGGGATCCCGACCTCGCCGCCCAGATCGCCCTGACCGGGGAGAAGAACCGCCTCTTCGCCTTCCACGTCTGTGACTGGCTCACCCCGACGACCGATCTCCTCAATGACCGCGGTCTCATGGGCGAAGGCTGCATCGATCTCAAAGGCATGCGTGCCCTCGTCGAGGCCGCGGGATTCACCGGCTATCACGAGGTCGAAATCTTCTCCAACCGCTGGTGGTCCGCCGACCAGGATGAGTTTCTCGCCCGTATCCAGCAGGCCTACGCGGAACATTGTTGAACCCATTCACGGGGCACCAGCCCCGCAAACTCAAAACCTTTTACCTTCCCACCTTTTACCGGGCGCCCCGCGCCCGCCATCCTCATGAAGATCGGCATCATCCTGAACGGCGTCACCGGACGCATGGGCACCAACCAGCACCTCGTCCGCTCCATCCTCGCGATCCGCGAGCAGGGCGGCATCCGCGTGGCGCCCGGCCAGACCATCCAGGTCGATCCCATCCTCACGGGACGCAACGAACACAAGTTGCGCGAGCTCGCGGCGAAATACGGC
>NEUQ01000057.1 GCA_002288445.1 Verrucomicrobiia bacterium Tous-C2TDCM | reverse complement strand
ACCGAGTCCAAGACCGCAGTCGTGGAAGAAATGTCGCCTTGTCAGGGAGCGGAGGGATTCGTTCATGATCAGCCTCGGGTGATGTTCTCGTTCAAGTTCAGGACGACGCGCGCCACCATCGCCCAGGCGGCAATCTCGGGGGTGACGGGGCCCTTGTCAGCGGAAAGGATGGCATCGGCCTTCAACTCGCCCGAGGCGAGACGGGCCCGCTGCGTTTCGTAAAAGGCGAGATAATCCTGTTTCTCGACCTCGCTTGGCAGGCGGGTCAGGACTCTACGAAAGATCGACCCGAGAGGGTCCTCTCCCTCACCGGCCCCTGACAAACGCGCCAATCCCTCGGCGGCTTCGTGGAACATGGGATCGTTCATCAGCGTCAGCGCCTGGAGTGGCGTGTTGGTGCGGTCGCGGCGCGGCAGGCAGTTTTCCCCGGTGGGACCATCGAAGGTGAGGTAGGCGGCGAAGGGTGCGGTGCGTTTTACGAAGGTGTAGAGGCTGCGGCGGTAGCGGTCCTCGCCTCCCGAGGTCTTCCAGGCATCGTTGCCGTAGGCAAGCTCGACGACACTGCCGGGCTGGGGCGGGAAAACGCTGGGACCACCCATCTTGGGAGAGATCAACCCGGCCGAGGCGAGAGCGCCGTCCCGGAGCATCTCGCCGGTAAGGCGGAAGCGCGGACCGCGCGCAAGGAGGACATTGTCGGGATCCTTCTCGAGCTGGATCGAGTCAATCCGGCTGTCGCGTTGATAGGCAGCGCTGGTGACGAGGAGTCGGTGCAGTTTCTTCACCGACCAACCCTGGACGACGAATTCGACCGCGAGCCAGTCGAGTAGTTCAGGATGCGAAGGCAGCTCGGACTGATAGCCGTAATCGCCCGCGGTGTGGACGATGCCGCGCCCGAAGAAGGATTGCCAAGTGCGGTTCACCATCACACGTGCGCCGAGCGGATTGCGATCGCTGACGAGCCACTTGGCAAGGCCGAGGCGGTTCTTTGGCGTGGCATCAGGAATGGGTTCAAAAATGGCGGGGACGGCGGGCGAGACCAGTTCTTTCGGTGAAAGATACTCTCCGCGGTGATGACGATGAGTCGGGCGCGGATTCTGGGGCGGCCGCTCTTTCATCACCAGGGTGGTCGCCGGGTCGGGAATGCGTTTGCGTAGGTTCGCGATTTGGTCCTGCGCCGCCTTGTGGGCCGGATCGATCCTGACAAAGGCAGAACGCAGCGCCGCCTCGTCACTTGCATGGATATCGGGAGTGCCGGAGGGAAGAGCCACGACCACACCCTCCCCCACCGTTGCGGAGAGGCGGAACTTTCCGAGCCCGGCGACAAAATGGCGTTCGAAGAGAAGATTCAGATCGAGAGCCTTGGCACCGGTGAGGGGCTTCGCGAGGTTCAGGACCAGGGCATGGGCCTCACCTTCCCGGGAGGCGGTCGACCAGCCGGTCGATCCGTCGCCATCGTAGAGATTCTCCCCTTTGGCCTCGCCAGAGCCGATAGAGATCTTTCCGAAGCTGACGCTGGCAGCGGAGAAGGCGAGTTTTTTCCCGCCTGCCGTGGCAGAAACCTCGCTGAGAAAGAAGTCGCCCTTGCGACCCTCGTAGTAGGCGGCTCCGGGTCCGTTCGCGGGAAGGCGTGGATCGGGCAGTGCCTCGAGCCGCAGGGCGGTGATCGCCTTGCCGGCAAGCGGGGAGAGATCGAGGGTGACATCGTAAACATCGCGCTTCGTGAAGTCGCCGTTCGCGTAGATCGAATGATCTTTCTCGATCTCGAGGAGGGGCAGATTCGATTTTGCCCTGATCGGCGGCAGAATGGTCCATTGCGTCGACTTGGAGCGGAGATCGTCGAGCCAAGCCCGATACTTTACCTCGTCGATCGCGGCGATGGCCTGGGCTTCGACTGCCGCGATCTCCAACTCAGTCTTCTCCCGCTGTTGGCTGAGGATAGGATCAACGATCTCGATCTCGGGTTCGTCGGCATTGTTGAGCAGGGCGAACAAGGCGAAGAAATCGGTGTGGGTGATAGGATCGAACTTGTGGGTGTGGCACTGCGCGCAACCGGTCGTCAGGCCCATCCAGACCGAGCCGGTCGTAGCGACGCGGTCAACCATGGCAAGATAGCGAAACTCGAGCGGGTCGATCCCACCTTCCTCATTGAGCATCGTGTTCCGATGAAAGCCAGTGGCGACAAGCTGGTCGGTCGTCGGATTCGGGAGAAGGTCGCCGGCGAGTTGCTCGATCGTGAATTGATCGTAGGGCAGGTCGGCATTGAAGGCGCTCACGACCCAGTCGCGGTAGGGCCAGATCGAGCGCGGACGATCCTTCTCATACCCGTTGGTATCCGAGTAGCGTGCGAGATCGAGCCAGTCGCGCGCCCAGCGTTCTCCGTAGGCGGGCGAGGCGAGGAAGCGATCAACGAGCGTGCTCCACGCCGCCTCCGGATTTTTTGAGTGCCCGGCGACGAAGGCGTCAACCTCTTCGATCGTCGGAGGAAGACCGCGCAGGTCGTAGGAAAGGCGACGGATCAAGGTGTAAGGATCGGCAGGTCCGTTCAGAGGCAATTCTTTGCCGCCACGTTTCGCATCGAGAAAACGATCGACGGGATGGGCGGACCCACTCTCTCCGGTGGCGGGCGGTTCGTGTCGCACCGGCTTGACGAAAGACCAGTGCTCCTCGTATTTGGCGCCTTGGTCAATCCAGCGTTTCATCAGGGCAACTTCCGCGGCGGAGAAGCGCGGTTTGTTCGACTTCGGCGGAGGCATCACTTCCTTCGGGTCCTCGCTGATGAGCCGCGAGATCAGTTCGCTCGCGGCGTGATCACCGGGCTTCACCGCTTGATACCCGCCGAGATCGCGGGTCGCGGCGGCGAAGGTATGGAGCCCGACGTCGGCTTCCTGCGTCTCCTCGTCGAAACCGTGGCATTTGAAACAGCGGTCGCTGAGGAGCGGCCGAATTTCACGCTGGAAATCGACTTCTTGGGCGTGAAGCAGAGCAAAGCCCGAGGCGAGCGCACCGAAAAGCCAAAGGGGAAACAAGCGCATTCGGGAAGGTGCACCCTCCTGATCGATCTGTCGCCGGGCGGAAAAACGTGATCTTTTTCACGTAAGATCGGTTCAACGCTCACGCTCGAGCCTTCCAAGCAAAGGATTCGTAGCCGTAATCAAAAGTCCCGTCGGATCGGCATTCGATCACACCGAATCCCTCTGGGTTGCCGTGAACGGGGCCCTTCCACCACATCCCGGAGACGGCACCGCCCTGGATGTAGCGAGTGTTGCCAATCTCGATTTTCTCAAGGACATGACCGTGTCCCGAGAGAACGAGCTTCACTTGGTGCGACTCGAGGAGCTTGCGGAACTCATGGACATTCGCAATGAGCGCCTTTCCGTCGAGGGCAAAGGACGGCCCCTTGATCACCTGGTGCCAGACCGAATAGAAGGGAATGTGCGAGACGATGACGACGGGAGTCCCCTTCCCCGCCCCCGCCAGATCGGCCTCGAGCCAAGCGAGCTGGTCATCATCGATCCGACCCTCGTAGTCCCCCGTGGTCATGTTGCGCCCGATCGAATCGAGCAACACGAAATGCCATCCGCCGTGGTCGAAGCTTCGATAGGTCTTCCCCTCGCCATAGCGGTCGGCGAAGAGTTTTTTTCCGTAATCCTGATGCCCGGGGTCGACGACGGACTTGGAGGACCATCCGACGACATCGTGGTTGCCTATCGCGTGATAGGCGGGCAACTCGAAAGTCTTCAGTCCCTCATCAAAGAGAGACCACTCAAGCCGGGCGCGCTCGATCCCGACCTCGAGCGCGTCCATGATGAGGTCGCCGCCGGTGATGAGAAAATCGGCTTTGGTCGACGCCGCGGCGGCAACGGCATTCATCTTCGCGATACATTGTTTCCACCCGTCCCCCGCCCCGCGCTCGGGTTGGACATGGATGTCGGTGGCGAAGAGGAAGCGGAAGGGCTTGGCGGCCTTTTCCTCGGCGATCGACGACACTGCCGCGAGTCCGGAAGCTCCGGCAGCGAGTTGGAGGAGGCAGCGACGGTTCATGGCAAAACAATAGCGAAACTCTCGCCCCCACAGCGCCCGGGTTCACGTCCCTCGTGACCCGTGACTTCTTCAAATCCCGTAACCCACCATCGCGTCAGCGACGTCTGGTAGCACGAGGTCCTCGAGGCTGGTTTCGCGGAATTTCTGGTTGGTCGCTTCGCCAGCTTCGCCGAGGCAGCGCCGGATTCCGCGGGACCCGGGGAAGTCGGGGTAACCCTCCGTCTCGAGAAACTGGAGTAACTCGCCGTCGACCGTCTCGACGATCTCAGCCACGGAGATTAGCCGGCTTTCTTTTCCGAGACGATACCCCCCACCGACGCCACGTTTGCTGCGAAGAAGGCCCGAGCGTTTCAGCACGAGGAGGATTTGTTCGAGAAACTTGATCGGGATCCTGCCCGCTTCGGCCAGTTCGTGGGCCTGCAAGGTGCGGTCTGGCGGCAGGCTCGCGAGGATCGCCATGGCGCGAAGCGCGTAGTCGGATTTTTTCGAGAACTGCATCGGGAAGCGGGGTCAGGGCCGGTAATTGAATAGTTGGCCGAGCTCGTAGGCGACCTTTTCCCCTCCTTCGCCGGAGGGGGCCGCCCCATTAAGGGCCCGCAGGATCTTACGCTGGAGATTGATCGTGATATACCTCCCCTTACGCGCTTTCTGGACCTGCTTGTGCGTGAGTTGCTCGGTGCTGGCGGCCACGAGGGCATGATTGTCAACCCCGAGACCGGTGAGCAGGCTGTCGAGGGGTTGGGGGCCGAACTCGCGTTCCAAGTTGGGTTCCGGGTGCGGCTCCATGATCGTGAAAAACGGTTGGGAAAGGGTGCAACTTGGGCCTTGTCTTCGACCGACCTCTCGCTAACCGTTGCGCCTCGCCATGACAACCCGAATTTTGCTCTCCACCACCAGTTACCAGGATACCCCCGGCCCCCACCACTCGCTCCTTGAATCCCAGGGCTTCGACATCGTCCGAGAGCGCGGCCCGCTTCCGGAGAAGGCGATGCTGGAACTCGCCGGTGAGTTCGATGCCTTCCTCTGCGGCGACGATGCCATCACCCGCGCCGTGATCGACCGGTTTCACCCCCGCCTCAAGGTCATCAGCAAATACGGGATCGGCCTCGATAAGATCGACGTGGCCTACGCGACGGAACGAAAGCTGCCGGTGTTGAATACACCCGGGGTGAATCATACGACCGTGGCAGAACACACCTTCGGGCTGCTCCTCGGGATCACGAAAAAGATCATCGAAAACGCCGTCGAGGTTTCGGCCGGTAAATGGGTCGCGGGTTGGAAAAAACCGGTCGGACACGAGATCCTCGGCAGCACCATGGGAATCATCGGCCTTGGTCGCATCGGCAAGGAAGTCGCGACACGCGCCAGGGCTTTCGGCATGTCCGTGATCGCCTACGATCCCTTTTTCGACGAAACCTTCGCCGCCCAGCACGGCGTGAAACGCTGCTCGACGATGGACGAGGTCCTCCTCGAAGCGAACGTCGTCAGCCTCCATTGCTTTCTCGACGAAAACACCCGGGGCATGATCAACAAAGAGAAGATCGCCGAGATGAAAGACGGCGTCATCGTGCTGAATTGCGCCCGCGGCGAACTCGTCGAGACCGACGATATCCACGAGGGACTCGTCAGCGGGAAGGTCGGAGGCTACGGCGCCGACGTCCTCGACGAAGAACCACCCCGGGCGGATCATCCGCTTTTCTCCGCCCCGAACTGCGTCATCACCAGCCACATCGCCTCGCGGACCTACGAAAGCGTGGAACGCCAGGCGATGCGTGCGACGAACAACCTGATTCATTACCTGTCGGGTAACCCCGACTTCATCCAAGCGAACCAGTTTTAACTTTCCCCCATCCACCATGCCACTCACGATCAAACCCGCTTCCGAAGTCGCCTACGATTGCCTTTCGATGGGCGAAGTCATGCTTCGCCTCGATCCCGGCGAAGGCCGCATCCACACCGCCCGCCAGTTCACGGCTTGGGAAGGCGGCGGCGAATATAACGTCACCCGCGGCCTGCGGCGCTGTTTCGACCTCCGCGCCGGAGTCATCACCGCCTTTGCCGACAACCCGGTAGGACGGCTCATCGAAGACTTTATCCTCCAAGGCGGGGTCGATACCCGCTTCATCCAGTGGAAGAAGTATGATGGAATCGGCCGCGAGGTGCGCAACGGTCTGAACTTCACCGAGCGCGGCTTTGGGATCCGCGGGGCTGTCGGTTGCCCCGATCGAGCCAACACCGCGGCCAGCCAGATGAAGCCCGGCGACTTCGACTGGGACGACATCTTCGGTAAACAGGGAGCCCGCTGGTTCCACACCGGAGGCATCTTCGCCGCCCTCAGCGAGACCACCGCCGCACTCACGATCGAGGCCTGCAAGGCCGCGCAAAAACACGGCACGATCGTCAGCTACGACCTGAATTACCGCCCCTCGCTCTGGAGCTCCATCGGTGGCCTCGCCAAGGCTCAGGAGGTCAACCGCGAAATCGCCAAGTATGTCGACGTGATGATCGGCAACGAGGAGGATTTCACCGCCTCGCTTGGTTTTGAAGTCGAAGGTGTCGACGAGAACGTCCGCGGCATTGACGTGACGAACTTCAAAAGGATGATCGAGACGGCGGTGAAGGAGTTCCCCAACTTCAAGGCCACCGCCACGACCCTGCGCGAAGTCCACACCGCGACCGTCAACGACTGGGCCGCGATCTGCTGGCACGATGGAACGTTCTACGAGTCAAATGCCTACCCGAATCTCGAGATCATGGACCGCGTCGGCGGAGGAGACAGTTTCGCCTCGGGTCTCGTCTTCGGCTTCCTCGAATCGAACGATCCGGAAAAAGCCGTGCAATATGGTGCGGCCCACGGGGCTCTTGCGATGACCACTCCCGGCGATACGACGATGGCTTCGCTGAGCGAGGTGAAGAAGGTCGTGTCGGGCGGCGGCGCTCGCGTCGTTCGTTGAATCAAAGGCGGCGGGGCGGCCTAGCGCCTCCCCGAAGCTCGACCGTCTCGGCTCAGGCCCCCTGACCGAGCGGTTGTCTTCCGAGTTCCTCGAGCACCTTGCGAACTCCCGCCCTTTCGACCTCCAAAAGGCTCTCGTCTTTTTCGATCAGGAGTTGGAGAATTTCGACGATTCTCGGGTGCCGTTTTCCATTCGCCACGAGGGAATGGTGGGCGAATTCCGGCAACTCTTTGTAGAGGGGCACGTAGCCTTCGGGAACCATGACCCCCTCGGGTCTCTCGGGGGCATCAATGAATCGGAAAGCGACGATAAGACGCCGGATGGGCTCGGGTGATCCGGTGGCGTAAAAGAAACCCCAGAGCATGTCCATGGCGCCGGTTTGATCGAGGGGCATCTCGAGGATCTTCTTGGTCTCCGCCTTTTGATCCTCGTAAGCTTGTCCAAACTGCTCCTCGAGGACTCGGTCGGCTTCGGCGGTCCGGGAAAAGAGCATCGCCGTGTGCATCACCTGCATCTGGGCGGGGTCGAGTCCGGCCAACCCGGCATACCACTCCTCCAGTTTCTCTTGGTTCTGCCGGATAAGCTGACTGATGAAGGCTATCAGCGCGGGCTTGGCGTGGTCGTTTTCGAGAGTTCCATCTTCCGCCCAGTCCTTCATCTGAGAGAGGAACCGGTCGGGCGTGGGGGCCTCGTAGTAGGATTCAAGCCAGTCCCGCTCCGCCCCGTCCGCCGCCCCGGAGTCCTGGGCCGCAAGCGCGGAACCGTGAACCAAAGGGACCCAAATGAAGAACAACCAGAAACGAAACGAGCGTGACATGCGGCCATGAAAACACACTTTGCCCCCATTTGCCGAGCCGATTTGTTGAATTTCCACTTGAATCCTTGCCAAATGGCGTAAACTTCCGACCCCACCATGGCAAAAGAGAGTTGGATCACCCGAAACGCCCGCAAGGCCCGTACTGTCGCAAAATACGCCAAGCTTCGTGCGAAGCTCAAGGCCGAAAAAGACTACGAGGGTCTCACCATGCTTCCCCGCGATGCGAGCCCGACCCGCCTCGTCAATCGCTGTGAGGTGACCGGTCGCCGGCGTGGTTTTCTCCGGCGCTTCAGAATGTCGCGGATCACTTTCCGTGAAATGGCGTCCCACGGTATGATCCCCGGTGTGACCAAGTCGAGCTGGTGATCGCCTCCCTTGGTTCTTGATTGCCCCGACGAAGGGCGGAGTCTCACAGCTCCGCTTTTTTGTTGTCTGAGGCGGACGTCGGGCCAACGGCGGCGTCGAGATGGCGGTTGAAAGAATCCGCCCAGGAGACGATTGTCTCGGATGCCTCTCTACGAATACCTCACGACCGACCCAGAGAAGGGCTGTCGGATTTGTCAAAAGGGCTTTGAACTCCGGCGTCCACTGAGCCGTCCGCCGCTGGAGGCGTGTCCGCTCTGCCGAAACCCGGTCAAAAAACTCGTCTCGAAAAGCGTCACCTCCCCTCAGATTTCCAAGCCGCTTTCCGTGAGCGATGCCAAAAAGGCGGGGTTCACGGTTCTTGAGAAGCGTGACCAGGGCACCTACGAGAAGCTTTGAGCCACCTCGCACAGAGCCTTTTAGAAGCGATCCGCTGGTGATTCAGGGCTTCGTCGTCACGTCCTTTGGCACGATGATCAGCAGACCGTCCTCGATCCGGAGATCCTCGATGCTCTCGAAGAAGGCGCTCAATTCTGGACTTTTGGCGGCCTCCTGAAGCAGGTTTTGCGGCTTCACTCGCGCCAGAAACGCATCGGGAACCTCCTTCCCGTTAACCGTGAGGGCCTCGAGGTAGAGCGCGGGATACCCCGCTTCCATGCCCCCTTTCAGGGAGATTTCACCGTTGAAGAATTTCCCTTGGAGCGCGCTCGCGAAAAAGCCCTTGGGCATGGGCAGTTCATCAAAGTTCAAGCTCACCTCACTGCTCAAGACGTCTCCCTCAATGGCGACATTGATCATGCCGGCGACAGGAGTGAAGTCGGGGTGATTCCAGAGGATCAAATTCAGCTCTTCACCGGTGAGCGTCAGTGTCACCGGAGATCCGCCTCCGGCCATCCCGGTGCTGTAGGAATCCAACTTCTCGAGAGCCGACGCCACCTTCCCAGGGCTCGCCTCCGGTGCCGCGATCGGGACATACTCGGTCGCGGTGTAGTCGTTGACCATTTTTTGGAAGTAGTTCTTTGCCGCAACGACCCCAAAGACCACAAGGGCGACGCAGGCTGCAACGGCAATCAGGCAGCCAAGCCCACACCCCAGCCCTCCCAGACCACATCCCGACTTCCGAGGGGGAGGAGTGACGGGAGCTTGAGGCGCGTGGAGATGAGGCGCCTCGGGATGCAGCGGAGGAGGTAGGTCGTTCATGATAGGAAAAAAAAGACGGGAAATACTATCGCAATCAGGACAGCCTGACCAAGAAAATCGGGTGGAAAATCGGGGATCAGTGGTCCGAATGATCGGGCCCCGGCATCCCGGCAGTCGATTGCCAAAGCTCCTCTTGCCACGACCCGATCTTCCTGAATGTTATCGCCTTTCTCCCGAGAACTTCCCCATGGGCGACGACGCGATCATTCGAATCCAGGGTGCCCGGCAGCACAACCTGAAAAACCTAAACCTCGAGATTCCGAGGAATCGCTTTGTCGTCATCACCGGCGTCTCTGGTTCGGGAAAATCCTCCCTCGCTTTCGACACGCTCTACGCGGAAGGCCAGCGACGCTACGTCGAGTCACTCTCGGCCTACGCTCGTCAATTTCTCGACCGACTCGAAAAGCCCGAGGTCGACTTCATCGAGGGACTCACCCCGGCCATCGCGATCGAGCAGCGCAGCTCACAGCCGAATCCCCGCTCCACCATCGCCACGGCCACGGAGATCTACGACTACCTCCGCATCCTTTACGCCGCCCTCGGGCGCCCCCATGATCCCGTCACCGGGACGCCCCTCGTCCGCCACTCGATCAAGGACATCGTTGATGTCCTCGTCGCCTTTCCCGAGGGGACGAGGCTCATCCTTGCCGCTCCGGTGAAGGTCGAAAAGGGCGAGACCGTCCGTGAGAGCCTCGAGCGATATCGGGTCCAGGGCTTCCTGCGCGCCCGACTCGACGGTGCTCTCGTCGAGATTGAGGAGATCGCCGAAAAAACGAAAGCCAAGGTTGTCGAGATCGTCATCGATCGTCTCGTCGTCCGTGACGACCTGCGCAGCCGCCTCGCGGACTCACTTGAGATCGCGCAGAAGCTCTCCGAAAACCGCGTCGCCGCTCTCGCCCAGACGCCGGGCGCGGAAGACTACGAGCGGCACGACTTCACCTTCCAATACACCAATCCCGAGACCGGCTTTTCCCTGCCGAAACTGACGCCGAAACATTTTTCCTTCAACAGTCACTTCGGGGCCTGCCCCGGTTGTCATGGACTCGGTTCGAAACTCGTGCCCGATCCCGAGCTGATCGTGCCAGATCCTGACAAAAGCCTCAACGAGGGCGCCGTGAAGACCTGGTGGACCGGATCGAAATCGCGCAAGGGCTTCCACCAGCGCGCCATCGCCGACCTCGCCACACATTACGAGGCCGACCTCGACGCTCCCCTCCGCAGCCTGAAACGCGAATTCAAAAAGGCGCTCCTTTTCGGCGACGAACGTTTCGAGGGGCTCGCGACTCAGGCGTCGCGGCTCCTCGAGACAAGCGACAGCGAAATGACGAAACGCAACGTGCGTCGTTTCATGTCGGCGAAACCCTGTCCCGACTGCGGCGGTAAGCGGCTCAAGGACGAGATCCTCGCCGTCACCCTCGCCCATCGCGAGCGCCCCCTCTCGATCGAGGGTTTCGCCTCGCTCGCGATCTCCGAGGCGATCCCCTGGCTCGATGGGGTGGAGCTCAGCGAAGTGCAGGCCACCTACGCCACCGAGGTCCTCCACGAGGTGCGAAAACGCCTCGTCTTCCTAAACACCGTCGGGATCGGCTACCTCACCCTCGATCGCGAGAGCGGCACCCTCTCCGGCGGCGAAAGCCAGCGCATCCGCCTCGCCACCCAGCTCGGCGCGGGTCTCGCCGGCGTCCTCTACGTGCTCGACGAACCCAGCATCGGCCTGCACCAGTCGGACAATGAAAAGCTCATTGCCACGCTGCAGAATCTCCGCGACGCGGGCAACACCGTCATCGTCGTCGAGCACGACGAAGACACGATCCGCGCTGCCGACCACCTCCTCGATCTCGGCCCCGGAGCCGGAGCCCACGGCGGCGAACTGCTCGCCCAAGGCACGCCCGCCGAAGTCGAGGCGAACCCCAAATCGATCACTGGGGCGTTTTTGTCAGGGAAGCGGCGCATCGAGATTCCTGACAAACCCCTCTTCAGCGATGGCGATTCACGCGAGCTCGTCATTCGCGGTGCCCGCGAGCATAATTTGAAGAATCTCGAGGTGCGTTTCCCCCTCGGTCGTTTCATCTGTGTCACCGGACTTTCGGGCAGCGGCAAATCGACTCTCGTCGACGACATCCTCCGCCGCGCCCTCTTCCGCCATTTTCACCACAGCAAGGACAAGCCGGGCGAGCATGATGCGATCGAGGGCATGGAGCATCTCGACAAGGCCATCGTCATCGATCAGGCCCCGATCGGACGCAGTCCTCGCTCGAATCCCGCGACCTATGTCGGGCTCTTTGGTCCCATCCGCGATCTCTTCTCCCAGCTCCCCGCCTCGCGGACGAGGGGTTACGAACCGGGACGATTCAGCTTCAATGTCGAAGGCGGTCGCTGCGAGACCTGCCAGGGCGACGGGGCCATCAAGATCGACATGCATTTCATGACCGATGTCTACGTGACCTGCGAGTCGTGCAACGGACGCCGCTACAATCGCGAGACCCTCGATGTGACCTATCGCGGCAAGAGCATCGCCGATGTTCTCGAAATGACCGTCGAAGAGGCGCTCGACTTTTTCCAGAAGGTGCCCAAGATCGCCCAGCCCCTCCGCGCCCTGCGTGATGTCGGGCTCGACTACGTCGCCCTCGGCCAATCGGCCACAACGCTCTCCGGCGGCGAGGCCCAGCGCATCAAACTCGCCACCGAGCTCGGCAAGACCGCCACCGGCAAAACGATCTACCTCCTCGACGAGCCGACCACCGGCCTGCACTTTGCCGACATCGCCACCTTGCTCGAGGTCTTTTATCGCCTGCGCGACCAGGGGAATACCCTCATCGTCATCGAGCACAATCTCGACGTCATCAAATGCGCCGACTGGGTCATCGATCTCGGACCGGGCGGTGGCGGAGCGGGCGGAAAGATCGTTGCGCAGGGCACGCCGGAAGACGTGGCCATGGCGACGGGGTCGCTGACGGGGCGTTACCTTTCAGAAAAGGCCCTCAAAAGATAGGAACCGGTTCGACCCGCCAAGATTTTTCCCAATTTTCCCCTTCCCTTCCTGAAAAAATCGCGACAATCTGAAGCTGCGTCGTCCACGACGTGCTTCAATCCAAAACACAACTACTTTGATTCCCTTCCATGAAAGTTTCGATCAAACTGACCCTTCTTGCCGCCATCGCGGCCACTTCACTCCTCGTTTCCTGCACCCCCGGTGAAAAAGGTGCCGTCGTCGGCGGCGCGATCGGAGCAGGCACGGGTGCCCTTATCGGTGACGGCACCGGAGCCCTCATCGGCGGCGCGGTTGGTGCCGTGGCAGGCTCGGCTATTGCCAAGAACAAGGCCAAAAAGAAATATTACGGCTATTGAGCGATCGCTCTCTCCCGCTTTTCGTAAGGCGGCTCCATCGCGGAGCCGCTTTTTTATGTCCGCTTTTTACACCGGATAAACCCACGGGTCCCGGTATTCACGCTTGAGCAGGGCGTTTGCCTCCTCATCGTCGGGGAAACGCTCGCTCGCTCCATCCCACTTCACGCTGCGGCCGAGTTTCTGGCTGATCATGCCGAGCAGGCTCATGTTCGTGGCGAGGTGGCCGATCTCGACATCGGCGACGGGATGCCGCTTGGCCTCGATCGACTCGATGAAGTCGCGCCAGAGCGGCGGCACGTTGTGACCGTCCTTTTCATCGTCGAACTTCGGTTCCTCGTGTACGACGGGACCCTTGCCATCGGCCGGATAAAAGGACCATCCGTCGCGCCAGCCCATGTGGAAGATACCCTTAGACCCATAGAAGTAACATCCCACCTTCGACTTCTCGGTCTCGTTCCCGGCGAAGCGGCGGTGTTCCCACACTGCGGTGAATTTCTCGAACTCGTAGGTCACGACCTGGTGATCGGGCGAGTCGGAGGTCTGCTCTTTTTCGTTCAGCACGACCGGCCCCTTCACGGGACGACCGCCCGCCGAAAAGATCGTCTTGGGATGTTTTTCCTCCGACCACCAGAGGATCTGGTCGAGCCAATGGACGCCCCAGTCGCCGAGAATGCCATTGGCGAAGTCGAGGTAGTTGCGAAACCCGCCGGGATGAATGCGCTTGTTGAAGGGCCGCAACGGAGCGGGACCACAATAGAGATCCCAGTCGAGATTCATCGGCACCGGATCATTCGGCGTGGGCGTCTCGACTTCACCCGGACTGTGGGCAAAGGCGCGGATCATGCCGATCTCGCCGGCTCCGCCTTCCTTGAGGAATTTCATCCCGCTGACGTGGTGAGGCCCGATGCGGCGGTGCATGCCTACCTGCACGGTGCGTTCGTGGGCGCGTGCTGCCTTCACCATGGCCCGGCTTTCGAGGATGGTGTGGCCGGTCGGCTTTTCGACAAACACATGGGCTCCCGCCTCGATACAGGCGATACCCTGGAGGGCGTGCCAGTGATCCGGCGTCGAAATGATCGCTATCTCGATCTTTTCCTTCTCCAGCATCTCGCGGTAGTCGCGGTAGGTCGCGGGCAGCTTCCCGGTGAGGCTCCCGACATCGTCGGCGGAGACCTCGAGCTCGTCGGCATCCACATCGCAAAGGGCGACGACATCCACTGAGCCATCAGCGATCGCAACGCGGAGGATGTTCATCCCCCACCAACCTGAGCCGATCAGGGCGGTGCGGTATTTTTTTCCCGTCTTCGTCTGGGCCTTCACCCAGGGGGCAAACAAGGGACCGGAAAGCGCTGCGGCTCCGGCGGCGGTCTGGAGGAAATGACGTCGATTGGTGGGATTCATCCTTGTGGGAAAGGTGGCATCAAGGTCCGCGGCGCGCGACCTACGTGATTCCGATGATGAAGCCGGCAGCAAGGAATGCCAAGTGCAACATTGCAACCCCGACCAGCTTAAGGACGATGCTCGGTTGTTTGGAAAGGAGTCCGATTAGATTCGGGGGCCGACTGCAAAAGCCCTTGATGAAAACATGAAAAAACCCGCCGCAGGAGCCCGCGGCGGGTTTTCCAAAATCAGTTCACCTGCGAAGGATCACTCGGGTTTTTTGCCCTTGCCCTTGCCCTTGCCATCACCCTTCGGCTTCGGCGCGGCGGAAAGCTCGGCCTTGTCAAGCTGTCCGTCCTTGTTGGTGTCGCGGCCAACGAACATTTTCTTGGGGTCCTTACCATCGGTCTTTGCTTTGGTCGCGGCGGGTCCGGCAAGGAATTCTTCCTCGGAGATGGTCCCATTGCCGTCCTTGTCGAGGGCTTTGATCATGGCTTCGGCACGCTTGGCAGGATCGCCGCCTTTACCCTTACCTTTCTCTTTACCTTCTTCAGCCTGAGCGAGTCCGACTGCCAAACCGGCCACGAGCGTGGTGGCCAAAACGAGGAATTTTTTCATCTGTATTGAGTTCTCTATTGGAGTTGATGGGAATGTTGTCCCGGGCCTATTAACGTCCGGGCGAGGAAATCGTTTCGAAAAATTCTTTATTCCGCCGATTTTTTCAAAGCGGCCTCCATGAGGAGGAACCCGCGTTCAATCAGACTGACGCGGTCCTCGAGGAGCCCGGCGGCGAGCAGGGCGTTGTCGAGGAGCTGGGCGGCAGCGAGCTTTGCGAGCTCGGGATTGCCTTCGCTGGCGGCCGCGAGGGCGTGAACGAGGCCGTGGCGGGGGTTCAGCTCGAGCTCGACTTTTTGAGCTGGGAGCGGCTCGCCGGGATTCATCGCCTGCAGCATCTGCCGCATCTGGGCGCTCATCCCGTGGGCGGGAGCGAGGACCGCGGCGGGACTGCTGACGAGGCGTTTCCCCGAGCCAACCTTCTCAATGCGGTCGCCAAGCTCGGCGGAGAGGAATTCGCAAAGGGCGGTCATGGCTTCTTCGGCAAGGGGCTCGCCGGTTGACTCGACACTCGCGTCATCGGAAAGCTCGACCTCGGAGGAGGCGGCCGAGACGAGCGACTTGCCGCCGAACTCGCGGAGGTG
>NEUQ01000056.1 GCA_002288445.1 Verrucomicrobiia bacterium Tous-C2TDCM | reverse complement strand
GAAGGAGGTGCTGTGCGAGCACGGCGGAGAAGATCACGAAGATACTGATGAAATGGAGATAGCGAATGAGAATGTCGGTGACCATGATGAAGGACAGTTTGAGGAATTAAAGAAACATCCTGCAGGTTACGCCTCTCACCACTTCATCACCTTGCTCAAAAAGGCTTGAACGATGGCGGACCTGGGATGGTCGAAGAGTTCGGCGGCGCTTCCCGATTCGACGACCCGTCCCGCCCCGAGAAAAACGACGGCATCGGCCGAGCCCCGGGCGAATCCCATCTCGTGGGTCGAGAGGATGATGCGCTGACCAGCCTGACAAAGCTCCTCGATCAGGTCGAGCACCTCCGCCTTCATCTCCGGATCGAGGGCCGAGGTCGGCTCGTCGAGAAGGAGCAGGGCGGGTTCGTGCGCCATGGCGCGCGCGAGGGCGATGCGCTGTTGCTGACCGCCGGAGAGCTGAGCGGGATGTTTTTCGAGATGGGCGCCCATGCCAAAACGAGCCACGACCTCGCGAGCTCGGGCATCGGCTTCGCCTCTTTTCCATCCGTGGACTTCAACGAGAGGCAGGATGATGTTTTCCAAGGCGGTAAGATGGGGGAAAAGATTGAAAGACTGGAAGAGGAATCCGTTCTGCCGACGCCAGAGCCGCAGACTTTCCTCATCGCGCGGCATCTCCGCGCCATCGATGCGAATCGTCCCCTCCTCGGGTCTCTCAAGCCCGCCAACGAGCCGCAGCAGGGTTGACTTCCCCCCCCCCGAAGGACCGATGAGGGCGAGAACCTGCACGGAATCACCCAGCACGAGATCAATTCCATCGGCGGCACGGGTCGTGCCGTAGTGTTTCGTCAGGCCGCGGATCTCAATGCTCATAGCGGTAACGCCGTTCGAGATGACGGCTGAGAAAGGAGATCGGGAAGGTGAGGAGGAAATATCCGAGAACGAGCGGCAGGTAGGCCTCGAAAGTGGCGTAGCTGTTCGCGTTCGCCTCGCGCGCCTGCATCGTGAACTCGTGCACGCTGATGACGAAGAGGAGCGAGGAATCCTTCACAAGATTCGCGAATTGTCCCGCCGAGGCCGGCAGGACTCGGCGCACCGCTTGGGGGATGACGACGAAGCGGTAGGTCTGCGCCCCGGTGAGACCGATTGCCCGCGCCGAGAGCCATTGGGAACGGGGGATCGACTCGATTCCACCTCGAAAGATCTCGGAGAGGTAAGCTCCTGAAAAACAGGAGAGCACGACGATCCCGACCCCGAGGCTGCTGTGCCAGTCGATCGCGTTCGCGATGAGGTAATACCCGATGAGGATCTGCGTCAGCAGGGGCGTCCCACGGATTACCTCAACATAGATGCGGCACAGAAAAGTGGAAAAGGGATCACCCGAGAGCTGCCCGGCCGTGAGCAGCACCCCGACAAAGACGCTGAGGGCGAGCGACGCGACCGATACCAGCAGGGTGACGAGCCAGCCCGAGAAAAGGTTGTTTCGATAGGGCGCGATCGCTTCCCAACGGTAGTCATGAGTCGCCACGACCCAGACGACGAACGCGAAGGTCGTCAGAAGGACGACGGAGATGAAGGCGCTGAGGACGTTTTTCCACACGGTATCGATCGATGAAAATCAAAGGTCCCCAGAGGTCATCCGGTGGGTCGGGACGGGCATCCCCGGACGGAAATGCTCGAGGTGGACGATTCGGAAGAGCAGGCCTCGAGCGATCGCGATCTCGGTTTCGAGGGCCGCGGTGGTGGCTTCCTCCAAGGTATCGGGACCGACCTCGGCGCGGATATTGAGGAGCAATTCGCCGTCTTCGAGGGGCTCGTAGAGGCGATGGGAAAGCTCGGGCAGTGAATCCCCCCGGACGAGGTTGATCGCCGCGATCTCGAAAGGATCGCCTGCAGGCGTCAGGGTCATCTTGAGGTGGGCGACCTCGGCTCCAGCGAGTTCGAGCTTCTCCTTCAGACTCGAGGCGAGGGACTGGAGGAGTTCGTTCCCGTCGAATTCATCGAGCCCATCGTCGGCCTTGATCTCGACGGTCGCATTGAGCCACCCAAGGAGGGCCTCTCCTTCCCCGTAGCGATCGTAGTCGATTTCGAGAAACCGGGTGGTGTCCATCTCTGCAGCGAGAACGGCTTCGAACCAGCCTTCACACCCATCACCCGATCGGGCCGAAGCGACCACAACGCGCGCTTCGGGGAACTCGCGTTGCAGCGCTGCGACGAGATCGGAACGCTGGGCCTCATCAAGGAGATCGGCTTTGTTCACGACGATGAACTCGGCCTCCTCGAGTTGCTTACGGTAGATGTAGAGCACGTTTTCGGAAAATCTTCGTCCCTCGCGCAGGCCGAGGATCTGTCCGGCGCGGACGGGATCGACGAGGACGCTGAGGGGAGCGACGCGATAGTCGTCTCCATAGATTTTCTGCAAGGGCAGGCTGACCGTGGCGACGAGATCGGTGCAACTCCCGACCGGTTCGGCGAGGAGGACATCCGGCCGATTGACCTCCGTGAGAGAGGCGGCAGCTTCGATGAGGGAATTGAAACGGCAGCAAAAACAGCCGCCGGAGATTTCCTCGACGGGAAACTGGTTCGACCGTCCGATCGCCGAATCGACGAGCCCGGCTCCCTGATCATTCGTGATGAGGCCAACCTTCAGACCGAGCGCGTCGAGATGGCGGGCGAAACGCTGGATCATCGTGGTTTTCCCGGCACCGAGGAATCCGCCGATCATGAGGTAACGGGAAGGCATGCGGAAAGGTGCGTGGCAATAGGGACGGGGTCAAGGGCGGGAGAAGAGGAAGGTGATGGAGTCTCGCACCTCAAAACCATCGCCCCACCTCGACTCCGGTCTCGACGAGGCGTGGCCAAAAGGTTCGAAGATTCTCCCAGAACGAGGCGAGAAAACTCCGAAAGCTCGCCGTCGGAGACGCGACAATGAGCATACCGCTGAGAATCAGGATATTGGCCGAGAAGATGACGGTGAAAGAGAAGATGCGCCCGTTCTGCTCCACATCGGATTGTTTCCGCAAAATCATCCAGACCGTGAAGCTGAAGTGGAACATCCAGGTGAAGCCGATCAGGGCATAGAGCCAGACGAGATCGGGGTGGAGGTGATCGGCGGCGACCCAGTGGAAAAAGATCCAGACGGCCACCGCGATAACGGTGTAGAAAGGAAAGAAATAGGGCGAGAGCGAGATCAGGAAGTTGGTCCGGTCGGTGATGATGTGCCCGCCGGTGTGGGAGATCTTGATCGGCTGGAGGAGTCGTCCGCGAAAGAGCCACACGAAGAGAGCGTGCGTCCACTCATGCCCCGCCACGTAAAGGTAGAGCATCGGCCGACACCGCGCGAAAAAGAAAAGCACCAGCCAGAGAGCGCCCCCGAGACCAAAAAAAGTAAACTCGCGCGTGCGCCAGTAGGCGGCGGCCAAGGTGTCGGCTTGGAGCAAGACCACAAAGGTCTCAAAGAGGATCCAACAGAGCGGGATGAGGGCGAGTCCGATCAGAAACTTGACCCGCAGGATGACAGGGGAATGCGGATCGGAAAAAATTGCCCCGGCCCTCTCGGAGAGAAAGGTGGCGAGACCTTGGGAAGGCTGGGAATCCCGCCCTCTTGCTCGGTTGCGGGGCTTCGCTTTGCGGGCCAAGGGATGCGGTCGAGGTAAACAACGGGGCCACGGCTTCGGGGTCCGCGCCTCTCACGATTCCAGAATCGCAGCGGAGGGGTCAGGCCCGGCTGACATACTTTTTGTCTTCGCTGCTGACGCGGATGCGGTCACCGGGATTGATAAACAGCGGCACTTGGATACGGAGCCCGGTCTGGAGGGTCGCTTCCTTGGTCGCTGCGGTGGCGGTGTCTCCCTTCACGCCGGGCGCAGATTCGGTCACCTCGAGCTCGATGCTTGGGGGAAGCTCGATCGTGACGGCCTTGCCATCGACAAAAAGCACTTCCACGGTGATCCCGTCGATGAGAAGATCTTTGCTGTCCTCGATGAATTCCTCTTGGAAAGTCACGGTGTCGTAAGTCGACGGATCCATGAAGTGGTAGCCAACCTGATCGTGGTAGCTGTATTCGAGTTTCTGGCGCTCGGACTGCACGATCTCGACCTTGTCGCTCGAAGCGAACCGGATGTCCTTCGTCTTGCCCGTCTTGAAGGAACGGACCGTGGCCATGACCAGCGCGTTACCCTTGCCGGGGGTGCGATGCTCGGTGCCGGTGACAATACCGAGTTCGTTGTTGTAGCTGATGCACTGTCCGCGTTTGAGTTGGGTTGCGACGATGGCCATGGAAAAGAGGGGCTTTTAGTTAAGATTTGTTAATCTTTGTCGTTAGTCTTGAACATTGACATCGATTTGCTCGATCACAAGATCGGAAATAACGATTTGAGGCGCGGCGGAGCGCCCGGAGAGTGGCTCATGTCCGATACCGCCCTTCTTTCCGCCGCCCCGGCGCGTCCCGCCCTGCGTTGGGCGCTCCTGCTTTCGGCCTTGCTAGTGCCTTTCATCCTCTCGTTCTTCTATTTCGTCCTTTATCCCGGAACGGCGTTTGGCAACGCCTTTTACGGAGCGCACAAGACCTTCCTGATTGCCTGGCCACTGCTTTGCGTGCGCCTCTTTTTGCGCGAGCCGATGATCGACCGCTCCCGGCCAAAGCGTCATCTCGCCTCGCTGGTGCCCGGAATCATTTTCGGAGCGGTCGTGACGGGCCTGATGCTCCTCCTCCTCGAAACTTCTCCGATGGGCGCGGTCTTCTCGGAGAACAAGGCCCGGATCGTGCAGCGCATCCACGACCTCGATGTGGCCGATCGATTTGTCGCGTTCGCGTGCTTCATTTCCTTCGTCCATTCGGCGATGGAGGAGTTTTACTGGCGCTGGTTCGCTTTTGGTCAGGCGAAAAAGCTGATGCCGAAAGCCGTCGCCCACCTCGTCGCCGCGATCGGATTTGCCCTGCATCACATCGTGGTGCTGAGTCAATTCTTCCCAATGGGCTGGGCCCTGGCCCTTGGGGCCTGCGTCGCGATCGGCGGGGCCTTCTGGAGTTGGCAGGCAGATCGCTACAACAGCCTCCTCGGGGCATGGTTCAGCCACCTCCTCGTTGACTTGGGTCTGATGTGGGTCGGCTGGGAGGCACTGCGTGGGTCCCTTTGATCGGCAACCATTCGCCGCGGGAGGAGTTTCACGGAGATGCGAAAATCCTCTTCCCGGTTCGGATTCATCGTGGGCGTCGCCGGACTCGTTTCCTCGGCGCTGCTTCTGGGCCAGGGTCCAAGAAGGCCGGGAGGCATTCCGGGCGGATTTGGCGGGCCGGAAGGTCGTCCCCTGCGGCAACACACCGCCACCGCCACCAAACCGCTCGGACTCGTTCCCGCGACGGAAAAGGCGCCCGGACAAAATGAAGTGAAGATCGGCGTGGAGGATCGTTCCCGTGAGATTTCATCCAACGCCATTCCCGACCATCTCGTCGGCGCCTTTCCCAACCGAGGAAATCCTCACGAGATCGCTCCGCAAGCCTTCACCTTCGAGGTCCCGGACCGGCCCGAAATCGCGGCGGAAATCACACCCGTGCGTCTCTACCCCTTTGGCTTCGCCCTGAACGGGGTCTTTTTCGATCCAGGGGCGGCGGAGTTCTGGCAAGGCAATCGCGATTCGGGATGGCAATACGAAGCCCTCGGCGGAGCCGTTCCGCTTGGACTTGATGAAAACCACGCCCACGTCCAACCCACCGGCACCTATCACTACCATGGGCTTCCCACCCTCCTGCTACGCCAGCTCGGAGCCTCCGACTCCCGGCATTCCCCCCAGATCGGCTGGGCCGCCGATGGGTTCCCGATCTATGCGCGGGTCGGATTTTCGGATCCGAAGAATCCGGCTTCGCCCGTAAAGGTCTTGAAATCGAGCTGGCAACTGAAGGCGGGAGATCGATCCGATGGCCCTGGTGGCCGACACGACGGCGCTTTCGTGCAGGATTACGAATACCTCGCCGGATCCGGCGACCTCGATGAATGCAACGGTCGCTTTGCCGTGACGCCGGACTTCCCCGAAGGCACCTACGCCTATTTCCTAACCGACGAGTGGCCGGTCATCCCGCGCGCCTTTCGCGGCACCCCAGCGAGCCTGCGAGAGCGCGGACGACCCGGGTCAGGGCCTCGCGGCAAGGAACTCCCGGGTCCGCGAGGCGATCGGCCGACCAATCCACCGGGTGGTCCAGCGCCGCGTGGGGAGTTCCCGCGTTGATCCTCGTCTCACGCCGCCGTCTTCTTCGGATCGCGGAAGAAGATCAGGAAGATCACGAGCACCCCGAGCGCGCCCCAGGCCGGTAGTTGCCAGATTGCGGCCCAGTCGTGGGTGAGTCCATCGACCGGCGTTTCCAGCGTGTAATGCTGCTGCACCTTACCCGCCAGAAAGCTACCAACGAAGTTGCCCACGCCCCAGAGAATGAAGGCGATGAAACCCTGCGCCGCCCCGCGGGTGCGCTCACCCGCCTCGTCGTCGACGTAAAGTTGGCCGGCGATGAAGAGGAAATCGTAGCAGGCCCCGTGCAGGAGGATCGCGGTGAAGATCAGCGCCGTGGCCCATTCGCCCGCCCCCACGCTGCCCGAGAGCGCGAAGTAACGCGCCACCCAGCAAGCGATGCCGAGGAAGATCGTTTTCTTGTAACCGAAGCGCTTCAGGAAAAAGGGCAGCAGCAGGAAAAAGACGATGTCCGAGATCTGCGCGTAAGAGGTCTTCACGAGCATGTTCTCCCACTTCAGCTCGGTAAGGTATTGCCCCAGGTTCACGAAATAGAAATACAGCGGGATACAGATGAGGAACATGCAGAGGATGAAGACGGCGAATGGCGGCTTCTTCATCAAGGCGAGCGCATCCAGCCCGAGGATCTCGGAGAGCTTCACATCCGCCCCCGTCTTTGTGGGCGGCGTGTGCGGAAGGACCAGCGAAAAGAGCCCGAAAAGAATCGAGGCTCCGCCCGCGAGATAAAACTGGGTCGAGGATGCCGCGCCATCGACGAAATTCACCGCGACCAGCCCGCCGATCCATCCCACCGCCGAGAGCATCTTCACTCTGGGAAAATCGACCTTCGCATTCGCGAGATGCGTCAGCGAGAGCGAGTTGCCCAAGGCCAGCGTCGGCACGTAGAGCGCGCAGTAAAGAATCAGCATCGGATAAAACGTGCCGAAGGTCGTGAATTGCGGCAGGGCAAAAAGCACCGCGCCTCCCGCGATTCCGAGCACAGCGAGCAATTTCTCCGAGGCGAAGAATCGGTCCGCAATCAACCCGACGAGGAAAGGCGAGATCATGGCTCCGATCGCGAAAGCCCCGTAGGCCAGCCCGATCTGACCGCCCTCAAACTTCAGCGTGTTCGCCAGATAGGTGCCCATGCTGACATACCAGCACCCCCAGATGAAATACTGGAGGAACATGAAGGCGGAGAGCTTGAGCTTGAGAGCGTTTTGCATGGGATTGGCAACGGCAAACTGTGGAGTGGACGGGCTGCGCCGAGACAAGTCAAGGTTTTCGGGATCTTGGCGCGATCACGGGGGAAACCGGCCGGACTCCAATTCGCTTGCATCAATTTATCGATCCCTCCCTCCTTTGCCCTGAAATCGCGGCGGACGACTCGGAACGAACGGACGCAGGCGCGCCTCCCTCCACCGTGAAAGCGTACTTGGCGCGGAATGGCGAGATGGCGAGGATGGGGTCATGAACCAGCCGCCGTCTTCCCGCCCCGCCTCCGACATCGAACAGACCGCCGCACTGACGAGTCGGCGCGATTTTCTTGGCAGCTCGGGCAGGGCCGCGGCAGCCTCGGTCCTCGCCGGCGTCTCGATCCCGGCAGTGCACGCGGCCGGCAGCGACCAGATCCGCCTCGCCTTGATCGGCTGCGGCGGGCGCGGCAGCGGAGCCGTCGTCAATGCGATGGATGCCGACGACGGCGTCGCCCTGACCGCGATGGCCGATCTTTACGAGGACCGCCTCGAACGTTCCCGCGTTGCGATCGAGGGCAAATACAAGGAACGCGCCGTCGTTCCCTCGGAAAACCGCTTCATTGGTTTCGACGCCTTCAAACGCGCCATCGATACCCTGCGACCGAACTCGGGCGATGTCGCCATGCTCACCGGATACGCCGGCTTCCGCCCGCAGCAGCTCGAGTATGCCGTCTCCAAAGGCGTCAATGTCTTCATGGAGAAGTCCTTCGCCGCCGATCCTCCCGGCGTGCGCCGTGTCCTCAAGGCCGCCGAGGAAGCCGATGCTCGCGGGCTGAAAGTCGCCGCAGGAGTGATGAGCCGTCACTCCGTGAACCGCGCCGAGCTTCTCCGACGCATCGCCGCGGGTGAAATTGGATCGGTCGAGAGCATCAGCGCCTATCGCATGGGCCCCTCCGGCCCGCTCGGGCCCAAGCCGGCTGACAAGAGCGAACTCGAGTGGCAACTCCGCAATTTCACGAAGTTCTTCTGGGTCTCGGGAGGCCTCTGGTCCGAGATGGACATTCACCAGATCGACGAGCTTGTCTGGATCAAGGGCGAGTATCCTGTATCCGCCCACGGCATCGGTGGACGCGCCTTCAACAACACCGACAAGGGACAAAATCTCGATTCCTACTCCGTCGAATGGACCTTCGCCGACGGCACCAAAGCCTACGACTACGTGCGCTACATCCCGAAATGCCACAACGACTTCGCCACCTACATCCACGGATCGGAGAAGGCCGCGCAGTTCTCCGGCAACATCCATGCCGGCACCACGAAGATCTTCAAGGACAAACGCATCGCCGACGACAACGTCCTCTGGGAGGCGCCGAAGGAGGAGCTCACGCCCTGGCAGGCGCAGTGGAACGACTTCACCAAGGCGATCCGCGACAACACCCCCTTCAATCAGGCGAAGCGAGCCGGGCTGACCAATCTGACCGCGATCATGGGCCGCGCCGCGACCCACATGGGCCGCGTCATCACCTGGGACGAGGCGATGGCTTCGGAGTTCCAGTGGTTCCCCGGCATGGACACGCTCGACTACGACAGCGAGCCCCCCTTCGTCGCCGACGCGAATGGCCAATACCCTGTGCCCATTCCGGGCGAGTGGGTCGAGATCTGAGAAGTGGCGTGGGCATCATTTCAAGGCTCCGATCGGTGACAAATCTGAGTCCGAAAGAAGAGGCGGCCTGCGGAATACGCAGAATACGCGGAGGAAAAAAGGCTTTTGCCGGAAAGCCTAATCAACGACCTTGGTCCGATGTCACAGCGAAGATTCCTTCGTTTCTGATCACGGCGGCATCGATCTCGGCCTTCTGTATTTCCGCGAATTCTGGGCACTCCGTAGGCCACCTCTCCTCCGCTGATCGTAGGCCACCTCTGCCTCGGCGTTCCTGTCTTCACTCCGTTTTGATTCGTGGAATTCGTGTGATTCGTGGTTTAACACGTCCCCATGAAGCTCCCCCTCACCGATGTCCGTCCCGCCCTCGTGAATCGGCTCTACCGCGCCGCGTTCCGCTCGGGACATGGACGGAAGAACGGCGGCTTCCGTCAGGGCTTGGCGCGTCCGCTCTTTTATCTCGTCGAGTCCCTGCGCCTCCCGCGCGAGGCCAAGCTCGAGATCGACCTGCCCGTGCGCGGTGTCGCAAAAACCCTGCGGCTCAATGCCTACAACCGCCAGTTCAATCCCCTCTATTTCGCCCAATACGCCGAGGGCTATGAAGTCACGGTGGCGCGCAGCCTCGCCTCTCTGCTCCCCGACGACGGCGTGATGGTCGACATCGGCAGCAACTGGGGCTACTTCCCGCTCCTCCTCGCCTCTCGTGAAACCTTCCGGGGGAAAATCCTCGCCTTCGAGCCGGTGCCCTCGACCTACGCTGATCTGACCGACCTTGTTGATCAGGCCGGACTCGGTGAGTGGATCGAGACTCACCAGGCCGCGATCGGGAATGCCGACGGCACCGTCACCATGTCCGTGCCGCGCCACAGCGGACTCGCCCGCATCGATCCGGGCGGGCAAGGCGTCTCCGTCTCGCTGCAACGGCTCGACTCCCTCGCCCTCGATCGCCTCGATGTCGTGAAGATCGATGTCGAAGGCCACGAACTAGCCGTTTTCGAGGGTGCCACCGAGAACCTCCGCCGCCTCGGCCCCGTCCTCGTTTTCGAAAGCGGCGTCGGTGCCAGGCAAAAAGCCCAGCCTCCCATCGACTATCTCGAGAGCATCGGCTACCGGCTTTACCGGCCCGAAATCCTCGGCGAAAAGATCGTCTTTCACCCCTTCCGCGCCGCCGACCGGCCGACCATGCAGAAGTATTTCAACATCGTCGCCTGCCCCGCCGATCGCGTTCTTTCGTGACCACGCCGCTCGAGCTGGAAGGGTCAAGTTCACGACTCACCCCTGTCCGATTTCCCGTTCCAAGTCCACGAAGCCTTTTCTGACAAAGAATTCGCTTCTAAATTTTGAGAGTTGCGCCATAGTGCCGCTTTCCCAGTGATTATGCAGCACGACGATACCGTAGAATTGGAAGGCACGATCCACACCGTCCTCCCCGGCACCATGTTCCGGGTCGAATTGGATAACGGTCACCTCGTGCTGGCACACATCTCCGGAAAAATGCGCAAACGTTTCATCCGCCTCGTCGCGGGAGACCGGGTG
Source organism: Verrucomicrobiia bacterium Tous-C2TDCM (assembly GCA_002288445.1). Classification (GTDB taxonomy): domain Bacteria; phylum Verrucomicrobiota; class Verrucomicrobiia; order Verrucomicrobiales; family DEV007; genus Arctic95D-9. Next base: position 4,703 of record NEUQ01000056.1, on the reverse strand, counting down.
AAGATCGAGATGTCGCCCTACGACACCGAAAAGGCTCGCATCGTCTATCGCGTCGACGCCCGCAGCCCCCGCCCGATGAATCCCGGCAAACGCAGCTCTCCTCGCAGCATGGCCCGTCCCGGTCAGCCCAAGAAACGCGCCAAGCCGAATCCGACGCCGCGCCGCGGCTCCGGTGGCAGCTGATTTTTTTCGACCTCCGCCCACGCGGGTGAATGACGAATCCCTTCGCGATCCTCGGACTGCCCGAATCGCTCCTCCTCGATCCCGCAGCGATCGAGTCCTCTTGGCGCGAACACCATCGCGACAATGAGGCCGCCTCCGCAGGCGATGCCTCCGATCACAATCGCGCGCGCGCCCTCCTCTCCGATCCGATCTCCCGCCTCGCTGCCTGGCTTGAGGTAAAGGCCCCGGCGATCACGCCCGACCGCTCCATTCCCCCCGCGCTGATGGATTTGTTCGCCAAGATCGGACCCGTCCTCGCGCGGACCGATGCCCTCCTCGCCCGACACCGCCAGGCCACCACCGCCCTCGCCCGCGCCCTTCTCACGAAGGATTGCGTCACCGCGCAGCTCGAGGTGCAGGCTCTCTTACAGGAGATCCAGCCCGTCAAAGCCACCTTCCTCGACCGCTTCGCCGCGTTTGAGAAAGCGGCCGAGCACGAGGATTTCGCCGCGGCCGCGGCCGCGCTCGGACCGCTCAAATTTCTCAAGAAGTGGGAAGATCAATGCCGCGAACGGCTCCTTGCCCTGATCGCCACCTGAGCGCACCGTCCCCGACTCATGAACGACGAAATCATCATTGGGATCGATCTCGGCACGACCCACTCGCTCGTCGGGGTCGTCGATTCGGGCTTTCCCATCGTCCTCGCGAATGAAAAAGGCGAGCGGCTTCTCCCCTCGTGCGTGACCTGGCCGGTCGGACGCGATCCCCTCGTCGGCACCGAGGCGATGCGCGCCCGCGCCCTTGCCCCCGCGCGCACCGTGGCCTCGATCAAACGCTTCATGGGTCGCACCTTCGCCGACCTCTCCATCGAGGAACGGAGCGAAACCCCCTATCGCCTCGTCCCGGGCTCTCGCGGCGAGATCCTCGTCGCGCTTGATGAGAAAACCCTCGTCTCGCCCGAGGAAGTCTCCGCCGTCATCCTCACACGGCTCAAGGAAACGGCTGAAGCCGCCCTGGAGATGCCCGTCTCGCGTGCCGTCGTCACCGTGCCGGCCTATTTCAATCATTCGCAGCGCGAAGCGACCCGCCGCGCCGCCGAGCTCGCCGGACTCACCGTCGAGCGCATCCTCAACGAACCCACCGCCGCCGCCCTTGCCTACGGGCTCGACCGCCTCGGCGAATCCGCCACCGTCGCCGTCTACGATCTCGGCGGAGGCACCTTCGATCTTTCCGTCCTGCAATTGCGCGAAGGCTTTTTTGAAGTGATCGCCACCGCCGGCGACACCCGTCTCGGAGGCGACGATCTCGATCTCGCCCTCGCCCGTTTTCTCGCCGGGGAACTGGATTTGGGTGTTTTGTCAGAGCCCGAGGAGGCCACCCTGCGGATACGTGCCCGCGAGGCGAAGGAGGCTCTCAGCACCGAGGAGCGTGTCGTAGTGCGGCTCCCCTTCTTCCGTGGAGAATCCAGCTACGAGGTCGAAATCACCCGCGATCGCTTCGAGAAACTCGCCCTGCCCCTCATCGAACGCACCGGGCCGATCTGTCGCCGAGCCTTCGCCGAGGCCGCCGAAAAGGGCGCGTCCGCGGTCGAGAAACTCATCCTCGTCGGCGGCAGCACCCGCATCCCGCTAGTGCGGACGAAGTTGAAGGAATGGTTCGGACTCGAACCCGATCTTTCCCAGCATCCCGACGAAGCCGTCGCCCTCGGGGCGGCGATCCAGGCCGGGATGTTGTGTGGTCGTGTCAGGCAGATCCTCCTCGTCGACGTCACCCCGCTCTCGCTCGGCATCGAGACATTCGGTGGCCTCATGAACGTGATCATCCCGCGGAATTCCACCATCCCGGTGAAGGCCGGCGAACTCTTCACCAACGCCGTCGACGGCCAGGCCTCCATGGCCATCCGCGTCCTCCAGGGCGAGCGCGAACTGGCGAAGGACAACTGGCTCCTCGGCGAAGTCACCGTGCCTTTCACCCCCGGACCCAAAAGCAGCGCCCGCGTCGGCGTACAGTTCGCGATCAATCGAAACGGCATCCTCGAGGTCCTCGCCCGCGACACGACCACCGGCGAGGACCACGTCCTCGAGATCCGCGACGCCGCCGTCGATGTCGAGGATGAAGCCGTCGAACGCATGATCAGTGAATCGATCGACTACGCCTTCGACGACATGAACGAGCGCGTCTGGACCGAAGCAAAGTTCAAGAGCGAAGAACTCCTGCCCGCCGTCGCCGGAGCGCTCGAGCTGGTCGGCGATCGGTTGGAGGGAGACGAGCGTTCCACAATCACGAGCGCGGCAAAGCGCGTGCGTGAGTTGCTGGAGGCGGAGACCCACGACGCCGCCGCGCTGAAGAAGGCCAATACCGCTCTCGATGAGGCGACGCAGACCCTGGCAGCACTCTTGGTGGAGGCCGCGTTTGAGGGATGAGGCGAGGCTCCCGTGCCTGAAGCCGACGCAAAAGGCCTTCGATTGCTCTTTGACCCCCCGCCCTTTTCCATCAAAAGTAAGGTTGGCTTCCCCCACCCCGCCGTGACCTGGATTTCCCTCGCCCTCCGCAACTTGCTCCGCAACGCCCGCCGTTCGATCACGACGATCGCGGCGGTGGCGCTGGGCTATGCGGCGGTGAACGTTCTTGCAGGGTTCACAGCTTACATGTTCGTCAGCATCGAGGATGCGCACATCTACGAGCAGATCAACGGCCATGCCCAGATCTGGAAGAAGGATGCTCGCGGCTACGGCGGCACGGACCCGGGGGCTTACCTCATCCCAAAGGAAGAGTTCGACGCAATCAAGACATTCGCGGCCGCGGATCCCCGCATCGAGTTGGCCGCCGGGATGCTCGAGGTGAAGGGCAACATCGACTTCAATGGCCTCCCCGGCTTTTTTATCGGGCAGGCAATGGTGCCGGAGGAGAAAGACGCGATCCACCACCGGTCCACCGCCCTGCGCAGCGCGGACGGAAGCACCTACGAGGGCAAGCTGATCACGATGGAATCCCCCGACGGTATCGGCGTGACCACCGGCATGGCCGAGAGCCTTGGTCTGAAGATCGAAGATCCGGTGATCCTGATGTCGGCGTCGATCAGCGGACAGATGAACGCGATCGACGCCCGCGTCCTCCAGATCTCCGACACCGCTTCGGAAGCTCTCAACAACCGCTTCGTCTTCCTGCCCCTCGCCCTCGCCCAGAGCCTCTACGACACCGAGGGAGTGAGCTGCGTGCGCTTTCTTCTGAAAAACAACGCCGACACCGATGCCGTCGTCGCTTCCCTGCGGGAGCGGTTTCCGGACTCGGAGTGGGAGGTGATCCCCTGGTATGAGGTCTCGAAGCTCTACCTGCGGACGAAGCGCATGTTCGACATCATCTTCGGCCTCGTCTTCGCGATCATTGCCACCATCGTGACGATGTCGGTGCTCAACACGATCGGCATGGCCGTGGTCGAGCGGACCAAGGAGATCGGCACCCTGCGTGCCCTCGGCCTGAAGCGTCCGGGAGTTGTTCTCCTGTTCGGCATCGAGAGCGCCCTCCTCGGCATCATCGGGGCAACGACCGGCCTGATCCTGACGCTGGCCTTCGCCTTCACTGTCGGCGCGATCGAGCCGACCTGGGAGCCGCCCGTGACTGCCCGCGAGATCGTCTGGGAGATCCGCACCCTCCCCGCGACCCTACTCGGGACCTTTGTCCTGCTCGTCCTCTTCACCTCACTCGCCGCGATCGCCCCGGCCCGACGCGCCGCGAACCAGAGCATCGTCGATTCGCTGGGGCATGTCTAAAGCTCACTCTCCCATGAAAGCACTTCTCCTTTCTTTTTTGGTTCTTTTCACCGCCTCGGCCTCACACGCCCAGGATGCCGCCCTCCTCGCCGCCGAACAGGCCCGCGGGATCCTGACTGGCTCGGGCGTGCAATGGACTGTGACGGTCTCGGGCAACAAGAGCGCGAAATTCGTCGCCACCTCGCAGGGCGGAAAAGTCTTCGCCGAGGTCATCGAACCCGCCGACGCGACGGGGCGACGCTACCTCGCCGATTCCGGTGGCGACATGTGGTTCTGGAAACCGGGCCTGAGCCGTCCCGTCTCGGTCTCGAAACGCCAGCGACTCTCCGGCGACGCGGCCATCGGCGACATCGCCTCGACCAGCTACGTTGACGGCTACAAGGTGACCGGTCAGGAAGACGGCGAGGTGAACGGCGAAGCCGCCACGATCTACACGATGGAGGCCAACTCGCTCGGAGACACCTACGCGAAGATCAAATACTGGGTCACGAAGAGCGGTAACCTCGGGAAGAAGTCCGAGTTCTACGCGAAGTCAGGCAATCTCGTCCGCTCTTCGACGATGGAATACAGCAACAAGGCCGGTAGCAAACCCTTCCTCTCGAAAATGGTCGTTGTCGATGGAGGCAACACGATCACCCTCAGTTTCAGCGACGTGAACCTCGGCAATTTCCCCGCGAATCTCTTCACCCGCGAAAACCTCGGCGGTCCCAAGAGCACCGGTCCGAAACGTTGATTCCCTCCCCGATCATGGCCGCAATCACCTTCACTCCG
>NEUQ01000055.1 GCA_002288445.1 Verrucomicrobiia bacterium Tous-C2TDCM | reverse complement strand
GGCACGACGGACAGATCTCGGTCCCCTTGTGGAAGTCCACCGTTGAGATTTAGACGTGTTGCGACACGGCGCCGGAAGACTTTGGCGAAAAAACACTTTTTAGGGGCGTCGGTCTCTGCTCGCTTCACCCGGAGGGTGAATTCTGGGACCGGCAAGAGAGGTGTCAGGGAAATCGAGTTCGACGGGGTCCCCGCCGCCCGGTGGGTCGACCCTCTTCGTGGTTGAAATCACCCGCAAACCCGCTCTCTTGCTCCCACCGATGAAGACGCTTCTTCTCTCGAACGAGTATCCTCCCCATGTCTATGGCGGTGCGGGGATCCACGTGCAATACCTCGCCCGTGAACTGGCAAAACTCTGCGAAGTCGAAGTGCGTTGTTTTGGCGACCAACTCGAGACGGGTTGCAACCCAGCCGTGACCGGAACCAGCATCGACACGAGCGGCTACACCGCCCCCAAACCCCTCCACTCCGTTTTCGGAGCCCTGCAACGCTGCCTCGATTTCAACACTAGGTCGATCGATGCCGACGTCGTCCACCTCCACACCTGGTATTCCCACTTCGGCGGAATCCTCGCGAAGCTGAACTATGGGGCGCCTCTCGTGCTGACGGTCCACTCCCTCGAGCCCCTCCGCCCCTGGAAACGGGAACAGCTCGGGGGAGGCTACGATTTCACCGTCTGGCTCGAGAAAACCGCGATTGAGCTGGCCGACGCCATCGTTGCAGTTTCCCACGAAACCCGCCACGACATCCTTCGGCTCTTCGATGTCGCCCCGTCCAAGGTCCACGTGATCTATAACGGAATCGATCCTAACGAATACACTCCGACCTTCGACGAGACCGCCTTGAGGAAGCACGGCATCGATCCGGAGGTGCCTTTTGTTCTCTTCGTCGGACGAATCACCCGGCAAAAGGGCATCGTCCATCTCGTCAATGCGATCCGCCATCTCGATCCGGGAACACAAGTCGTCCTCTGCGCGGGGGCCCCCGACACGCCCGAGATCAAAGCGGAGATGGAGGCCGCAGTCGCAGCGGCCCGCTTCGGCCACTCCGGTCCGATCGTCTGGGTGGAGGAAATGATCCCAACTGACGAGAAAATCGTCCTCTACAGCCACGCCCGCGTTTTTTGCACCCCCTCGATCTACGAACCCTTCGGCATCATCAATCTCGAGGCGATGGCCTGCGAAACACCCGTGGTCGGATCGGCCGTCGGCGGCATGAAGGAGATCATCCTCCCCGGCGAGACGGGTCTGCTCATCCCTCTTGCGCAACAGCCCGAGTCACCGTTTGAGGCGATCCATCCCGAGGTCTACGCGCACGATCTCGCCACCGGAATCAACACCCTGATGCGGGATCCCGATCTCTGCGCCACGATGGGCAAAGCCGGACGGGCACGAGTCCTCGAGACCTTCAGTTGGGCCGAAATCGCCCGCGAGACCCTAGCCCTCTACGAAAAAATCGCGAAGTGACCGCTTTGCGGGACTTGCCGGCGACCCGCACGAAACGCTATCGTCCGCATCGATGAAGCGATTTCTTCTCTCCCTCTCTCTCTCTTTCTCTTTCTTCTTCGGTTTCGCGGCGCACGCAGAGCCTTGGACCTCCCCGGTTGAACAGCTCCGCAAGGTCGGCCCCGAAGGAGCCGGAAACACCGAAGCCGCCGCGGCTTGGAATGCCCTGACCGCGCTTGGGCCTGAAATGCTCGTGCCGGTGCTCACGGCAATGCAAGGCGCAAGTCCTCTCGCCCGAAACTGGATGGGCACGGCGGTGGAGACCGTATTCGACCGAGCCCTCGCCGCAAAGACGGCCATGCCAGGCGAGGCGATCGAGGCCTTCGTCCTCAATCGCGAGCACGAGCCAAACGCACGCCGCCTCGCTTTCGAGCTCTACGCCAGGCTCTCTCCGGAAGAAGCCGCCGCCCTCGTCCCCGGATTCGCTGATGATCCGAGTCCCGCCCTACGCCGCGATGCCGTTGCCAAATTGCTTGAGGATGGCAGGGCACAACTCGAGTCGGGCGACCAATCCAAGAGCCTTGCCACCCTCAAAGCCGCGCTCGATGCCGCCCGCGAGGTCGACCAGATCGATGCGGTCACCAAACTCTTGCGCGAGAAGCTCGCTCAGAAGGTGGACCTGCCGAAACACTTCGGGTTCCTCTCTCACTGGCATCTCATCGCCCCGTTCGACAACACCGGGCGGGCCGGATTCGACCGCGTGTTTTCTCCCGAGCAAACGATCCAACTCGACGCCGAATACACGGGCAAGGAAGGCAAGCCGGTGAAGTGGCAGGCCTATGCGACGCCCGACGACTATGGAAAGGTTGACTTCAATCAGCCTTTCGGCCCAATCAAAGAAGTGGCGGGTTATGCCTACACCGAGTTCCAAGCCGCCGAAGCGCGCGATGCCCAGATCCGGCTCGGGTGCAAGAACGCGTGGAAAGTCTGGTTCAATGGCGAGCTTCTCTTCGGCCGAGACGAATACCACCGCGGCCAGCGGATCGATCAGTATTCCCTGCCGGTGAAATTGAAGCAGGGCAAAAACACGATCCTTGTGAAAGCCTGCCAAAACGAACAGACTCAGGATTGGACAGTGCAGTGGGAATTTCAGCTCCGTGTCTGCGATGCCACCGGCACCGCGATCCTCGCGACCGACCGGCAACCCACGCCCGAAAAGGCGGCTCCGGCCCGGAGACGCCCGGCAAAAAGCGAATAATCCGCAATCCCAGATCCGCAATTCCCTCCCCGATGCGCCTCTTTCTTCCCACCTCTCTCTCGCTCGCTCTCTTCCTCTTCCTCGCCATGCCGGTGAAGGCGGACTGGCTCAATTTCCGAGGGCCCCACGGCTCGGGCTACGCCCCTGACATCACCACCACGGTAGGCGAGTTGAGCGCCCAAACGCTCGCCTGGAAAGTCACTTTGCCGGGGCGCGGGCTGGGCAGTCCCGTCGTCGTGGGAGAGAGGATTTTTGTCACCGCGGCGAGCGGTCCCGAGCAACAACAGCTGCACCTCCTCTGTTTCTCGGTCAAAGACGGCACCGCGCTCTGGGAACGGCGCTTCTGGGCGACAGGCCGCACCATGTCTCACAACAAGACCAACGTCGCGGCCCCCACCCCCGCGAGCGATGGCGAACGCATCTACGCCCTCTATTCCTCGAACGATCTCATCTGCGTCGACCTCGAAGGTAATCTCGTCTGGATGCGGGGACTCACCCTTGATTATCCCAATGCCTCAAACAGCCTCGGCATGGCCTCCTCCCCGATCGTCGTCGGCGATACCCTCGTCGCGCAGATCGAGAACGACTCGGAGTCCTTTGCAGCCGGGTTTGATCTCGTCACGGGAGTCAACAAGTGGAAACTCGATCGTCCCAAGTCGGCGAACTGGACTTCACCCACGGTGCTGCACAAAGACGGGGAAGCCATCGTGGCCCTCCAATCGAGCGATGGGATTCTCGGCCTCTTGCCTTCGACCGGATCGTCCGTCTTCACGATCCCTGGCGGGGCCTCGACGATTCCCTCGGCCGCCGCTTCGGGCGACGAACTCTTCATTCCCGCCAACGGAATCACCGTCGTGAAACTCGGTGCCAGTGGCGAGGAACCGAGGAAAATCTGGAACCAATCCAATCAGCGACCCGGCACCCCGAGCGTGCTCGTCGCCGGAGAGAAACTCTTCCTCATCAACAACGCGGGGGTGCTAACCTGCGCGAATCGCGCCTCCGGTGAGGTGCTCTGGGAAATGCGACTGAAGGGTCCATTCAGCGGCAGCCCGGTGGCTGGCGGAGACGGAAAACTCTACCTTTTCAGCGAGCAGGGCGTCGGTCAAGTCGTTGATTCCTCCGGGGAAAAGGGCGTCGTCCTCAGCGAGATCGAACTGGGCGAGACGATCCTGAGCACCGCCTCGCTCGATGACGGGGCCCTCTACATCCGCAGCGACGGGCACCTTTGGAAATTCGCGAAAAAGTGAGCGGATGGTAGACACCACGGCTCCGAGGCGTTTAACTCGCGGTAATGATCCTTCGGAATTGCTTCCTCACCCTGCTTGCCCTGCCCCTCGTCCTCGCCTCGATTTCTTCAGCGGGTGCCTTTGAGAAGCCGGCCATGTTCCGTGCTTCGGAGATTTTGCCAGCGGCGCTCGTCGCCGGGCCCTCTCACCGGGTCCGCGAATACGCCGAGGCAGACGGGTATCTGATCCACTTTACGATCGATTCGGACTTCGGCACCTACTCCTGCGTCGGTGTTTCCGAATTGCGCCGACGGATCGAAGAAATCGAGGCGATCGCAGAACTGGTGAAGGTGAGCAAAAGCGACCTCTTCGCCGAGGGATTGCGTAAATCGGTGGAAACACCCATCGCCGCGGTAAAAAACATCGCCGCTGATCCAAGCGGTGCGATCAAACAGGTGCCTCACTCGGTCGGACACTTCTTCGGCAAGGTTGGATCGGGTATCAGCAATGCGGCCCGCAAGGCTGGCGACAAGAAATCCGGTGAATCCCCGCAGCCCGAGGCGGTGGGCCGTGGTCTCGGCAAGGCCATCAAGAATGTGGCCGGATTCGACAAAGCCAAGCTCGAGTGCGCCAAGCAGCTCGGTATCGATCCCTATACCGACAACGCCCGTCTCCAAGAGGAGGTGGAGAAAGTGGCTTGGGCCTTTTTCGCGGGAGGACTGCCCCTGAAGATCGGGGTCTCCATCGCCGGTGGAGGCGCCTCGGAGATCCTGAACGCGACCGAATTCGTCGGACTGCCAGATGATCTTTACCAGCTCAACTCCTCAGAACTCGATTTTCGCGACCGAACCAGTCTCAAGAGCATGGGCGTGTCGCCCGAACAGACCGACGCCATTTTTGCCAATCCCGCCCTGATCCGCTCGGTCCGTCATCAGCTCGTCGACACCCTTGCCGCGCTGCCCGCAAAGGGACGCGCGGAAATCATCGAGCAGTTCCTCGCCTGCGACACGGTCTGGAGGGCCCATTTTTTCCACGAAACCATGCTCCTCCTGCTCGCGCGTCACCGCAACGCTCCCTATCAAGAGCTTGCCGTGCACGAACGCCTCGCCACCGGGCTCACCGCCGACGGTGCCATTGAGATCCCGGCTCCCGTCGACTATGTCGTCTGGACCGAGTCCGTCGCGGCCTTTGCCACGCGCGATGACATCGCCCGCTTTCACCGCCGGCTCATTCTCCAAGGGAATCTCAGCTCCGAGACCCAATCGCAGCTGACCGCCGCGGGTTGGGAGATTGTCAGGTTAAAACGCTGACCGTTCCGGGTCTTGGCCCCGGTCGGACAGGTCGCGGTCGCAAAAGCCGCCGGGATGGCTGACACCGCGATCGCGACGTCCCCCGACACACGGGTCGACTCGCCAGAGGTTCCCGGTCATCGGTCTTCAGGCAGGAACGATCCTTTCAGGAATGCGGCGGGTCGCTCTTCGAGGGCTGGGCTGTCGGAACCGAGAGAATGGGAGACTTCCCGGTATCGGCCTTTTCCCCCACCGGATCCTTCGTCGCGGGAGTCTCGGGATTCTCGGCACAGGAGGTCGCCCCAAAGAGCGGTCCGGCCAACACCGTGATCCCTGCTGCCGCAGCGGCGCGCTGGAGAAGCGTTTGCTTTTTCTTCTTCTCCGTTTCGCCGAAACGGGCCCGGCGGATCTTGAGGGAATTCTGCTCGTGGATCCGGTAGACCACATTGCGGACCTCGTCGTCCCGGAAGAATCTCCCGCCGACGAGGTGGACGCGATACCAAAGATGATAGTCATCGGCGCCCAGTCCGATGGCACGCTCCTGATAATTTCCCGCCTTGCGCGCGATCTCGGCGCGAAGGAGGACGGAGGAATGCGGCAGCATGTTGTCGTCGGAGTTGCCGGTGAACATGGTCTCGACCGCCTTGTTCGGCCAATGGAGGCGCGGCGTGATCTGGCCGTTCTCGTGGGTCATGAGGAGACATCCGTAGACGTCCACCCTCTTCGCTTCGATCATGTAAACGGCGCGCTCGAGGTAGGAGGGCATCAACTGGTCGTCGTAGTCGAGCGGCTTGTAAAACTCGGTGTCGCATTCGGCGACGGCCTGCCGGTGCAGCCAACTGCAATGCTCGATGTCCGGAGACATCCCGGTGCAAATCAGCGGCAAACCGTAGCGGGCCGCGAGTGGCTCGGCGAAAGACCACGGACCATCGACGAGGAGCTTTACCTTGAAACGTTTGTAAGTCTGGTTCGCGAGGCTGGCGACAGCATCGTCAAGCTTCGAAACGTCGGTGCCCTGATGGATGCGGAGACCTATCGTGACGCGGGCCTCGGGGTGATGAAGTGAAGTGCCGGTCATCTCCGCGAGGATGCGGGCGTTGGCGCTGGCGTAGTTCGCCCCGAGGGAAAGCTCCGCTGCCGTGGCGAGACAATCGACCGAGGAAAGGGTCGCGGCCTTGAGGAGGGCACGGTGGGCTTCCTTGGCGAGTTTCTTGGGATTCGCGTTCCAGTCGATAAGAGAACCGTTGCGCCCACCCTTGATGAGATCCGCGATTCCGCAGGTCTTCGTCACGACCACGGGGATACCGCAACTGAGAGCCTCGGCCGCGGTGAGGAGGAAGCCTTCCTTCTCGCTGTTGCCGAGAAGGACATGGCAGCCATCGAGGCGATGGCGGTAGGAGAAAGGATTGAAATCGAGGGGTCGGAGATCGAGGCGATCGGAGACCCCGAGCCGGGTGGCGAGTTCCTTGACTTGAGCGAGGGTCTCGGCTTGCACGCGCTGGGTGTGGGCGAGGCCGGCAGTCTCCGATCCCGTCCAGGCGCGGATAACGATGCGGGGATCCTCGGCGAGGAGGTAAGGCAGGGCGAGAATGCCCTTTGATTCGAGGGGACGTCCCATCCATCCGACGACGAGGCGGCCCTTGGGATCGTATTGGCCCTTGACCGAGGCGAATTCGGAAACCGGCGGCGCCAGCACCCCGGCGACGCGGTGGCGTTTCTCCCTAGCCCATCCGGCATAACGGTCGAGGACCTTCTGCGACACTCCGGCCACGGTCATGCCATGAAGGGAGTCGTAGGCCCGGTTGATGAAGCGCCAGCCGGCATCATCCCACGAATGGAGCACGATCGAGGCCGGGCGCTGGGGAAGACCGGAGAGATCGCCGTAGCTGAGAAACCATGAAGAAGGATCGATCGGGGCCTCGCGCGTCACCTTGCCGCAGGAAAATCCGCTTTTTTCCGCTGCATCGAGCAAGGGCATGTCGTCCGACTGCGAATAGAGCGTGGTCCTTTCCCGCACCCACTCGGGCAGGGCCATGATGTAGCGCAAGACCGCCGTTTGAGCACCACCCAGCGCAAGATTGTGGGTGACAAAGCACGGATTGACGCCGGGAAGGTGATAACTGGAGGACATGGGTGTAGACTAGGTAAGAAACCAGTGCTTTATCCCCTTTTCAAGTGACTCCATCAGGCCATACAGGTGAGCGCTGCAGGAAGGGACTCCTGCGGAGTCTCACGTGGTTTCTTTTGATGGCCCCCCCCTTGGCGGCAAATGATACTTGGTCCCTGAAACCGCTCGTCCGCCCCACCCCGCCGGCAGAAGGCAACGTGGTCGACGCCTTCATCCGGACCAGACTCGCCGAGGTCGGGATCCAACAAAACCAACCTGCTGATCCGCTCACTCTCCTGCGGCGGATGACGCTCGACCTCACCGGACTACCGCCGACCCGGGAGGAAATCCGTGATCTGAGGTCGGAAGTCGGAAGTCAGATCGACAGGCTGCTCGCTTCTCCTCACTACGGAGAGCGCTGGGGACGTCACTGGCTCGATGTGGCTCGCTATGTGCAGGGAACGATCAAGGTGCCGGGCATCGCTGCGATCGATCTGGCCGAGCCCTATCGGGATTATGTGGTGCGGAGTTTCAACGAGGACAAACCCTACGACCGCTTCATCACCGAACAGCTCGCGGGGGATCTCCTCGAGGGCGAGGTCAGTCAGGACCGTCTCGTCGCGCCCGCTTTTCTCTCCATCGGTCAGTGGTTTGAGGAATGCACCGACCCGAACAAGCTGCGCCTCGACCTGATCGACGAGCAGATTTCCACCGCGACGCGGGCCTTCCTCGCGATCGATTTCGCCTGCGCCCGCTGCCACGACCACAAGTTCGATCCCGTCTCGACCCGCGATTACTACGCCCTCGCCGGCATTTTCCGCAGCACCGAGATCACCTCGCACTTCGCCGAAGAATGGAAGGACGGACGTCCCCGCGCCCTCCGGCCGCTTGCATCGGAAACCGAGCTACGGAAATCCGAATCGATCGATCGCGAAATCGCCGCGCTTCGAGAGGAGCGGCTCCGTTTCCTGACCAAAGCCCAGAAGAAGCTCGCACCGATGGCCGGCTCGGCGATTCCGGGGACGGTGCTCGCGTTCGAGGCGGAGCACTTCGACGGGCATAAGGATCTCAAGACGATTCCTCTGGGCGAAGGCGAGGCGGTGGCGCTGCGGCGCGCCATCGAGCCCTGGGTGCGCTATCGGCTCGTCCTCCCGGATCCTGGCACCTACACCCTGCTCGTCCGCTATGCCGCGACCGATCCGGCTCCGGTGCAACTCGAGATCGAGGGCGACGTTGAAGATCGCCGCGTCATCGGGGAGGCGACTCATGGGGAAACGCCCGCCCACTTCCGCTGGGGAGTCGTCGCGCTTGGAGAACGTCCCGAGGGGCGCTGTTTCATCCGTCTCAAGGCCGGTCGGAACGAACCCTTTCCAACCCTCGATCAACTGGTGCTGGTGAAGGGCAACCTTTCCCCCGACGATCGGGCCTGGCGTGAACGGCTCGGCACGCCCACCGCGGAGGAAGCGCGCTTTTTTCTCGACGAGGCGGACCGCGACATCCTGACAAAACTCGAATCACGCCTGATCAATCTTCAAAAATCACGCCCCGTCCTCCCCCTGACCTTGGCGGTGCGCGATGGCGAAGCACCGCTCGAACTAGCCGTGCATCCCGGCGGCAATCCCTATGTAACCGCGGGCGATCCTGTGCCGCGCGGCAACCCCGCCCTCGGCGGTAGCGAACTTGCCACCGCTTTTCCGATCCCAGAGAACACGAGCGGACGGCTCCAATTCGCACAGTGGCTAGCCGATCCGCGCAATCCCCTCACCGCCCGGGTCATGGCCAACCGCGTCTGGCACTGGCACTTCGGCACCGGACTGGTCCGCACCGTCGATGACTTCGGCAAGCAAGGCGCCGATCCCACCCATCCCGAGTTGCTCGACTGGCTTGCCTGCGAGTTGATCGAGAGCGGCTGGTCGGTAAAGCACCTTCACCGTCTCATCATGGAATCCAAGACCTACCAGTCTTCCTCGGCGGTCAATCCTGACAATCTCGCCAAAGACCCTGACGGAATCCTTTATTCCCGCTTCCCCGCTCATCGCCTCGAGGTGGAGACCATCTACGACGGGATGCTCACGAGCATCGGGAAGGTGCCCCGTCAGGTCTCGGGAATGCCGCTGGACACCTCCAAATCGAAGGACAGAGCCCTCTACATCCTCACCTCCTCGCGTTCGCCCCTCGGCATGGGCGTGGAGATACGGAAGATGTTCCCGCTTTTTGGTTTCGATGATTCCGGCCGCCCCATGCACGACCGCGACGAGAGCGTGACCGCCGCCCAGGCGCTCTGGTGGCTGAACAATCCCCTGCCCCGTTACTACGCGACAAAGCTCGCCGAAAAACTCATCAAGGAATACCCTGATCGACCCAGGGAACGCGCTCTTGCCCTCCATGAGATCCTTCTCGGCCGTCCGCCCGGCGGGGAGGCCGAGGCCGCGATGCTGGGCTATGCCGACGATCTCGTGAGGCACCAGGGCGTCGGCACAGACGAGGCATGGACGCGCGTGGTGCTCGGACTTTTTTCCTCAAAATCCTTCCGCACCCTTGAATAAAACCTCCTCCATCCTCTGCCCGGGCAGGACCCTTCCGCTCTCGCGCCGCGACTGGCTGCGGAGGAGTTTCCTCGGACTCGGCGGAATCGCCGCGGCCGACCTGATCGCGCGACAGGCGCTAGCGGCAGGGCCTGCTCCGTCCCTGACAAAACTCCACTATCGCCCGGCGGCGAAGCGAATCCTCTACATTTTTCTCGAAGGCGGCCTCTCGCAGATCGACAGCTACGATCACAAACCCGCCCTCGAGAAATTCGCAGGAAAGCCGCTGCCCGATTCGATTCTTCCCCCTCAATTCACCTTCGCCAAGCAGGGCACGGTGATCCCCTCGCCCTTTTCCTGGCAACGCTGGGGCGAGAGCGGCACCCATGCAAGCGACCTCTTTCCCGAGGTGAACGGACGTTTCATCGACGATCTCTGCTTTATCCACTCGCTCCACCATTCGAGCAACGACCACGTCACCGCGAAACGCGTCCTCCACACGGGAGTGCCGATCGAGATCCGGCCGACGCTTGGCAGCTGGCTCGTCTACGGCCTCGGAGCGATGAACGAGAACCTCCCCGCCTACATTGACATCACCCCGACGGATCCGAACCGTCCCACCGGTTTTCTGCCCGGCAAGTTCCGCGGTGCGTCGATCGCACGCCCCAACCAGAAATCACCGGAGCTCGCCTGGGAGAATCTCGATCCGGCCTTCACGAAGCAGGATCGCCATCTCCAGTTTCTTCGCGACTTCGAGTCCGCCGACGGAGGTGACCCACAACTCGACGAAATGGAGCTCGCCTTCCGCATGCAGACCGAGGCACCGGAGTTGCTCGATCTCGAGAGTGAATCACCGGCGACGAAAAAGCTCTACGGCATCGGCGAAGACCACACCGATGAGTTCGGTCGCGCGCTCCTCCTCGCCCGTCGCTTCGCCGAGGCCGGGGTCCGCTACCTCACGATCAATCACGCCTCGACGCGTTACGGCAATCTCTGGGACCAGCATTCCGAACTTGCAGCAGGCCACCGCGGCAACGCGAATTCCGTCGACCGCCCCATCGCCGGATTGCTCCACGACTTGAAGATCCGTGGCCTCCTCGACGACACCCTCGTGATCTGCGGGAGCGAATTCGGGAGGACGCCGACCTTCGAGTATTTTGACGGGGTCACCGGCCGTCACCAAAACGGGCGCGACCACAATCCGCACGGTTTCACGACTTGGTTCGCCGGTGCTGGGGTGAGGGCGGGCCATCACCACGGCGCAACGGACGACTTCGGCTACTACGCGGTGAAAGACCGGGTCGACATCCACGACTTCCACGCGACCCTCCTCCACCTCATGGGCATCGACCACGAGGCCCTCGCCTACTTCCATGGGGGGCGTGATTTTCGCCTGACTGATGTCTACGGCAAGGTGGTGCGCGAGATACTCTCGTGAATCCTTGGCGGTTGTCAGTTCGCGGAGGTCACCGTATCATTGACCTCCATGTCCGACGCCCCCGTCCTCAAACGCCTCCTCATTCTCCGCGACGATCGGCTCCCTTTCGTCGATCTGGACCTTACCGATCCGGGGACGGGCGAACCTCTTGGTGAGATTTGCCTGATCGGTCCGAACGGCTGCGGCAAGAGCACGCTTCTCGCGCGCCTTCAAGAGGTGGTCACGGGACGTCCCCGCTGGATGGAGTCCGGCGACGCCTATTTTCTCGCCAAGTGGCGGGTCGAGGAAGAAGATCTCTATTTCTCGAGGCCTTTCGGTGGCTGCGAGGGTATTGTTTTCCGAAGTGATATCGAATCTTCGCCGGAGTGGTCGAAATTTACCGGCGAACCTCCCGCCTTCGAGGACTTACGCACGCTCTTCGCAGCGAATGTGATTCTTGATTCCACGCCCGGTTTTGGCAGCGCGGCCTCCCTTTGGTGTGACCCGGACCATTGCCTGGTCGATGGCGAATCGCCGGGAGATCTCACCGCTTTTCTGGAACTCAGCCTGCACGAGCGTCGGGAGGCTTTCCACCGCTTCCTCCGCGATCCCGGCAACCGCGAGAAGACCGTCGCCGCGGTCGAGGAGATCTTTGAAGCGACCTCCTCACATGCCCTGCGCCATCTCCGCCAGGCCTGGGATCGCATCCTCGCGCCGTCGGGACTGCGCGTCACCATCGGCGGCGATGAGGTGGGCTTGGTGGATCGGTCAGACTCCCCGGTTCCGCTCGAGCGCCTCGGCTCGACACTGCGGCAACTTCTCTTGCTTGTGGGACTGGCGGCCTTGCGTCCCGATGCGCATCTCTTTTTCGACGAAGCGGGCGCGGGTCTGGGGCCGGCCCTTGCCCTTGATCTCGCACCGCTACTCCGCTCCCTTGCCGCCTCGCCGAGGGAACGGCTTTTCATCGCGACAAACTCGCCTCTCGTCGCCTCGCAATTCGCCCCGCCGAGCCGGATTCGTTTTGCTTTGGGAAACGGGGGGACCCTCACACTCGCACGAAGCAGCGCCCCGGCGGAGGCTACCTTGGCGACACTCCTGGAGATGGATTTCGGAGTGATCGAGTCCGCAACGGCGTGCCAACCAGACCTTCCATCGGCTCCCACGGCGGTAGATTCCTCTCGCCTGAAGAAGGCCATCCGCGAATCCGACGACGAGGGAGAACTTGCCAACCTCATCGATGAGATGATGTGGATCCCGAAGGCGAGGGAAATCCCGTGATGAAGATCCTCGTCGCCAGCGACAAGTTCAAGGGCTCACTCACCGCAGTCGAGGCGTGTGCGGCGATTTCGGAGGGCCTGCGCGAGGCCTTGACGGATCCACGTCATGAGATCCGCTGCGTCCCCATCGCCGATGGGGGCGACGGCATCGCCGAGATCCTCCTTACCGCGACCGGTGGAAGGTGGATCGAGACCGAGGTGCGGGATCCTCTCGGCGCACCCCTCGGCGCCGGCTACGCCCTCCTCGCGAATGGAAAGACCGCGGTGATCGAAATGGCGAAAGCCTCCGGGATCGTGCTCCTCGGCAAGCGAGAAAATGACCCCTTCCGGGCCTCGACCTACGGCACGGGACAACTCATCCGACACGCCATCGCGGCGGGCGCAAGCGAGATCATCCTCGGGATCGGAGGCAGCGCCACGAACGATGGCGGCACCGGCCTCGCCGAGGCCCTCGGCTATCGGTTCGAGGACGCCCACGGCGCGCCGATCGAGAACCTGCCTGCCGGAATCGAACTCGTTGCCCGGATCGCCCCTCCTGACAAAACCACTTTTCCCCGCGTCATCGTGGCCTGCGATGTGACCAATCCCCTCCTCGGACCCGATGGCTGCACCCGCGTCTACGGCCCGCAAAAGGGCATCTCGCCCGAGGACCTCTCCATTCACGAGGAGCGGCTCGCCCACCTTGTCGAAGTCACTGAGAAAGGCCGCGCCGCCGCGAACCGACCTGGCGCTGGAGCGGCGGGCGGACTGGGCTTCGGCGCCCTCGTCTTTCTGGGGGCAGAGCTGGTCCGCGGCTTCGACCTCGTCGCCGAGCGCCTCGGTCTTGCCTCCGCCGTGGCCGAGGCCGATCTTGTCATCACTGGTGAGGGCTGCCTCGACGCGCAGTCGCTCGAGGGAAAGGGCCCTCACGGAGTCATCCGACTCGCCGGCGCTCACGGCAAGGCCACGGTCGCTTTCTGCGGGCGGCTCGGGGACAGATCACTCGAAGAGGAGTTCGGTCCCATTGTGGAGATCCGCCATCCCGGAAAGAGCCTCGAAGAAAACATGGCGCGCGCAAGCGAGCTCCTCCGCAAGGCGGCTTCCCGGTTCATGCACGGACGGCTCGCGGCCGAAGCCTGACAAACAGCCCACCGTGATGAACGCGCCCGAATTTCTCCACGGCATTGGATCGTTCGCGCCGGATTATCCGACGCGCTTCGACCTCCGTCTCGGCGACTGCGTCTCGGGGATGAAGTCCCTCCCGGACGAGTCAGCCGATCTAGTCGTGACCTCGCCGCCCTACAATCTCGGGATCGGCTACGGAAACTACAAAGACCGACTCTCCTCCGCAGATTACCTCGCCTGGTCGCTCGAGTGGACCACCGAGGTGCGCCGCCTCTTGAAGCCGGGCGGATCCTTCTTCCTCAACATCGGAGCCGCTCCCGCGAACCCTTGGATGCCGCACGAACTCGCGCTTTCCCTCCGTCCCCTCTTCGTTCTGCAAAACACGATCCATTGGATCAAATCGATCACCGTCGAACCCCGCAGCGGGGATCCCGTCTCAGTGGGACATTTCAAGCCGATCAATTCAAGACGTTACCTGACCGATTGCCACGAATACCTCTTCCATTTCACGAAACACGGTAACGTTCCTCTCGATCGGCTTGCCGTGGGCGTGCCCTACGCCGACAAAAGCAACGTCGACCGCTGGGGGCACACCGGTGGCCGCGATCAGCGCTGCCGCGGCAACAACTGGTTTATTCCCTACGAGACGATCCTGAGCCGCTCGAAAGATCGTCCCCACCCCGCGACCTTTCCCGTCGCACTCGCCCGAAAATGCATCGCGCTCCACGGGGGCGATCCGGCCTCCATCACTCTCCTCGAGCCCTTTCTCGGAATCGGAAACGCCGCTGTTGCCGCCGGCGAGGCGGGGATCGGAAACTGTCTTGGTTTTGAGATCGACAACACCTACTTCACGGAAGCCTGCCTGCGCGTGGGGATCACTCGTTGAAAGGGCCTCCTTCCCGTTTGCCGTTTTGTCGATCTCCGCCGAAGATCCGATTGAATCTAACGGGTCTCGGACCGAAAAAACTTCCCTCTCATTTCGCGCATGGAATCCCTCCCGACCTGGCTCGCCGTCGTCCTCCTTGGATTGATCGAAGGCATCACCGAATTCCTCCCGATCTCTTCGACCGGCCATCTTCTCATCCCGCAGAATCTCGGCTGGCTGCCACGCCAGTCCGACCTCTTTTCCATCGTCATCCAGAGTGGTGCCGTTCTCGCTGTGGTCGCTGTCTTCGCCGACCGGGTCAAGAGCCTCGCCACCACCCTCGGCAACCCGCAAACGCGGGACTACCTTGCCAAACTGGCAACCGCCTTCGTGATCACCGCCGTGGGCGGCGTCCTCATCAAGAAGCTCGACATCGGCCTCCCCGAAACGGTCGCGCCCGTCGCTTGGGCGACTTTCATCGGTGCCTTTGTGATTTTCGGCATCGAGGCTTGGCGCAGAAATCACCCGGGTGAGGCAGTGATCGGCTGGCGCGTCGCCGTGGCCGTTGGTCTTGCCCAGATTCTCGCCGCAGTTTTCCCGGGCACGTCGCGATCGGGTGCGAGCATCCTCATCGCGATGGCCCTCGGCGCGGCTAGACCGGGAGCGACGGAGTTCTCCTTCCTCGTCGGCGTGCCCACCCTCATGGCGGCGGGAGCCTACCAAACCTTCAACGTGATCCAGGATGGAGGCGCCGCCAAGGAAGACTGGGCCATGCTGGCTCTGGGCACGATCGTCTCCGCAATCTCGGCCTTTGTCGTGGTGCGCTGGCTG
>NEUQ01000054.1 GCA_002288445.1 Verrucomicrobiia bacterium Tous-C2TDCM | reverse complement strand
TCGGTGACAACCTCTACGCCGATACCTTCGATATGGGCGAGATGGAGGCAAAATACGCGGTGCTCGGAGCGAGGGCGGATTTCCAGAAACTGCGGGCCGCCGCTCCCATCCACGCGACTTGGGACGACCATGATTACGGCGTCAATGACGGCGGAGCCGAATACACGCCGCGCGACGAGTCACAGCGGATCTTCGTCGATTTCTGGGAAGATCCCGCCGATTCGCCGAGACGATCGCGCCGCGGTGTTTACGAAAGCGCGATCTACGGCGAGCTTGGACGGCGCGTGCAAGTTCTCGTGCTCGATACGCGTTACTTTCGAGGTCCCTTGAAAAAGGGCGAGAAGCGGCTCGGAGGCCCGTGGTATCCGAGCGACGATCCAACGATCACGATGCTCGGCGAGGCGCAGTGGGCCTGGCTTGAGCAGGAATTGAAGAGACCGGCGGAGGTGCGGCTCGTCGTCTCCAGCATCCAGCTCGTTGCCTCGGCGGCAGGGCAGGAGACCTGGGCTAATCTGCCGCTCGAACAGCAGCGGCTCTACGACCTAGTCGCGAAGACAAGGGCGAACGGCGTCATCGTCCTCAGCGGCGATCGCCACTGGGCCGAATTGTCGGTCGAGCGCGAAGGCGTGCCCTATCCGATCTGGGATCTCACCTCGAGCAGCTTCAACCAGCTCCACGAGCGCGGCACTCCGACGGAGAATTCGAGGCGCGCGTCGCCCGACACCTGGCATCGCGAGAATTTCGGAGAGGTTGCGATCGACTGGAAAGGGGAGGACACGGTGGTTCACCTCCGCGTCCGGGACCTCGAAGGCAACGCGGTGATGGAAGAGGAGGTGGCGCTGCGGGAGTTGAGAGTGGGTTCCTGAAGACGCGAATTTTCTCCGTTAAATTCTCGGCAGAATCGGAGATAAGGGATGCCCCCTGCTTATGTTCCCCGACGAAGCCAGCCGTTATCGCGCTTTCCTCCGCCAGTTCACCGCCAACGAGGCGGCGGTCCGAGCGTTCGTGCGACGACTCGTCCCGGCGCGGGCAGATGCCGATGACATCATGCAGGAGGTCTCGGTGGTGCTCTGGGAAAAATTCGAATCTTTCCGTGGCGATGGCGATTTCCGCGTCTGGGCCTTCGGGGTGGCGCGTTTCGAGGTGCTCGCCTGGCTGCGCGACAAAGGGCGCGACCGGCTTGTCCTCAGTGAGAAAATCGTCGATCTCTTCGGAGCCGAGGCAGAGGTCCAAGAGCCGCGCCTCGAACGCCAGCGCGAGGCACTTGAGCACTGCCTCGGCAAGGTCGCGCCGGAGCAGCGCGGTCTCCTGATGCGTGCCTACGAGCCCGGTGCCCGCATCGCCGCACTTGCGCGGGAGAGCGGACGCAGCGAGCCGGGCTTCTACCAATGGCTTTATCGGGTGCGCAAGCTGCTCTTCGATTGCATCCGAGGTCGTCTTGCCAAGGAGGACAATTCATGAAGACGGACCCCAACCCTCTTTTCCAGCGCTATCTCGACGGTAGGATTACCGGAGCGGAGATGACCGAGCTCAATGAGTTGCTCGAACACAATGAGTCGGTCCGGAGTGACTTTGTCGACTGGCTGAATCTCGATGCCGCCCTTGCCGCGATGTCGCGGGGATGGGAAGCGGCGGAAGAAATCAGGCCGAGAGTCTTCCGCCCTTTCTGGAAATCGCGGCTCGCGCTCGCCGCCTCGGTCGTCCTTGCAGCTGGCTTGTTGTGGTTCTGGCAGGATGCGAATCGGGCCTGCGCCGTTGTTGCGGAGCGAGCCGGAGCCGATGGATTGGAGGGCGGAACCCGGGTCCGCGGCGAACGGTTCGAACTCGCCGAGGGCACCGTGAAGCTGCTCACCCGGCGAGGTGCAGAACTCGTGATCGAGGCTCCCGCAGTCTTCCGGTTCGAATCGCCTCAGCGCCTGCGGCTTGAGAAGGGGCGTCTCGCCGCGGAAGTGCCTCCGGCGGCGAAAGGTTTCACCGTGGTCACGCCCGATGGCAATGCCGTCGATCTCGGGACGCGCTTCGGCGTGGATGTGCCAGCCGAGGGCGATTCCGAAATCCACGTCTTTGAGGGCGAGGTGATCGCGACCGGTGCGGGCGGGGATCGTAGTCTGCGCGGCGGCGATGCCCTTGTGATGAGTCGGGGCAACGGCGATGCCCGGGAATTGCGCTCGGCAGCCTTCATTCAGGCCGACGAATTACCTGCACTCGATGCCGGACTTGCGGCGGGTCAGCAAGCCCGCTCGCGCCTTGCCACCGAGGCACTGAAGTCCGATCCCGCTCTTATCGCCCTGATTGACTTTGATACTGGCCCGCGACGTCCCGGAGTCTATCGGCTCGTTCAGGGACGTTGGCCTGGCTCTCGGGCGGCCGAATTCGTCGAGGTGGGGGATCATCTGCGTCTCCAGATCGGCGGCGACCAATCGTGGCCTCAGTTGACCCTCGCCGCCTGGGTGCGGCTCGACCACCTCGGCGCGCCCTATCAGTCGCTCCTGCACACGGACGGGTGGAGCGAGAATAACTCCGGCCAAGTCCACTGGATGATCAACGGGAATGCCACGATGCGACTCGCTCTGCGGGAGAATGTCCTTGCTGCCGGATCCGAAGAAAAAAATGGTTATCCCGACTCAAGCATTCCCGTGCTGACCGAACAGGGGCGCTGGGTCCACCTCGCCGTTGTCTATGATTCGGAGAAAGGAACGGTGCGCTTTTACCTCAACGGCCGCTTCGATCGCGAGACCCGGCAGTCTTTCGCCCATCCCGCCCGCCTCGGACCCGCGCAGATCGGCAACTGGCATCAGCAGGATCGTAAACTGAGTGGCCGCATCGACCAATTGCTTGTCCTCGGGCGGGCCATGAGCGATGCGGAGATGGTGGAATTGCACGAGGCGGGGACACCTTATCGTTGATGAAGGGAATGAAAAGAATCGAGTTCGGAAACCATTCGCTCTTGCCAGGCGATCAGCGCTCATCTGCGTTGCTAGATTCGTTTTTCACGCAGATGACCGCGGATTCCCTCAGATGGCCGCAGATGAATTCATGCTATCGATTCGTTTCGCGAGCGTTTCTGATCGTTTCCGTCGTTGTGTGGCAGGTGACTCCCTCCCACGCCGCCCCCATCGACTTCGTTCGCGACGTTCGCCCCATCTTTGAAGCGCATTGCTACGACTGCCACAGTGGTGAGACGCGGAAGTCGGGCCTGCGGCTCGACGTGAAGTCGGCGGCGATGAAGGGCGGGGATCATCATGGTCCTGACATTGTCCCAGGAAAGCCGGCGGAGAGCCCGCTGATTCACTTCGTCACGACCGACAACGAGGACGAGATCATGCCTCCGAAGGGCGGGCCTCTTTCCGGAGACGAGATCGCCATCCTCACTCGCTGGGTCGCCGAAGGCGCGGTCTGGCCCGACGGGGTCGACGCGGTGACGCTCGATGATCCGAAGGATCACTGGAGTTTCAAGCCGGTGAAGTTTTCAGCGAAGAGTTTTCAGTTTTCCAAGGGAGGGATCAATCCGATCGACCATTTCATCGATGCGAAGCTCACCGAGCATGGCCTGCGTCGATCCGCTCCCGCCGATCCGGTGACATGGCTGCGTCGGGTGACCTTCGATCTCACCGGCCTCCCTCCCACACCGGAAGAGGTTGCCGACTTTGGGAAGCAAGGAGACCGCGAGGCCGTTATCGAACGACTCCTCGCAAGCCCGCGCTACGGCGAGAGATGGGGGCAGCATTGGCTCGACGTCGTCCGCTACGCCGATACGCACGGCTTCGAGGTGAACACGGAGCGCCCCAATGCTTGGCCTTATCGCGATTATGTGATCGAGGCCTTCAACGCCGATACGCCTTACGATCGATTCATCCGAGAACAGATCGCGGGTGATGCCTTCGGCAAGGATGCGGCGACGGGCTTCCTCGTGACGGCTTCGGTGCTGCTGCCGGGCCAGATCGGAAAGGACGAACCCTCCAAACGGCTCGCGCGGCAGGATTCGCTCGACGAGATCGTGATGAACATCGGCCAGACCTTCCTCGGCCTCAGCATCGGGTGCGCGCGTTGTCATGATCACAAGTTCGACCCGATCACCGCGAAGGATTATTATGCGATGCAGGCCTTCGTCGCCGGGGTCGAGTATGCCGACCGCGATTTGCGGACGGCCGAGGCGGACGCGGCGCGTGCCGAAGCGACGAGGCTGACGATCCGCCAAGAAGAGATCGACAAAGCCCTCGCGGCATTTGTCCCCTTCGCGAAATCCGGAGTCGAGCGCCCCATGGTCAACGCCCGCGAAAACGCGGATCGTTTCGCTCCGGTAAAGGCGAAGCGCGTGCGCTTCACGATCCACGCCACGACCAACCTTGAGCCCTGTCTCGACGAAATCGAGGTCTTCAACACCGGCGGAGTCAATGTCGCGCTCGAGACCGCCGGGGCGAAGCGCCAGGCGAGCGGGAGTATCGGTGTCGCCGAGCGGCACGAGCTGCGCTTTCTCAACGACGGCCGTTTCGGCAATTCGCGCAGTTGGATGGGCAACGAGATTGGAGAGGGTTGGGTGGAGATCGAATTCGCCAAGGAAGAGACGATCGAGCGGGTTGTCTGGGGACGGGACCGCGAAGGCAAGTTCAAGGACAGACTTGCGACCGACTACCGGATCGAGATCGGAGACAACCCCGGCCAATGGACCCTCGTCGCCGACGCGAACGATCGGAAGAAGTTTGATCCTGCCGGCGAAAAAGCGGTGGGGGATTTTTCCCTCAGCGGTCTCACTCCCGCCGAAGCAGAGCGGGCGGCGCCCCTCCGCCGGGAGAAGGCGGCGAATGAGGCGAAGATCAAGGCGGCGAATCAGGCGCAGAAAGTCTTTGCCGGGAAGTTTCGCGAACCAGACAAGATCCATCTTCTCAACCGTGGCGATCCGGAGCAACCCAAAGACCTCGTCGTGCCGGCCGTCCTGAGCTCCTTCAGCGACCTCGCTCTTCCAGTCGAGACGCCCGAACAAAAGCGCCGCCTCGCCCTCGCCGACTGGATTGCCGATCCGGCGAATCCGCTCACGGCCCGGGTCATGGTGAACCGGATCTGGCAGGGACATTTCGGCCGGGGCCTCGTTCCGACTCCTAGTGATTTCGGCAACAACGGCATGCCGCCCTCCCATCCCGAACTGCTCGACTGGCTCGCGGCCGAGTTCGTCCGTTCGGGGTGGTCGGTGAAGCAGCTCCACCGGCTCATTGTGATTTCAGAGACGTATCGGCAGGGGAGTCGGTTTCGTGCGAGTGAGGGAGTAGGGAAGAGTCAAGAGGGGAGTAATGGAGTGTTGGAGTATGGGAGTGATGGGATGGCTCAAGGCGACAAGGCTCTTTCCCAAACGCCCACCACTCCATCACTTCCTCACGCCACCACGCCATGGGAGAAGGACGCCGACAACGTCTTCCTCTGGCGTTTCCCGACGCGCCGTCTTGAGGCCGAGACGATCCGTGATTCCATCCTCGCGGTAAGCGGCCGTCTCGATCTGAAAATGTATGGGGTCGGCTACAATCTCTTCGACCAACGCGGTGGCCTCAGCGGATTCAACCCGGTCGAGTCCCCTACTGGAGACGGGCTGAGGCGGATGATCTACGCCCACAAGGTGCGTCGCGAGCCCGAGGCGGTTTTTGGGGCCTTCGATTGTCCCGATGCCGGCCAGAGTAGCGCGGTCCGACGGGAGTCGACGACACCGATTCAGGCGCTGAATCTTTTCAACAGCCGTTTCACTCTTGATCAGGCGGACGCTTTCGCCGCCCGGGTCAGTCGGGAAGCGGGAGGCGATCCCATTGCCCAGACCCGCCGGCTCTTTCAACTCGCCTTGCAACGTGATCCGGCACCGGATGAACTCGCGGAAGTCTCCGACGTTGTCGAAAAACACGGTTTGTCGTCAGCCGCCCGGGCGATCTTCAACAGCAACGAGTTTCTATTCCTTCCATGATTCCCGCCGACGATTTGCTATCCCCCGCCGGTCGCTTCCTCCTCGATCGTCGTCGCTTCCTCTCCGACAGCGCGACCGCGCTCGGTTCGGTCGCCTTGGCGAGTTTGTTGGGGAGGGACGGGCTCCTTGCCGCGCCCTCAATGGGGACGGTGATCGATCCGGCGAATCCCTACGCGCCGCGTCGTCCGCATTACCCTGCGAAGGCGAAGAACGTCGTCGTGATCTTCTGCGCCGGAGCCGTCAGTCAGCTCGAGACATGGGACTACAAACCCGAGCTGATCCAGTGGGACGGCAAACCGCTTCCCGGTGGTCCGGCCGTGACTTTCCAGGGGCCGGCGGGTAATCTCGCCCGTCCGCAGTATGCGTTCCGCCAACGTGGCAAGAGCGGAAAATGGGTCAGCGACATGATTCCCCACCTCGCGGAGCTGACCGACGACATTGCCTTCGTCCATTCCCTGACGAGCAAGTCAAACACCCACGGTCCCGCGGAGAATTTCCTTTCGACCGGTTCGGTTCTCGATGGCTTCCCCAGTCTCGGGGCCTGGACGACCTATGCCCTCGGCAGTGAGAGCCGTGATCTGCCCTCCTACGTCGCCATTCCGGATCCGCGCGGCGTGCCGCAGAACGGGGCGAACAACTGGGGGCCGGGATTCCTTCCGGCCGCGTTCCAGGGTACGACGATGAGTTCGAAAAACCCTGTCCGTCATCTCACTGCGCCCGGGGTCTCTCCGGCCGCCGATCGGGCCGCACGTGATCTGCTCCGGCGGATGAATGCACGTCACCTCGAGGCTAATCCCGGCGACGGCAAACTCGCCGCCCGAATCGCCAGCTACGAACTCGCGGCGCGGATGCAGTTGAGCATGCCGGAGCTCTCCGATCTCTCCTCCGAGCCCGCTCACATCCTCAAACTCTACGGGGCCGACGATACCGCGAGTCCCGACAAGGCCGCCTTCGCCAAAAACTGCATCCTCGCCCGGCGTCTCATTGAAAAGGGCGTCCGCTTCGTGCAGCTTTTCAACGGGGCCTATGCCAGTGGCGGCAAGTTGAACTGGGACGGACACAGCGAGTTGAAGGATCAATATGATGTTCATGCTTCCATCCTCGATCAACCGGCTGCGGCGTTGATTAAGGACCTGCGGCAGCGCGGGCTCCTCGAAGACACTCTCGTGGTCTGGTGCACCGAATTCGGGCGCATGCCCTTTTTCCAGAAAGGGGCGAAGGGCCGCGACCACAATCCCGACGGCTTCACCTGCTGGATGACGGGAGCGGGCGTGAAACCCGGTGTGAGCCACGGCGAGACCGATCCACTTGGGCAAAAGGCGGTGAAGGACGTGCATCCGCTCTACGACTTCAACGCCACGATTCTGCATCTGTTAGGAATCGATCATGAGAAACTCACCTTCGAGCACAACGGGATCTCGCGGCGGTTGACGAATGTCGAGGGGCATGTCATCCGGGAGATGCTGGCTTAGCCGCCTTATTCATACTCCCATTTGAGGATCCACGGATCGCCCATCTCTTTCTGGACGGCGCGGAGCCTTTGCTGGTAACTTTTGAGAACTTCGGAGTGGTCCGGATCGTCTGCGAGATTAGTGGACTCATGAGGATCCAGGTCGATACGGTAGAGTTCGAACGGGGGCCTGTGAATGTATTCGCCGATGGTCTTTCGGCCGTAGGGTGCTTCGAGGGATTGGCGGTATTGCGACTGAAAGCTGCTCGCCGTCCACAGATCCGAGGCGAAGGGGTAGGGCAGGGGGTGGGCGATGTTCCAGATCAGCTTGTATTGCTTGTCGCGCACGACACGCATCGGGTAATACATCTGGATCTCGTGGAAGGTGTGGGAGGCGTGCAGGGTCTCCCAATGTTCTGCGGCACCGTCGCCAAGAATGGAAAGCCATGACTTGCCCTGGTAGGAGTCGAGCCTGGGGCCGAGATTGTCCTTGGCCACCTCGGGGAAATCCTCCCAGAATTGCTTCGCTTCCACGAATGCCTTCGGCCGGTTTGTTTCGTGGTCGAGGCCGCCGGCGAAATCGAGAAGGCTCGGGGTGATGTCGGTGTGGCTGACGAGGGCCTCATGTTTCACCCCGCGTTTCGGCTCGTAGGGATTGCGCACCACGAAGGGCACGCGCAGGCCGCCTTCGTAGACGGTAGTCTTGCCGCCGGGAAAGGCCATTCCGTGGTCGGCGGTGAAGACGATCATCGTCTTCTCGTAAAGACCCGCTTCCTTGAGGATCGCGACGAGCCGCGCGACGCCTTGGTCGACCCGGGAGATGCTCTGGTAGTATTGGGCGAGTTCCTCGCGCGTTTCGGGATTGTCGGTGAGGAAGTGCGGAATCGGTAGCGTCGCGGGATCGTAGAAGACCTCCTCGACACCGGGGAAACTGCCCCGATCCCGTTTGTTGCCGAAGAGGTTCGGCTTCAACTCGAGCTTCGACGTTTCGTCGATGCCGCCGCCACGGTGCGGGTCGGCGGTCGCGAAATAGAGGAAGAAGGGCCGTTGGTCCGAAGCGGTCAGGAAGTCGCGGCATTTTTCCGCCATCTCGACGGTGTTGCGGTCGTTGCCCTTCAGGTAGGTCTCGAAGCGATAGACCTGCTCGGGGGCGACGTGATACTTGCCGATGTGACCGGTGCGATACCCGGCCGCGGCCATGACCCGGGGCAGGGCGAGGCCCACGACCGATTTCCACGATTCGAATTTGTGATAGGCATGCTGGTGGCCATACATCCCGTTGCGGTGATTGTGCAGGCCCGACATCACCACCGAGCGGCTTGCCGCGCAGCTCGCGGTGGTGGCGTAGGCATTGAGAAAGACCGTCCCGTCGGCCGCAATGGCATCGATTGCCGGGGTTTTTGCCACCGGATCGCCGTAGCAGCCGAGGGTGGGGGACTCGTCGTCGGTGATGATAAAGATGACGTTCTTTTCCGCTGCGGTCGCGGAGAGAAGGAGGAGGGGGAGCAGGAGCAGGAGGGAAAGGACGAGTGGGCGCATCATCGTTGGACGATGATGATCAGTAATGAAGATCTGGGCAAGGACGTGATGGTGTCAATTAGACCGATCTTGGAGCTCTGACCGCTGGCACTCACGCCCTCCGCCCGAACTTCCGCTCCAGCTCCGGATATCCGATCTGGATCAAGGTGGGGCGTCCATGCGGGCAGCAGTAGGGCATGTCGCATTGAAGGAGGTCTTCGAGCAGCTTGCGCAACTCCGGCTCTTTCAGGAAATCATTGGCCTTCACGGCGGCGCGGCAGACGGTGGTGGCGATGAGATCCTCGCCGAGGCGGAGGCTCGACATGCGGTCGCTCGCGACGCGGATTTCCTGGATCACCTCGTGGAGGAAGGCCTCGGGATCGTCGCGCTTCAGGAAGGCGGGGAGGGCGTCGATCTTGAGCGTGTTGCCTCCAAACGGCTCGGCCCCGAAGCCAAGGCGTTCGAGTGTCTCGAGATGACGCGAGACGAGGTCGAAGTCGCGGGGCGGCAGATCGACCATGAGCGGGGCGAGAAGTCGTTGCGAGGGCGCGCCCCCCAGCTCCATGCGACGCCGTAGTTCTTCAAAAAGGACTCGCTCGTGGGCGGCATGCTGGTCCATCAGGACGAGTCCCTCCCTCGCCTCGAGGAGGACGTAGAGTTTTCCTAACACTCCGATAATCCGGTAGTCCGTGGCTTTCGGCTTTTCTTCGGCGGCGGTGGCGGGAGGGTCGGGGAAAGTCGGCTCGATTTGTTCGGTCGGGTCGGGATCCGGGAGGGTCGGGTCGGGCGCTTGACCCTTTTCTGTCGGAGTCTGCTCGACTCGTTGGCGCTCCAGCGCGGTGAAAAGCTGGGCCGGACGCGGGTCGAGGCGGGGCGTGCTGTAGACCGTGGCGGGTTCGATCAACTCGTCCTGCACGATGAGGGGGCGGGGAGTCGAAGAGGCACCGGTGAGTCCGACGCCGGAGACCGGACGGATCATGCGCTCGCGCAAGGTGCGGCTGACGGCGGCGACGATGGCATCCTGCACGGCGAAGCCGTCGTGAAAGCGCACCTCTCGCTTGGCCGGGTGGACGTTCACATCGACGGCTCCGGGATCGGTCTCGAGAAAGAGGAAGGTCACGGGATACTGTCCCTTCATCAGGGCGGTATGGTAGCCTTCGCGCATCGCGCGGGTGACGATGGCGGCCTCGACGGGGCGGCCATTGAGAAACGTGAGTTGCTGCCGGCGGTCGCTGCGTCCCATCCCGGGAGGACCGATGAAGCCACACACTTTCACGCCCTTCTGTTCGAGCGGCTCGATTTCGAGGAGGCGCGAGGCGAGATCGTCTCCGACGAGACCGCCGATGCGCTCGCGCAGGCTCGTTGTGGCGGGGAGTTGGAAGGCGAGGCGCTCGTCGCGGACGAGGGAAAAACGCACCCGCTCGTGGGCGATCGCCTGCGTTTTCAGGACCTGTTCGAGGTGGGCGTATTCGGTGGCCTCGGTGCGGAGGAATTTGCGGCGGGCGGGCAGGTTGAAAAAGAGCGAACGCACCTCGATCTGGGTGCCGGGAGATTCGCCGCAGTCGTTGACGCCTTCGAGCTTGCCGCCAGTGATGATCACCTCGGTGCCGGTGAGGGATCCGGGCTCGCGCGTGGTGAGGCGAAATTTCGAGACGCTCGCGATGCTGGGGATGGCCTCGCCGCGGAATCCGAGGGTGGTGATCGCACCGAGGTCCTCCTTCGTGCGGATCTTCGAAGTGGCGTTGCGCTCGAGGCACATGAGGGCGTCGTCGCGGTCCATCCCGCAGCCGTCGTCGGTGACGCGAATCAGGGCGATCCCTCCACGCTGCACCCGCACTTCGATGTTCGTGGCTCCGGCGTCGAGACTGTTCTCGACGAGTTCTTTCACGACCGAGGCAGGACGCTCCACCACTTCGCCTGCGGCGACTTGGCAGGCAAGGGCTTCGTGGAGGAGTCGGATTTTTCCCATGGAGTTCGATTCGGAGGAGGGCGCTCACGGAATGGAAGGCGGCTCCGTCCAGGACGCAAGACCGTATTCCCTCTTTATCTTTTACTTTTCTCTTTTCACCTTTTACTTTCTGCCATGATTGAACTCACCGATGCCGCCGCCGGGCACCTTCTCGAGCTGCTCGAGGAGAAGGGTTTTTCCCCGAAGGAAAATGGCTTGCGTCTTTTTGTCGAGAAGGGCGGTTGCGCGGGGATGTCCTACGCCATGAAAATTGACGTGCCGACTGAGGAAGATTCGGTCTATCGCAACGGCCCGGCGAGGGTCTTCGTAGATGTCGAGAGCCTCAAATACCTTGACGGATGCCATCTCGACTACGTCGATGCTCTCAACGACGCGGGATTCAAGATCGAGAATCCCAATGCCGCGCGCAGTTGCGGCTGCGGCACCTCCTTCGAGCCGGCCGTGGCAGGGACCGCTCCGGTGTATGACCCGGCGACTAGTGACGGCGAAGTCTGCGGTGGCGGCAATTGAAATGGAAACCCTCTCGGATCAGAGCCCGTTCTCCCGTCAATCTCGCGAGCAGGATGACGGCCGCTACGTCTCGGGCAATCTCATTCTTTGGCTTGCGGTGCTCGCGGTGCTCGTTGGGCTGAACTTCGCCTCGTGGTCTTTTTGCATGTGGGTCTTCGGGCAGCCCGAGCATCCCATGAACTATCGGCTCCTGACGAAACTCGAGCGGCTTGAGCCGATTCACGGATTTACTCCGGTGACCGCCCCGCGCGGTAAGTTTCTCACCGTCAAGGATCTCTACGCCCAAGTTTATCCCTTCAGTGACACTGAGCTTCGTGCCTACAACGGCATCTTGAAGCGCTCCTATCTGAAGAACTACTTGGAACTCGAGAATGTCACCTTCCTCTCCGGCGAGTTCACCGTGATTTCGGTGCGGGCAATGGCGGGAGAGGATGTCTTTCCGGCCGGGTATGTGATCCGCGGCCGCTCGACGACCTTCCCCGATGCGATCGTTGATTTCGCCTTGCCGGCGGCGAAGACTCCTGAGAAGTTCGATTATGCGGCGGGGCAGGTCTTGAAGATTGATGAGTCAACGACCTGTGCTGCCATCCTCCACATCGAGAGGCTCGGGGATGGCAGGATGGTCTTCTCCGCGGTTCCCTTGGTGGAGCGTGAGTATGTGTTCAATGAGTCCGCCAAGATCTCGGTGACTCCTCCGCCGATGATTCGCATCGAACCAGAGCGCTGGCCCATCAGCGGGGATGCCGGTGCCATCGAAGTGAAGCCGGTAAGTTTCTCCGCCGAGGCAACGGAAGCCGCGGCGAGGAACGGTGGGGAAACCACGGGCGAGGAGCGAGCGCCGTGACCCGTCGAAGGTCCGGGTCAGCATTCGTGATTCAATGACGCGGGTGC
The DNA here is from genome assembly GCA_002288445.1 of Verrucomicrobiia bacterium Tous-C2TDCM. Classification (GTDB taxonomy): domain Bacteria; phylum Verrucomicrobiota; class Verrucomicrobiia; order Verrucomicrobiales; family DEV007; genus Arctic95D-9. The sequence goes on along the minus strand of NEUQ01000054.1, from coordinate 3,080 downwards.
CTCGTACTTGGGATACCCGCTGCTCAATTCTTGGGTCAGTTCTTGTGCCTTGGCCTGGTTTCCGAGGGTGCGATAGGCGTTGATCGCTTTTGTCAAAGCCTTGGGCGTGATCTCGGGATCCATGAAGATCTGGCTGACGACGAGATACTCCCGGGCGGCTCCCTCGAGATCGCCTTCGGCGGCGGAGATGTCGCCGAGGAGGAGTCGGGAGTCGGCGTTGGTGCGCCCTTCTTTTTGGGAGCGGAGACTTTCTTGGGCGCTGTTGCGGGCCGCTTCAAAGTCGCGCAGGCAGAGCTGGGCAACGCCGCGGGAGAGGTAGGCGGAGGCTCGCTCGCTGGGTCGCTCGGTATCGAGGAGAAAATGATCGTAGGCGGCGATGGCTTCGGAGTGTTTCTTCAGTTTTGCGCGGGCGTCGCCGATCAGTTTCCAAACCGAGGGAGCGGTTTTTTCGGGTGCGGCCGGATCGGTGAGGGAAGTCAGGATAAACTCGGCGTCCTTCCAGTCACCCGATTCGAAGAGTTCGCGTCCGAGGTATTCGAGGATCTGCGGCGGAATGTTGGTGCGTTTGGTCCGGGCGGGAGCATCGGTTTCGCCGTCCTTGGATTGGTCGGCGGTTGGTGGTGGGGAATTGCCTTCGAGGTAACGGCGCGCTTCGACGGCGAGACGGGGGATATCATCGAGATGGTAGTGGGCGATGACGATACGAAGGGTGGTCTTGTCTTCGAGGCTCGGATCCGTCTCCCGGGCTTTGACCAGATCGATGAGGGATTCCTCGTAGCGCTCGAGATCGAAATGGCCGACTCCGATCCAGTAGTGGGCCTCGCCGGCTCCCTCGGTCTCGGGGAACTTGGCTAGGAGATCCTGATAGGCCTGAATCATTTCGGGAATCTTCCGCAGGTGGGCGTAGATCAGGGCGGTCTGCTGTAGGGCAAACTCGAGCTCGGGCGAGTTGGGATAACGTTTCGCGATATCGACGTAGTCTTCGAGCGCGAATTCGTGATCCTCTTGGGACTGATAGGCCACGGCGCGTTTGGCGAGGGCGGAGGAGCTCAGGGCGCTCTGCGAGTGCTGCTGGATGAAGCGTGAGAGTGTTAGGATGCCCTCTCCGGTTTCACCAGCCTCGATCTCGGACCAACCTTGCTTGTAAAGCCGGGCCTCGTGGAATTTCTTGTCGACCTTGTCGAGGCGCACCGAGCGGTAGGCGGCGGCGGCATCACCATAGTGTTTTCTGGCGAAATCGGATCCGGCGCCGCTCGCGGAGTTTTCGGCTTGGGCAAAGTGCCATTCGCCGACCATCAGCCAAGCCATGTCGACGAAGGAACTCTGCGGGTCGATCTTCGATTGTCGCTCGGCGAAGGCCTTGGCTGCGGCAGGTAGTCCGGGGTCGCCCAGTTGGTGCATGATCTGCAGTTTGCGATAGCCCGCCTCAATTCCCTCGGGCTTCGAGAAGTATTTGTCCTCGACGAGCGAGTAAAGACGGAGCGCCGATTCGTTTTCGCCCTTAATACGGAAGGAGTGTCCGACGATGAGCAGCATTTTGGCCCGCGACTCATCTTCGGTCGCTCCGTTGTCGGCGGTGTAGGCACCGGTGTTGTAGAGTCCGATGACGCGATCGTGGTCGTTCCGGGAGAAAGCGTTGAAAATCGCCCCGACCTTGGCAAGGGATTTCCAAGGGCTTGTCTCCGGGAACTTCAGCGCCTCGGCAAGGAGCTGCTCGCTCAATTCGGGTTGTCCAGCCTCTGCCGCCATTAGACCACCGCGCACGATGGCCTCTTCCTTGAATTCGGGGGTGGAGCCGCTCTTGGCGAGGGCTTGGAAGCGCTCGAGTGATTTGGCGGTGTCGCCCAGTTCAAAATGAAGGCGTGCGGTCTCGAGAAGGCACCGCTCCGTGAAGGGGTTTTCGGCAGCGCCGGGTTGGGCTGCCATGACCTCTTCGAATTCCGCGAGCGCCTCACGCGCTTGTCCGGTCAACTGTAGGCAGCGGGCGTGATAGAAGAGAGCCTGGTTCCTCGCGACAGGGTCGGAGAGCTCATCTTTCGACACCTTGAAATAGGCGAGGGCATTTCGGTAATCCTTGGCGTTGAATCGAAGCACGGCCAGTCGGTAGGCGGCCGAGCCGACGAAAGGCCCGCTCTTGAACTGGTTGATGAGGTAGTTGAACGAGGTGACGGCATCCTCGGTTTGATTGACCTTCAGATAGCATTCCCCGAGCCGAAACCAGGCGATTTCAAGGCTGGGGCTGTTCGGCTGCTCCCGAATGAAGACCTGATATTGCTGGGCGGCGAGGGCGAACTGGTCCTTGCCGTAGAGCAGGTCGGCGTAGGCGAGGACATCCTCGGTCGCCGCGGATGCCGGGGTGGCACGCGGCGTGGCGATGGCAGGCGAGGTCGTTTGGGAAAAAACCGATGGTGGATTCAGCGCGAGCAGGAAGAGAATCGCGAGTGGGATTCCGCCGACCGGGTGCAAGCGGAGTCGAATCGTCTTTCGGGCTGCTCTGGCGATCGAAGGCATGGAAGATGGGGGGCAGACGCGCACGGAAAAGGCACGCGGAATGGATTACGACTCCGGTTTGGTTGTGGCAAAGGCGACGTTCCAGATGCCGGCCTCCTTCACAACATCGAGGACGTGGATAATGGCCTGGAAGTCGGCTTCGGCGGAACCCCGGAGGATGACGGCCTGATCGGGATAAGCTTCGGAAATGGAGGCAAGTTTGGCGAGGAGGTCGTCGCGCTCGGTGACGAGGCCGTTCAGGACGATGGTGCCGTCTTGGCGGACGTTGATGATGATTTCGCCAGCCTGGCGATCCTTGTTTTCCGCCTGTTCGGCCGATGGCACAGAGATGTCCATGTCGCGCTCGAAGCGGGCGAACTGCCACGTGACGATGAAGAAAATGAGGAGCTGGAAGACGACGTCGATCATCGGCGCGAGCTCAAGCTCGGCGGGTTGCTGGCCGTTGATGTCGCGGAATCGCATTGCTTGCGGAGATTCGTGGATCAAGCGGATCACTCGGCATCCCCCGCGTCGCGTCGGGCCGAGGCGCGGTAATTGGCGCGTTTGTATTGGGCGGCGAGGAGGGCCAT
>NEUQ01000053.1 GCA_002288445.1 Verrucomicrobiia bacterium Tous-C2TDCM | reverse complement strand
GAGGGTCATCCCATCCTCTACATGGAGCATGGCGTGGCACAGGGGCTCGCCGGCATCATCATGACCTGCCACAGCCCGATGCCAAACGGCTTCTCGGCGAGGGTTCGGATGGCGCCGGAACAGTTCAACGAATACGTCGCCCTGGTCGGCGAGGCGGCCGACGCCGCGCCCGAAGGTTTCGATGTCCTGCTTGGCCTCGAGAGCGATTTCTTTCCCGGCATGGAACCGTGGCTGCGGGAACTGCACCAGCGCGCCCCCTTCCACTACATCCTCGGATCCGTTCATTGGCACATCGCGGAATACATGGATGCCTACTGGCACGGTGATCCCCTCGCCTTCCAGAAGCAGTATTTCGAGCACCTCGCCGAGTCGGCCGAGTCGGGTCTGTTTGATTCCCTAGCCCATCCGGATCTCGTGAAAAACGCGAGTCCCGTCGATTGGCGGTTCGATCGCATCCGCCCCTTCATCGAGAAGGCACTCGATCGCATCGCGGCCACGGGTGTGGCCATGGAAATCAACACTTCGGGCCTCAACAAATCATATCCCGAAATGAACCCCGGGCCGGAAATGCTCTCGATGATGGCCGATCGGGGGATCCCCGTGGTGATCGGATCGGATTCGCACACCCCGACCCGAGTTGCTGATGGGTTCCTTGAGGCGCTCGGAGTTCTCGAGAAGGCCGGATACGAATCCGTGAGCCTTTTCCGCGAGCGTCAGCGCCGCGAATTGACGATCGCCTCCGTCAGAGTCGGCCTGACCGGAGGGGCTCTCACCTCCGCCTTTGGCCGGAGCTGAGATCAACTCCTGCGCGGCCTTGAGAAGGTTCAACGCTCTCTCTCGATGAGTCCGATCTCACGGGCAAGGTCCATCATGCGCTGGACTTCGCGACGATAGCCCAGCTCGTCGTTCTGCAAGTAACACTCGTCGCGGCGGACGCGGCACTCTTCGATCTCGGTGCGGAGGACCTCGATGCGTGAAACAGAGGGTGCCTCAGAGAGAGCTTCAGCCGGTGGTAGAGGCACGCCCTTCACGAACGCCGGCTCCGGAACGGGCGACGCAGGGACGACCGGCGATGCTTCGGACGATGTTTCATCGGCGAGGGCGGAGAACTCGATCGCCTCGACCGCCGAATCCGCCGCGGCGCGCCGGGATTCTGCGATCGTCGCCACTGGACTTTCCTCATCGAACCACTGACCCACCTCGGCATAGAGACGGTCGATGGGCGGCTCAAAGACCGGAGCTGCCACGTAGACGAGGCGGATGACGGACAGGAAAAAGACGAGCGCCGCGGCGATGGCGAGTCCATGACGCGTTCGGGACTCTCCGAGGAGTCGACTCGCGAACCCTAACAAACCCCTTTCGCCGTGGATCTCATCAGCGCCCTGCTTCTCGGAATCGGCATCAGCGACGGCAAACTCAAAAATCGAGTCGCATTCGCAGATGACGAGATTTTCGGTGTAGAGCCAGTTGTAGAAATTGAGAAGGCCGATGGCGGTGAAAGCGCCAGGCCGGTTCAGGTAAATCCGCTCGGCAGCGGCTCCGAAGGTCGTTCTGCCGTCGAAGCTCATCAGCATCTCGTGCTGCCAAGCCTTCATGGAATACCGACGGCCCGATTTCACCTTTTCCGCGATCAAGACTTGGCCAGCTTGGAGGAAACGCAGCTCTTCCCGGAGTCGGAAGCGGAGCGTAAAGATCTCAGACAAGTTGCCAGGAAGGCGAGTATTCAAGCAATACAAACTGTTAATATCAGAATACCTGTAGAACAACTCTTCTGAACGTCCAGCTTTTTTGTGGTGAATCTCGGAAAAATGATATCTTCACCCACTTTAGCAATCGCCCGGGTAAGGGATCGCCAATTCAGCCAAAAGCGGCTTCACTGCCGCCGGGTTCAGGCACGGTAACCGGCCGAGGAGTCGGGCGATCCTTCCGGAAACGAGCGGGGCGGCATAGCTGCTGCCTGTCTCGATCTTGGTTGCTCCGTGGAGCCAAGGCACTTCGACCCGCTCTCCGCGGGCAAGAAAGGAAACGTGGCGACGGGGGTGGTGATAAAGTTCGTCGAGGCCGCAATCGATTCCACGAACGCTGATGACGCTGGGGAAGTAGGCGGGCCACTCGCGGATGCCGGAGTCAAGGTTGCTGGAGGCGGCGACGATCTGGACGCCCTCGAGGTAAGCACGATCGACCCAGTCCTTGTAATCCAACACGTAGCGAGGCAAGCCGCGGCAACCAAAGCTGCAGTTGATCACCTGATAGCCCCGGTTGATCGCCTGATTCACGCATTCCGCGATGACAAAGCTTCTTGCATGATTGCTGCTGTCGAGGGCTCGAAAACTCCCCACCCGCGCTCCCGGGGCAATGTTGTGCAAGAGAGCGGCAACGGCCGTGCCGTGCCCGTAGACATCGCCCCCGGCCGAGTCCTCGATGCGTAGGTTCACCCCATCGCAGGAGACGGTGACCTCGTCCTCGAGAGTCAGTCCCGCCAGAGCCGGGTGGCTCACGTCGACCCCTGAATCAATGATTGCCACCTTCACACCGGCTCCATCCCCTTCATCGAGGGCGCGCCGGGCGAGGGTGAGGTCCGGCCAGGAAATGGAGGATTCAAGCCCCATCACCAAGGCCAAGCAGGGAGTTTAGAAGAGTCCCATTGATGAGTCTTTCCACCAGATTCGAGGCCCGGGAGAGAATCTCCACATCGGAGAAGCGGAAACCCTCCCGCGCCCGCGGAGCCTCGGCAAGCTGGACACAGGAGATCACCCCACGCAGGCCGAAGGCGAAGTGGAAAGGCACCGCGATCATGGCGGTGGTGTGTTTGGCGATCTTGCGGTCGAGGGTGTCGTCGTGCCCGGGGCTCTCCTCGATGTGGTTTTCACAATAGGGAAGCTGCTGGGCGAAAACCATCGAGATGATCCCCTGTCCGACCGGTTGTCGGAACCCGACGAGGCGATCGGACTCTTCTCCGGAATTGTAGACGGCCACCAGTTCACCCGCCTCGCGATCAATCAGCCAGACGGTTCCTTCGCAACCGCCCGCCTGAGCGAAGGCATCGTTCAACAAAGAGAGCGAGGCAGAATCGATCAATCCCACCAGCTGAGCCGGGGAACTCGCCTCAATCCAAGACTCGAGTTGCCGCTCGACCTCGGAAGCAGTATCACCGAGACCAGAGAGCCTGAGGAGCTGGGTTTGGACAACCGACATCTCAGGCCTGGGCTTGTAGTGCCTTCACGAGGGTGCTAAGGGCGGTTTCGTTTTCAAGAAGGCTGGGCAGAAGCGCTTGGCGCTCCGACGGCCCGAGCTTTCCCGACGCGAATTCGCGGATGCGCTCGATCTGCTCAGCTGAAAGGGGCGAAGCCGAATGGCCGGAAACTTCAGCACCAAGGGTTTCGAGGAACTGGGCAAGGAGGGCGATCTCGTTGTTCATGAGAGGGGGCGGGATGAATGAATCCAAAGGTTTTCCGTTCGACGCATCGGAGCCCTTCATGATGCAGCCATTCGAAAAGAATTCCGCGGATTTTCGTGATTCCAATTCAAAAAACAAAATCTTCAGGAGACTTAAATCCGGGTCCCACGGGGTCAATTTCTCCGCGGCTTCTCGTGCCGGCCTCGATTCTCGCAAGACGCAAAACGGCCCGGCACCGGAACTCTCGTTCACCGCGCCGGGCCGCCCCGTTCCGCACAAAAACTAAAAATTTATTAATCTCTCGGAGCAATGCACTCCAGATCGAGTAGGAAGCCCAGTAACGCGTTGAACATCACAGGACGCTCAATCCTAACACTGCAACTGTTCTCCGCAAATAAAAATTTGCAACCCCTCTCAGGGAAGCCTCTTGCATTTTAAAATAACCCTTCTTCGAACTTCCCCATTCACCGATTTCACAAATTTCCCCTCGACACCCGCTCGAAACCGCTCAATATACGGGATGGTTTATCATTTGTGAGAACAAAATTCTCGTATTTGCGAGTCTCTTCTTCTTTCCGCCCCCTGCTGCCATGCGCCTCAAATCACTTGAGATTCACGGATTCAAATCCTTCGCCGACAAAACCAAACTCGAATTCCACGAGGGCGTCACCGGCATCGTGGGGCCGAACGGCTGCGGTAAGTCGAACATCGTGGACTCAATGCGCTGGGTCCTGGGTGAGACCTCGGCCAAAGCGCTTCGGGGAGGTGAGATGGCGGATGTCATCTTCAACGGCACAGACAAACGCTCTCCTCTTGGAATGGCCGAAGTCACCCTGACGCTCTCGGGCTGCTCAGGGATCCTTGCCACCGACTACGACGAAGTCTCCCTGGGCCGCCGGGTCTTCCGCGACGGAAAGAGCGAATACCTCATCAACAAGCAGCCGGTCCGACTCAAGGACATCCACAATCTGCTGATGGACACGGGGATCGGTCGCACGAGCTACTCGATCATGGAGCAGGGCAAGATCGACATGCTCCTCAGCTCGAAGCCCGAGGATCGTCGCGCCGTCTTCGAGGAAGCAGCCGGGATCACGAAATACAAGACCCAGAAAAAGGAGGCCCTTCGCAAGCTGGACTACACGGAGGCAAACCTCGTTCGAATCCGCGACGTCATCGCCGAAAACGAACGTCAGATCCGGTCGCTCTCAAGACAAGCTTCCAAGGCGAAGCGTTATCAGTCCCTCTTCGACGACGTCCGCACCCTCGAGCTTCACCTCGGCCACAAAAAGTGGCGGGAAATCCGGGCTGAGAAATCCGAGCTCTCGAGCTCGATCCGCCACTTCACCCTGCGTCAAGAAGAGCTGGAGGAATCGATCGAGAAACGGCAAGCCGAGATGGCATCGGCCCGGGTCGAATATCAGGAGATCGAGCGCCGCCTCGCCGAGCTCCAAAATCTTCTCTCCCGTCTCGAAAACGAGGTGAGCAATGCCGGAAACCGCATCGAGTTCAACGTCGAGCGCACCCACGAGCATTCCGTCCGCATCCGCCAAAACGAGGAGGAAATCGCCGAGGCCACCGAGAAACGGGTGCGCCAGGAAGCCGATCTCGACAACGCCAATCGCCAGCTCGAGGCCGTCGCCGCCCGCATCTTCGAAGAACAAGCCGGGGTGGAAACCCTCGAGCTGGAAACCCGCGCCGCCCGGCAGCGTCGCGAGGAGTTGAATCTTCGCATCCGGGGGATCGAAGAGGAGCGCAGCACCTTGAAGAGCCGCATCGCGAGCCTCGAGGCTCACCTCGCCACCAATGAACGCCAGACCGAGTCTGACGAGCAACGGTCGACCCAGCTCGCCGAAGAGATCCTGCGGCTGCGGGCGGACGAAGAATCACGCAAAGGCGATGCCGCCGAATTCAAGGATCGAATCGCCGGCCATCAACTGGCGATCGAGGGCTACGAGGAAAACCTCGCCGAACTCGAGCAGAAGTATCATCGTGCCCGCCGCTCCGCCGCGGATCTACAGGAGGATCTCTCCTCGCTCCACAAACTCCGCGCCGAAAAACGCTCGCGTCTCGAAGTGCTCGATCAGCTCATCGCCGACGGCGAGGGGTTCGAGAAGGGCGTTCAGGAAGTGTTGAAGGGTCTCAACGATCCGGAGTTTTTCACTCCCCACCTTCGTGCGCCCCTCGCCAACCACATCGAGGTGGACGGTCGGTTTGCGGATGCGATCGAGGCCGCCCTCGGGCGCAGGCTCCAATCGGTGATTGTATCGGACATCGCCATCGCCGAAAAGGTGATCGCAACCTTGCGTGAAGGGAACCTCGGCAAGGCCTCGGTCATTGCCGAGAGCCACCTTTCTGCGGCCGAGACCGTCTCGCGAGGGAGGGCTCCACTTGGCTCGATCGGCTGGGCCTCGGAACAGGTGCGCTGCGATCCGAAAGTGGATTCGCTCGTCTCCCGCTTGCTGGAAGGCATCCTCCTTGTCGAAGACCTTCCCACAGCCCTGCGATTGCGGGAAGAGAGTGGAGCATTTGCGATCGCCACCCTAGCCGGTGAATTCATCACCACCGAAGGGATTATCCACGGTGGACGCACTGGGGATGATTCGATCTCGGTGCTGAGGATGCAAACCGAAGTCCGGGAACTGGCCGAAGTCACGGCCGCGCTCGATTACGAGGTCGAGAGCCGGCAGGGACGACGCGACGAACTCAACAAGCGCGTCGACGAATTCGAAGCGGGTCTCCAGGAGGCCCGCGAGCGACTCCAGCAAAAGCGGGTCTCTTCGTCCACCCTCGAGGGCAAGCTCGCCCTCATTGAGCGCGACCTGAACCAGCTCCGCAATCGCATCGAAAGCCTCGAATGGGAACGCCGCGAGGTGGATGATCGTGCCCTTCACCTCCGAGCGGCGCTCGAGGAGAAGCGCTCCGAGCGAGACGCGGCGGCGATCCGCGTCAGTGAGCTCGATGCCGAGACCTCCACCACCGCCTCGGACCTCGAGGAGGCTCGTTTCCGCGAGGAACAGCTCACGGAAGAGGTCACCGGAGCGCGCACCCGTCTCGCCGTCGAGAACGGAACCCGCGAGAAGTTCGAGGAACAGCGCGATCCCATGCTCGCCCGTCTCGCCGAACTCGTCGATCTGGTGACACGTCGCGAGACCGAGATCGTCGACTACCTCGAACGCACCGCGAATGCCGCCTCCGAGACGCAGGTTCTCCAGAAACGCATTCTCGAATGGGAAGCGGAAGCCTCCGCCGCCACGGCCGAGCGCACCCGCATCCTCGAGGACCGGAAAGGCTACTCTGCGAAGATTGAGGAGGGAGAAACCGAACTCACCCGCAAACGCAAGGAGGTGCAGCAGGTCGCTTCACAGATGGGCAAGGAGCAAGTGAAAGTCGCCCAGCTCGACCTCACCCTCGAGAATCTCGAGCGACACTGCCGCGACCGCTACCGCACCGAGCTCGAGTTTTTCGAGCCCGACAGCCACGCCCTCCTCCTCGCCATCGAAGAACGTCGCAAGAACGGTGCGACTCGCCTGCGGGCCTATTCCGAATCGGATTCGGACGACGAAGAATCCCACGCCGCGTCCTCCGGCATACCGACCGCGGAAAGCATCGGCGAAGCGATGGAAGATCACGCGGCAGAAGACCCGGACGATGAAATCCCCGTGCTCGAGGATCCCGCCGAGCCCGACTGGGAGTTTGTCGAAGACGTAGTCAGCCAGCTCCGCACCAAACTTGATTCGATGGGGCCGGTGAACATCGATGCGATCGAGGAATTCGACGAGCTCGAGGAACACTACAAGTTCAACGTGCAGCAGCTCGAGGACCTTGAGAATTCAAAAGAGGAGCTCCTCCGCATGATTGCCCGGATCAACCGCGACACTCGCAAAATGTTCTCCGAGACTTTCGAACTGATCCGGAAGAATTTTCGCGACATGTTCCGGGAACTCTTCGGCGACAAGGCCAAGGCCGATCTTGTTCTCCTCGACGACAACGACCCGCTCGAGTGCGGTATCGATATCATCGCAAAACCTCCCGGCAAGAAACTCCAGTCGATCAGCCTGCTCTCGGGCGGCGAGCGCTCCATGACGGCCGTGGCTCTGCTTTTCGGGATCTACATGGTGAAACCCTCGCCCTTCTGCGTGCTCGACGAGCTCGACGCTCCGCTCGACGAATCGAACATCGCCCGTTTCCTCCGCGTCCTCGATCGCTTCATCGGAGGCAGCCAGTTCGTCATCGTGACCCACAGCAAGCGCACGATGTCGCGGGCCGATGTCATGTATGGCGTCTCGATGGAGGAGTTCGGTGTGTCGAAGACGGTTGGGGTCACCTTCTCCAAAGCGGGTGAGTCCAAGGGCGGCAAGCAAGCGATGGTGGGCGGGTAAAACGGGTCGGCTCCCCTGCACCACTTGGTCTTCAAAAAGCATTTGAGACCCGTCGCGATTCCGCCATCATTGGACTCGCGATGCGATGGATCTACCCACTCACCCTTTCGGCTCTTTGGTTGGCGGGTGGATCGTGTCGGGGCCTCGCCCTCGAATCGGAGCCGCTCTCACGCCCAGGGATCGAACGCGCCCAATTCGTCACGGATGTCACGGCCGTCGTTCCGGGCGAGCCTTTCACCATCGGTCTTAGACTCGATCCCCTGCCTGGCCATCACACCTATTGGCGCGGACCCGGAATCGTTGGCGTCGCGACGCGTCTCGATTGGACTCTGCCCGAGGGATTCAGAAGCGGTGGCCTGATTTGGCCTCCACCAGGGCGCGTCTTGATGGCCGGGATCGCCGCCAATGGATACAAGGGATCCGTCCTGCTGCTGACCGAGATCACCCCGCCTGCGGCCATCCCAAACGGGGAGGTCGTGATCGCCGCACGCGCTTCGTGGATGTCGTGCGCCGTCTCCTGCAATCCGGGAATCGCTGATCTCACCCTAAAGATCCCCGTGGCCAAGGCCGGAGAGACGCCACCTCGCGACGAAGCGATCGCCCGCGCTTTCTCGCAGGTGCGGGAGTCCGCCCCGAAACCGGCGCCCCAAGCGTGGGCCTTTCTACCCCGCCTTGCCGCTCCCGATCGCATCGAACTGACCGCGACCATCCCCGGCCTGGAAGTCAGGGAGGCCAAGACGATCCAAGTCTTCTGCAACGACCTCCAGGTCGACTCCGACGAACCTCCAGTAGTCGAGATCCTCGATGCAACAAAGGGAGTCGTCCGCCTCTCGCTCTCGCGTCCCGAATTTGCTCCGAAATCTCCTCGCGCTCTATCCGGAGTGCTGCATTGTCCCGCCGGTTGGCCCGGAATCGGCTCTTCCTACGTTGAGTTTTCCGCGCCATGGTCGGAAGCCCCTGATCCCGAATGAAAGAAGAAAACGCCCTGTTGGAAGGCGAACGTTGTGACTCGAAGTGGTGCGAGGTGCGCCGCTCGGGCGTCCACGGTCGTGGTCTGTTTGCCAAGAAACGCATCCCCGAGGGGACCAACATCATTGAATATCTCGGGGAAAAGATCGACAAGGAGGAGTCGAACCGAAGGGGCTGGGCCAGGATCGACCTTGCCAAAGAGACCGGCGATGCCGCCGTTTACATCTTCACCCTCGACGATGAATTCGACATCGACGGAGACATGCCTTGGAATTCTGCGCGGCTCATCAACCACAGCTGCGAACCAAATTGCGAGGCATGGATCGAGGGGGAATCGATCTGGATTGGATCCCTCCGGGACATCGAGAAGGACGAGGAGCTTTTCTACAACTACGGCTTCGATCTCGAATCATGGGAAGACCACCCCTGCCATTGCGGCGCGAGGCGCTGCGTCGGCCACATTGCGGGAGAGGATTACTGGCCCGAATTAAAAAAGCGAATCGCCGCCAAAAAAGGAAGGACCGCGGGCGTTTTGAAAAAGTCCCCCAAACGGCAGAGCGCCTGATTTGCCCGGTCGATGAGTCCCGTCAGGGGATCCGCAGACTTTGCCCGGGCCGAATGCTGTCACCGGTCAATCCGTTGACGCGCTTGAGGTCCGCCACGCTCGTGTCGTGTCGGTTCGCGATGGCGAAGAGCGTGTCACCCGAAACGACCTTGTGGTAACTGGGAGCGGCCGCCTCGACAGGAGCCGAAGCCAGGACGACGGTCGTCGTTTCCCCGACTGCAGCTGAGGCAAGAGTCATCGCCGAAGTCGCCGCGACGGGTGACGCGCCCGAAACAGGGCCGGCGAGCCCCACCCCCGTCTCACGCGCCGCCAAAGCTTCCTCGTAAGTCGGATAGCTCGTGTTTACCGGCGGCGGCGTTTCTCCGGCTGGATTCGTCGCGGCAGCCAATTGCGGCGCTGCCTCCACTCCCGGCATGGCCGATGGGTCTTTGCCCTTGGCATTACTCTTGACCCAGTCCTTCCGGTAATTGCCCTGATCGTCGAAGGGATAGTCGTCCCGCTCCATTCCATGGCCCGACGGGGTTTTGAGCTTGGCAGGATCGTAGCTCACCTCTTTGTAGGAGGCTACCGCGGTTGTCTTGCACTGAGTCAGGAACGGGGGCGCGAGGATCCCGAAAAGAAGGAAGGCAACGAGGCGGAATGACTCGGAAAGGCGCATGGCGAAATGAGAAACGCGGTTGGTATTGAAAACGAACGACGGAATGACTCCCGTAGAAGCGATTTTTACCAAAATACCGGGAATGATAAAAAAATAAAGGGAACTTCACTAATTTCCCTCGGTTTACCCGGTCCCGGGAGAATCGGTCATTCCCCTGCGGCGGCCTTCGCAGGCGGTTCTCCAGGCGCGGTTGCCCCTTCCGACTTCAAGAGCCGGGCCGCCTCTTCGCCGGGGGGCGAGTTGGCATTGATCGCGATGATTTGATGCAGAGTCGATGGAAACGCTTCGGCGTCTCCGGCACGACGCTCGAACCCGGCTCGGTTCAGCAGCGCCCCTTGAAGGGCTTCCCCCTCGAGCCTTTGCGCGGCGATGTGACGATCGGTCGCCGTGATCATCTCGGACCACTTCGACTCGCGGGCGAGCCGCTGGATCTCCTGGCTGTAATCGGCTTCGGCGAGCAGTTTGCGAAAGGGCTCGGCGAGTTTCAGCGAGTCCTCGGAGTCCGCCGCGAGCACCGCCTCGATTTCCGGCCTGAAAAAACGAGCCACCAGCGCCCCCGGCAGATCCGGAATCGCGCGGCTGAGACCCTTTGCCTTTTCCGCCCCCGTGAGCTCCGTCGCCTTGTTCGCCAACGCCATGCCCTCCTCGTGAAAGGAGTTGATCGCAAGGAGCTGTTCGCCGTATTCTCTGGGCTTTAGTGGCTGGTATCCGTTCAGCCCAAAAGGCCGACCCGCCGTGTCCGTCAGGACCACCGTCGGAAAACCACGCACCCGGTAGGCGTCACGCAGGACGGCCTTCTGTGCGGCTTCCTCGCGGGGGAGGACGTTGTCCTTCGGATACTCGAGCTTCAGGAGCGCGAATTCCTCCGCGACCGTCTCGATAAAAATGGGATCACCCAGAATCTCGTTGTAGAACTTGTCGCAGATCTCGATCCAGTCCGTTCCCGTGAACACGATGAGGAGTTTCTTGTTCTCCGTCCTCGCCTCGTTCATCGCGGACGCGTAGTCACGATGCCAGATCCCGATGGTCCCGGCCCCGTTCGCCGAAATCCCCGAAACCCCGCAAGCCAACGGGAGGAAAAGCATCAGAAGTCGGGGAAAATTCATGGCGCAGGCGCGAAAAATGGCGGAAACCAAGGACGTTTGTCACGAAACCGGCCGATGACGACATCCTCGACGCAAAAACCGGGGGCGCGGTCGCGCACGAAGTCACTTTGACCTCCGGAGCCGCCTACCTTAACCTCACCGCCTCCGATATCAAATGAAGCGATTTCTTCTTCTCTCCCTCGTCCCGTCGCTCATGGCGTGGTTTCCCCTCACCGCGCAGGACGACAAGATCCTCGAGCTTGGCCGCCTCACCTACCAGTCCTGCGTGGCCTGCCATGGTCCCGATGGAAGGGGCATCCGCGCCGGCGATCTTCAGATGGCGCCATCGCTCCACGACTCGGCCTACCTCAAAGGCGATCATCCCAAACTCCTCACCGCCCTCGTTCTCAAAGGCATCCTGAAAGAGGACAATCGCTACATCCAGGCCATGCTGCCACTCGAGGGCATTCTAAACAACGAACAGATTGCCGCCCTCATCGCCTATACGACGAAGGAATTCGGAGGCAACCGTCGCAACCCGAAACCCGTCGACGTTGGGAACTGGCGAAAGGAGTATGCCAGTCGCACCAGCCCCTGGAAACGCGGCGATCTCGAGCAAATGCTCAAAGAGGCCACCACACCGCCTTTCCTAAGTAAAGTCCGCTACGGCATCTACGAGGGCAAGTGGGAGGAGTTGCCCGACTTTTCCTCGCTCCAACCCGCGAAGACCGGCACCCTCGACGACGGGCACCTCTCGCTGGATCCGGCGAAGGGCCGCAAAGGAAACTTTGGACTCGTCTTCGACGCCGAATTCACCATCGCCGAAAGCGGCGACTACCACTTCTCCCTCACCTCTGACGACGGATCCGCGCTGATCATCGACGGCGAGACCGTAATCGGGAACGATGGCATCCACCCCGCCAAAACGGTGAGCATGAAAGAGTCTCTCCAGGCCGGCCTCCACACGATGCAGGTGCAATACTTCGAAGCGAGCGGCAACCGCTCCCTCGCGCTTTCCGTCAAAGGACCCGGCAAGTTCGGAACCCGCTGGCTCTCAACCGAGAGAGACGAAGCCAGGAAGGCCGGTCAGAGTTTCGAGCCCATTCCCCTCACCGCGAGAAATCCTGGCGAGGCTATTGTCCACCGCGCCTTCCTTCCCGATGCCAAGCCGCGCGCCATCGGAGTCGGTTATCCAGGAGCGGTCAACCTCGTCTGGGATGCCGATGTCCTGAACCTCGCCTATCTCTTCCGCGGGGAATTCATGGACGCTGCGCCCCACTGGAACGGGCGCGGCTCCGGCAGCACACCGCTCGGAAAAGACCGTGTCAAACTCGCCCACGGCCTGCCATTTCAAATCCTCGAGAGTCTCGACGAACCGTGGGAACCCTTCTCCGAGGCGAAGGTAAAATACGAGCGCGACACCGCCGATCCACAAAAGGAGATCACCATCAACGTGCGCCATCCCGACTACCAGTTCCGCGGCTACCGCCTCGATGCGAAACGTTTCCCCACGTTCCGCTACGATTACCGTAAGCTCGTCGTCACCGACACTTTCACTCCGGGGGAAATCGACGGCGTCACCTCGATCGTGCGCACCATCAGGATCGACGGAGATCCTGACGAACACACCTATTTCCGGATCTCCGAGACGGGATCGCAGAAGGTCACCGATGGTTGGATCGATGTCGGAGGGAACCTGAGAGTGAAGGTCGACGGAGCCGAGACCGTCACCCGCAAGTCCGGCGGGAAGGACGAAACCCTCGCCCCCGTCGCCGCCGGCACCACCCTGACCCTGTCCTACCGCTGGAACGCTCCGCTCCAGCCTTGACCCGATCCTCTCGAACCGAACACCCCAACCCACCGGCCCATGAAACGTTCGCTCCTTTTTCTCCTCCCCTTGCTAACCTCGGCGCTTGTCGCAGAGACTCCGAAAGAATCCGACTTCTACACCATCACCAACCTCCCGGCTCCCGAGGGCACCTCGATCGAGGGCGGCGGCATCGAGCTGCTCCCCGATGGCAAGGTCGCGGTCTGCACCCGTCGCGGCCAGGTCTGGATCATCGAAGGCGCCGCCGGACATCCTGACAAACCCGCCAAATGGACCCTCTTCGCCGAATACCTCCACGAGCCCCTCGGCTTGGCCTGGCGCGACGGCTGGCTCTACGTGGTGCAGCGTCCCGAAGTGACGCGCCTCCGCGACGAGGACGGTGATGGCCGTGCCGATGTCTTCGAGACGGTCAGCGACGGATGGGGCATCAAGGGCGACTACCACGAATACACCTTCGGGTCGCAGTTCGACCGGGAGGGTAATCTCTGGTGCGTCCTCTGCCTCACCGGTTCCTTTACCGCCGAGGCCCTTTACCGCGGCTGGGTCCTTCGTGTGTCGCCCGAGGGCAAACTCATCCCCACCGCGAGCGGCGTGCGCTCTCCCGGCGGGATCGGCTTCAATGCGGAGGGCGATGTGTTTTACACCGACAACCAGGGCGCGTGGAACGGCTCTAGTTCGCTGAAGTGGGTCAAGCCCGGGTCGTTCCAAGGCAATCCCAACGGCAACGTCTACTTCGATTTCGCCGGCGGAGCGATCGGCGACCGCCCGCAAAATCCTCCCTTCGACGAAGGCGGCAGCCGCACGGTGAAGGAGCGCGAAAACATCCCCGAGCTCGTCCCCCCCGCCGTGATCCTGCCTCACCAGAGGGTCGGGAACTCCCCCACCGGAATCGTCCCCGATCTCACGAAAGGCAGGTTCGGTCCCTTCGCGGGTCAAGTCTTCGTCGGCGAACAGACCCACTCGAAGATTCACCGCGTCTTCCTCGAAAAAGTGAACGGCCTTTACCAAGGCGCGATGTTCCCGTTTCTTCAGGGTTTCAAGTCGGGCAACATCGCCCTTCGTCTCTCCGACGATGGCAGTCTCTACACAAGCGGGTCCGACCGCGGCTGGGGCGCGCGCGGCGGCCTCCCCTACAACTTCGAGCGGGTCAATTGGACCGGGAAGA
The DNA here is from genome assembly GCA_002288445.1 of Verrucomicrobiia bacterium Tous-C2TDCM. Lineage (GTDB taxonomy): Bacteria > Verrucomicrobiota > Verrucomicrobiia > Verrucomicrobiales > DEV007 > Arctic95D-9. The sequence continues at coordinate 2,142 of NEUQ01000053.1, read as the reverse complement.
TACCCTTCGAGATCCACGAGATGCGGGCTCTGCCAGATGGCTTCGAGCTCACCTTCACCCAGCCGATCGACAAATCCAGCGCGACCGATGCCGCGTTCGCGATGGAGGCCTACACCTACATTTACCAAAAAGCCTATGGCAGCCCCGAAGTCGACCAAGTTAGCCCGAAGGTCAGCGTGGCTTCCGTGGCTGAGGATGGCAAGAGCCTGAAGCTGAAGGTCGCGCCTCTCACCAAGGGCCACGTTCACGAATTGCACGCCGACGGGCTCAAGGCGGCTGAAGGAGGATTCGGGTTGCTGCACCCGCAGGCGTATTACACGCTGAACGAGATTCCGAAGTGAGCCCATCGCCATCGCGCGAACTCCCGGTCCCGGTTTGCCATCTCAGGTCAGGGATGGGGTCGCGCCGACCCTTCATACAAAACGCCGGAACGCCTCCGGCAAGGGAGCTTCAAAGTGGAGTTTCCCGCCGCTGAGGGGATGCTTGAAGGCAAGATGGCGCGCGTGTAGCATGAGCCGTTCGACCTTCACCTTCTGCCGCGGGACCTGGGCGTAGATGGTGTCGCCGAGGATTGGGCAACGCAGCACCTCCTTCAGATGCACCCGGATCTGGTGGGTGCGACCGGTGTGGATCACGCATCGCAACGTCGCCCAGTTTTCGCGCGCGTCAAAACGAAGCACTTGATAGTCGGTGATCGCGTCCTTCCCTGCGGGAGCGGAGACGACGGCCATCTTCTGGCGGTTCACGGGATGGCGTCCGATGTTCGTCCCAATGGTGCCCTCGTCTTTGGCGGGGATGCCCTCGGTCACGGCGAGGTATTCCTTCTCCGTCTCGCGCCCGGAGAATTGGGCGACGAGGGAATGATAGGCTGCCTCGCTCTTCGCCGCGACGAGACAGCCCGAGGTCTCCTTGTCGAGCCGATGAACGATCCCCGGACGATCCTCTCCGGCGAGCGCGCAAAGTTTGCCCTGACAATGATGCAAAAGCGCGTTCACAAGAGTGCCGTCGGGATTGCCCGATCCAGGATGGACAACAAGACCCGCGGCCTTGTCGATGACGATGAGGTCTTCATCCTCGAAGAGAACCGTGAGCGGGATTTCCTCGCCGAGCAGACCGGCGGACCGCTCCGGCACAATCGTGACCAAGACCTCATCCGCCGCCGCGACGGGATGACTCGGCTTCACTTGACGCCCGCCGAGGAGAGCGCCACCGCTCTTGATGAGTTCTTGAACGATTGCCCGGGAAAGCTCACACCCCGCCTTCGCCAGCGCCGCGGGCAGATACCTGTCGAAACGCTCTCCGGCTGCGGAGGGCGGAACCACGAGGCGATATTCCGCCGGAGCATCGGATCCGTTCCCCATCTCTTTTCCCCCGCAATCAGAGATCAAGGCCAGCCGCGCAAAGTTTTTGGAAGTCTTCCCATTCCAATTGGAGCCTGTCATCAGCCTCGCGGATACGCCGCATCGTCTCGGTTGCGACCTGCTGCCGCGCTGCCGTCAGCGTGCGGCTGACCCGGGTCTGATCACACTGCCACATCCGAGCGATGGCCACTTGGCTGATGCCGTGAAGATACGAGAGCTTCAACATCAGGAGAACTTCAGGGCCCAGCGAGTCGAAAGCCTCCCGGATGGCGCGTCCCATCAACTCCGAGAGATCGCTGTCGAGGAGATTCTCAACGGGATCGGCACCGGCAAGCCGATCGAAGGGGTCACCGGACCGATCATCCTCATCCGGAAACGAGGACAACTCCCCTCGAAACTTGTCGCGGCGCTTCAGGTCCAGCCAGCGATTCCAGGTCGTGCGGATCATCCAGGTGGAAAGCGAGGAACGCCCCTCGAACTTTTCGAGAAGCGGACGCGTCGTGCCGTTTTTGCCGGCCCCGAAGGACTCGCCGATGATGTCGGCGACGAGATCCTCGGCCTGAACCCGGTCGACGCCCCGCGAGATGAGGACCCGTTCCAGCATGGGACGGTAAGTGTCCTGAAACTCGCGCACCGCCGCGGGCTCGCCAGCGATGGCCCGGTCCACGAGATCGAGATCTGGGGCGTGTTTCAACGGCTTGATTTCGGAACTGGAACCGCTTGTCATGGCAAACTATCTAACTACGAGCGCGGCAAATGATCAACCTTGGAATGGAGGACG
>NEUQ01000052.1 GCA_002288445.1 Verrucomicrobiia bacterium Tous-C2TDCM | reverse complement strand
TCTCGATGCCGATCCATGGATGGGATGCAATCTGCCGCAAATGCGACCGGGTGCTGAATTGCCACCGAAAGAAGCATGATGGCAAATTGCCGCGAGAACAAGGAAATCTATTAACGAGCCAGTCTCCGAACCCTGGGGGTCAAACCCTCACCCAAATTCCATGAGGGATGTTTTTTCGCGCTTCCCACTTTTTTCACGCCTGAGCTCGGAAATCGCCCGGTGAAAAGGCGCGGATGGCTGCGACGAGAGGCGGTTGGCGGCAGGTTCCGGCAGATTCGCCGGTGACCGGAAGTGGGAAGTGAAGTGGAAAACCGGCCCGAACTTCCCACCGCGACGGGACGTGCGCCATCGTATCGCCGAGGCCACGGTCAGGCTGCCGATCCGGCGAATTTCGGCAAATCACCCCGGAACCGCCATCGGATCGGGCCGGTTTGTTGCGCAACAAACGGACGCACCCGCCCGGCAGAGCCGTCTTGTTGCACACCGGCCACCGGAAGCGTTGACGGCATGGCCGGGCCATGGAAGCCATCACCCCTGAGATCGCCCGGAAACTCCTGAGCCGGGATTTCGCCAACCTCGTCCACCGCGTCCAGAACGGAGGCAAGCTCACCCGGGCTGAGCGGGCCATGCTCCAATCGCTGGCCTCCTCGGGCTCCCAAGGACCGGAGTGGGCCGCGAACTACGTCGAGCTGTCGCGCTGCCTCGGCGTGAGCCGCCGCGCCCTCCAGACCTGGCGCAAGCGGCCGGGCGTCCCGGAACCCGCCGCCAACGGGATGCACGACGTGGGCGCGTGGCGGACCTACATCCGCCAGGCCGGGCTCAAGTCCGAGGGGCTGGAAACCGACGAGGAGACCTCGCTCAAAGCCCGCAAGCTCCTCGCCGAGGTGGAGGAGCGGGAGCTGCGCCTCGCCATCCGGCGGGAGGAATACGTCCCGCTGGCCGAGGTGCGGGAGGAATGGACCACCCGCGTGGGCCGGGCCATCCAACTCTTTCGCAGCAAGTTTGAGGTGGAGCTGCCGCCCATCCTGAGCGGCCTCGACGCGGTCGGCATCCAGGCGGAGTGCCAGCGGGCGCTCGACGAGGTGTTCCGAATGCTTCACGAAGGCGACTGATCGCAAGCCGGCCGGCGATCATTTTTCGCCCCAGTGGTGGCAGACGCCGCCCTCGATCTCGATGGGCACCTCGGGGAAGATCCCGGCCATGGCTTCGCGCATCGTTTTGATGACCAGCTGGAGAACGGTTTCCGCTTCGGCCTCGGGAGCCTCCACGATGAGTTCGTCGTGCACGGTGGAAACGATTCGTGCTCCTGCGGGCAAACGCTCGGACAAGAGCACGATGGCCTGCTTCATCCCGTCGGCGCAGCCGCCCTGAACGGGCGTGTTCACGAGGGCCGTGAAGCGGTCCCAGTCCGAGGCGCCTTCGGGAACCAGTCGTCGCCGGCCCAGTCGGGTCCGCACTTCCGTCACGCCCCGCTCGGCCTGCTGGTGGCTCTCGCCGTGCCATTGGCGGAGGTGGCCGTAGGTGCGGAAGAAAGCGCCGCGGATCCGGCGGGCCTCGTCGTCCTGAAGCGCCACGCCGTAGGACGAGGCCGCATAGCGCATCAGACCCGGAACGCTTTGACCGTAGAGCAAACCGAAGGACACGGCCTTGGCGGTTTGTCGCTGCTCTTTGCTGATGGATGCCGGATCCGCTCCGAGCACGGTGGAGGCGGTCCGGGTGTGAAGATCGGCCCCTTCCCGATACGCCTCGATCATCTTCGTCTCTCCGGCGATGGCTGCCGCCGCCCGCAGTTCGACCTGGGAATAGTCCGCGACGATGAAGCGATGGCCGGGGGCGGGCACGAAAGCCTCGCGCAGTTCGCCGCGTCCGACGTTCTGGAGATTCGGCTCCTTCGAGGAAAAGCGGCCTGTCATCGTTCCGGTCGGCTCGAAGCGGGCATGGATGCGGCCGTCGGATTTCACGGGCTCGATGAGCGACTCGGCCTGCTGGGCGCGCTTTTCCGCCGCCCGGTATTGCAGGATCAGAGGGATGATCCGGCCGTCGTCGGCCGCCTTGAGTTCATTCTCGCGGGTGGATTTCAGGTCGAGACCGGCCGAGCGCAGGGCGGAAAGGAGCTGGTTGGGGCTGGAGAGATTGAGATCGGGAACGCCCAGGTGGGCCCGCAGGATCCCGGCGGATTCAGAGGCCAGGGCACGCTGACGGGCGGCGATGGCTTGCAGTTTTTCCCGGTCCACGGCGATGCCGCGATCCTCCATGTCGACCACGCAGGGCAGCAGCGCCATTTCCAGCTGCCAGACCGGGCCGAGGCCCTCCTGCTGCAGTTCGCCCTCCAGGGCGCCGGCGAGTTCATGGAGATGGGCGACGTCACGGCTGGCGTAGGCGAACTGTTCCGGGAGGAGCAGGGGCGAACCCCAATCGGAGCGCGAATGATCCGGGCCGGGCTCGATGCCGAGGTGGCGTTTGAGGCAGTCATCGAGTGTGTTCCCCGCCGGGGTGCCGGCGGTGAGGAGGCGGGCGGCGGTGAGGGTGCAGCAGACCCGGCGGCAGTCGAGGCCGAACTTCAACCTCAGCCACAGCAGATCGAACTTGGCGTTGTGGATGACGAGGGTGGCGGTCCGGAGAAGGGCGGCCAGCGGACCGAGGTCGTAGCCGATCGCCCGGAGGTCGAGCATCCAGACCGGACCGTCCTCGCGGCAAAGGGTGAGGAGGCGGATGTCGCCGCGCCAAGGATCGAGCCCGTCGCCCTTGCGGTTGCCGTAGGTTTCGAGGTCCAGGGCGATGCGGCCGGTCGCGCTCAGCACCAGGTCATCGGCGACCTCGGCGAGATCGGTCCTCGAGGCGAGATGACGGATTTCACGCGGTTCCAGTGGGCGGCGGTCAGACTGGGCAGGTTGGGCAGGTTGGGCACCTTTCTCTCCGGTGATTCCTCCCGCTCCTCCCGGTTCAGTTGGCAGCGCCCTTCCTTCGGAACGATCCCTCAGCTTTTGCAGGGCATTAATATGCCCAACCTGCCCAACCTGCCCAAGGAGGTGGCAGAGGTCGACCCGCTCCGGCGCGGCGGGTTGAGCGAACTTGACCCGCTGCCGCTGGCTCTTGCTGTTGGGCTCGATCAGGAGCTGGATCCCGCCGAGCTGTCGCCCGCGGAACTGGCGAAGGGCCTGGCCGATGCGGACTTTGGACGATCTGGATCCGAGATCGCCCTCCCGGCAGAAGAACGCGAGCGCCTCGTCCTCCGCCGCCGCTTCGATCAGTTCGAAGAGCTGCGCCTTTTCGATCCACTCGTCCGGATGGTTCTCGTAGCCGATCCGGAAGATCGACCGCAGGGCGTTCTCCTGCCGGTCCCCGCCGATTTCGTCCTGGTGATCGTGTGGCAGGCATGGGTCGCCCAGCCCGCAGGAGACCATGATCCCGCCGACGATGCGTGCCCACTCGGGGAAGGAATTGAACGGCGTGGGACCGGGCGGACAGCCTTGCGCAATCCAGTGCTGCACGAGGGCGGCGACCGCTCCAAGAACGCGGGGTCGGTGGGTCAGGACCCAGCCGTGCAGGTCTGTCCTGGCAAAGTGGCGGCTGTTGGGATTTTCATCGAAGAACTCCAGCGCGATCCGGCGCGTCCTCGGCTCGATGTCCTCGCGGAAGGTGAGTCCTACGTTGGCCGAGAGGCTGAACTCGATCTCGTTGGGCAGAACCAGGTCGGCCCGCGCGTCGGTGCTGCCGAGGTTGCGGGCGGAAAAGGTCTTGGAGGTGATCGCCCCGATGAAGTGAGGGTCCTGGATGAAGCCCTGGCAGTTGGCGAAATGGAGGTTGCGCCGGCCCGACATGAGGGCGGCGGTGATCCGCTTGCGCGTTTCCTCGGTGTCGCGGTCGAGAGGGGCGTCTTCCGAAAGCCATCCCTGGTAAAGATAGCCGGGAATGACCGCGAGATAGTCCTTGCCCGCGCGCGGACGGTTGGCGGCGTAGTGCCACAGGGGAAACCGGGCATCCCAGCCCATCAGTCCGCGGCAGTAGGGAGTGATGAGGCGGGCGATCGCGTGGGTGAGGCTCTGGAGGTCCTTCCAGCAGAACTCGGCGTGCAACTCGTGCAGCACTACCTTGGCCTCGGCCAGTCCCATCGGCTCGGGTTCCGGGGCGTCGGGAGGGCAGTAGGAGCGGAAGCGGGGATCGTAGCCGGATTCCGGAAAGACGATTTCGTTCCCGAGGCGGATCGGCAGCCTCACGTCCAGGATGCGGACGATGGCCGGGAGTTGCTCCCGAAACTGCGGCGCCGCCATCAGCATGCCGGCGCATTCCCGCTTCATGCTCACGGCGACGAACTCCATTTCCCCCTTGTCGTTCTTTCGCAGGACCCCGATCTCGGCGAAACGCTCCGCCGCGGTGATGGCTTCGACCGGCTGGACCGAGGAAAACACCAGGGCGGTCACCTTCTCGGAAATCTCCCGGAGCCCCACCGTGCACACCTGGGTGCCCTTGCGAAACCACTGCCGCCTCGGACCAATACAGGCTCCCATTTCGGCGGCAAACTCCGAGTCGGGGCGACCCAGGCTGGGGAGAAGGATGCGCGGTCGCCCGTCGAGATGAGACTGGCCGCTTTCCCACTGGCGAAGGCGCGAGCAATGCGCACCCACCAAGCCCGGATGACGACGTTCCAGCCAGCCGATCAGATCCTTGAAGGTTCGCTCGGCGCAGTGCGCGTGCAGGCATCGGAAGGCCGGAAGGCGCTCCGGGAGATTGAAGATGACCGTGCCGCTGCCGGGTGAAAACGGCTCATCCCCGCTGTGGAGCTCCTGCCAGGGACAGGCAATCGCCCACTTGTTGGTGTCGGGATCGAGGCATTTTCCGAGGAGGCCGGCCTCCTCCACTGCGGCGACGAGGTTGAAGGTGCGCAGGTCCTCCTTCCACTCGGAGATCCAGCTTCGATCCGCCTTGCCGCGTCTGGCTTCGATGGAATCCCCGCTGCCGTCGCCGCCCTCGCGGAATCCGAACCACGCGACCAGATCCGACCACGTCACCAGCGGGATCTCGCCGGTGACCTCCCAGCGGTAGCGGAAGCCGCTGGCATGGACCGAGGGGGAAACCACCAGCGTTGTCCCCGGAAAATAGAGCTCCGCGGTGACGGTGTCGCTGATCTTGTGGACCAACGCGTTTCCGGAGAGCCGCACGGAGACCGGGAGATCACGGCAACGGAAGGCGAGGTGGGCACCGCAGCCGGTCACCTCGCGCGGCACCGAGGCCAGCGTGGGCATTTTCGCCAGCCACTGACCGACCGAGGCACCCTCGTCCTTCTTGGAGTCGAGGTCGACGTGAACAAAGTCGCCGCGGATGACGCAGCCCAGGTTGCGGTTGCTGCGGCCCCCGAAATGCCGGACGAGGAACTCGGGGGTCGCATCCTGGCAACGGTGACGCTTCCATTCCTCGGAAAGGGGCATCTTTCCGCGTTGGTTGGCCTGCCCTTGCTTCGGACCCAAGAGGGGGTGGATGGCCCAACCGAGTTTCTCGACATAGAAGCGGGCCGCCTCGAGGCGGTTCCATTCATTGATACCGTCGGGAATGATGAAGCGCTCCTCCTCCGGGGCCTTCTTCGATCCCGCCGCGCTGCCATGCTCGACCCGCTTGCTGCCATCGCCGCTGCCATTTCGAGGCGACCTGCTGCCACCGACGCTGCCATCGTCCGGCAAGTTTGGCAGCGGATCGCTGCCATTCCCGCCTTCGCCGCTGCCACCCGCAGCGTCCGTGGCGCTGCCACTCTGCTGCCATCCTTCCTTCGCGGATCGCCGAAACACCGTCCGTTCGGGGATTCCGAACCGGAGCGCGACCTGGCGGAGGGTGTCACGGGAAGTTTCATAGTGGGCGCGAACCAGCGCCCAGTTTCGATCGGACCGCTTCATGTCTTGAAAAGTGGGGGTGGGGATCTGGGGTGGTTTCCGGGCGACTCAGCGGTCAGCCGACTTCGGGGCCGAACCGCGCACGCTCATCGCATCGAGAGCGGCCTCCAGTTCACCGCGCCGGTAGCGCACCGAGCGGCTGATGCGGACAAAGGGGATCAGCCCCTGCTTTCGCCAGGCATAGAGCTGGCGCGGGCGGATGCGGAGGAACTCGCAGGCCTCCAGTTCGGTGAGCAGGGGTTCGGGGCGACGGTTCGGATCAGTTTGCGGATTCATGCCCCGATCCGCGTGTCAACGGAACGCCCAGAGCGTCATCCAGCAGCAATCACAACCAACCGGTGGAATAGCACCCTTTCTTCAAGCCATGATCACCGCAAGGGGTTGAACTTCTTCATCGCCAAGAAGGAGGGGCTTGTTGCGCAACGAAGTTCGATAAATCCGGGGCACCCGGCTGCCGATCCCCCCCCAAGACGGCGGTGCAGATCCTGCATGACAAAACATGACAAACGGCTTGCGTCACCCTGCGAAAACATCCCCGAACACCCTCGAATCCCTTTGAAGAAAGGCCCGTGGATACGAAGGTTTACGCATGAAGAGTCAATCCCCGGCATCCCTTGAGGATGCGAAGGCAGTCGACCGGCTTGAGGTCGCTGCGCATCCAGTGGCCGGTGTCGGCGCAGGCCCCGATGCGGGGATCACGATCCTTCACCAGCTCCATGATGTAGTTGGGATCCCAGACCTTGTAATTCGGATCGTTCTCGCGGCGCGGATGGTTGTGGAAGCCGACCATGATGTCGTATTCCTTCACGAGCTTCTCGAAGGTGTCGAGGGCGTCGGTCGACTCGGTGTTGATGACGCGGATTCCCATCGTCTTGCAGAATTCGAAGACTTTGCGCGACTCGGCTTCGTCCTTGCTGAGTCCGACGACCCCGTAGGCGACGGCCATGATGCCATGTTCGGCGAGCTTGGCCTTCACCTTGACGAGAGTCCCGGCGGAGGCGTGGTGATCGAGTTTCGTTTCCGGTTCGGCCGGGGAAAGTTTCTGGCCAGGGTAAAGCTCGATCAACTTTGCGCCGGCGGCGCTGGCCTTTTCGATCGCCTCAAAGGCGGTGAAGCGGTTGAAGGTGTAGGCCTGGCAGCCGATCGCGACTCCATTGATGCGGTGCGAGTCAGGAATCGGCTCAGCGGCGCGCAGGCCGGAGGCGGATACGGCGAGAAGGGCGAGGGTCAGCAGGGCTTTTTTCATGGGATGTTCGGCGGTGGGAGTTTAGCCGTTTGGATTCCGTGCGCAAGGAGGCGCCATGAATCCGTCCATCGGTAGATTCACCCGATAAAGGCGAAGTTCTCTCTCGACAAGATTGGAATGATTCGTTCTTCTTGGTCTTTCTGTCAGGATCGACCGCCCTGACGCCCGCCCCTTTTTTCATGGATGATTTGCCTTTGATCACCCGGATCCTGATCGGTGCCCTGCTTCTTGCCGCGGTTTTCGCGGCGGTATTGGCCCCCGATTCCCGGAGAGAGCGGGCCTTGCGAAGCTGGGTCGCAAAACGGCGGGACGCCCGGCTCCATTGGCCCTTGGAGACGAACGTGGAGTGCGCCGTTCCTTTTCGTGAACTGGTTCAACTCAGTCTCGGCGGGAGACCCCTTGACTGGGGGGCGGCCGTGCAGGTCGAGCGGACCGACGATCAGATGTGGTTCTTCGAATGCCGCGCCACTCCTCCTGGGCGCGGGAGGGCCGATTGGTTTACTCTTGTTGCCCAGGGGCCCGCGGAGGAATCGCGCGACCCTGAAGCGTGGCGGTGTCATCTCGTTGACGATGTGCTTTCCGTCGGGATGCTGAACGAGGTGATGTCAGGCGGCGCTTCAGTCACCACCGACCCGGCGCAGCACGACGAGGGCGTCACCCGCGAGAAGGAGTGAGGTCGGGGGTGGACTGACATCGGTTCCACCTCCCCTGCGCTGGATGGCGATGGTGATGAGTCGCCCCCCGGCGTCGCGTTCAACCTCTCCGAGTTGCCGGTTCGCGAAACCGGAGTCGGGACCAATCTCGATTTCCTCAAGGCGCAGCCCGAGCCCGCCAAGCTGGTGTTCGAGCTGTCGGCAATCGGGTGACTGGCGGTCGAGTAGCTCGGTGGCGTTTGGATGGAGAATGAGGTGGGCGATGTGGTCGGCTCCGATATGGGCGGGGAGGACGACGCGATCGGCCCCGGCTTGGATCAGCTTTCTTTCGGTGGAAGGCACTTCCCCACGGGCAATGATGCGGATGGCAGGATTCATGTTCCGCGCACTCAAGGTGATGAAGACATTGGAGGCATCATGGGGCAGGACGGTCGCGAGGACCCGGGCGCGGGTGATCCCGGCCGCGCGCAGCATCGCCTCATCAGTTGCCTCGCCTTGGAGGGTCAGATTGCCGTCTTCACGAGCTTCGGCAATGCGTTCGGGATCGATGTCGATGACGATGAAAGGGGCCGCTCCCTCGCGCAACTGGGAGGCGAGCATCCTCCCGATGCGGCCGTAGCCGCAGACGATGATATGGTTTTTCAGCTTTTCGATCTCGTGTTGCATGCGTCGACCTCCCAAGACTCGTTGGATCTGCGCCTCGGTCAACCATTGCACGAGGGAACCGGTCACGAAAATGATGCCAGTGCAGCCAAAGAGGATCAGCGCAACGGTGAGGAGCCTCAGCTCCGGGGTGTCCACCGGCTGCACTTCGCCATAACCGACACTGAAGGCGGTGATCGCGACCATGTAAAGTGAGTCACTCCACGACCACCCGACGAGACGGTAGGCGATCGTGAAGACGACGATGACGAGAGCCACGAAGCCGAGCGCGATGAACAGATTCACGCGAGGTTGGCTGAAGCGGCGTTGGGCACGCGAAGGCATGAGGATCCTCGGGAGGCGGTAGCGCGGACCTCCAAGGTTCGGTTCCGCCTCCATGGAGAACTAAACGGATCGGACTGACAATCAAGCCCGGAGTTTTGCCGAAGTCCGGCCGATGCGAACCTGTCCCTAGAAGGAGCGTTCCTCGAGGAAATTCGATGCGACAAAGACGGGGGCGAGGAAATCGTCGAAATCGTTGAACTGAGTCATTGTTTTGAGGGGTTCGTTGAGCGGATGTTCGGACAGCAGGCAAAGGCGCATCGAATAGGATTCACCAATCTGACGGGAGGAGACCTTGGTGGCGCGAGGGCCGTTCCCGTCGTTGTGTGCAGCCCAGTGCAGCACATAGATCGAAGGTTCGCCGTTTGAGAGGTCCACCGGCAATCCGAAGTCGAGAAGTTGCGGAAGATGTAGGGTCGGCTGGCGGAGCCGGTAGCGGAAAACGGAAAAGGCGTCGGTATAGGGCAGGGTCGTGATGTCTCCCGGATCGGATTTGGCGATGAGTTCGAATTCGGCTTCGAAGCTGCGCGGCGGGCTGATGTCTGAAGGCGTTTGCAGGCGGTTGGTGATGGATGTCGTCGCCGGCTTCGCGGAAGTCGGGATGGGCGGGGGGGATCGTTCGAGGGTGCCTCCCTGCTGCCAGCGTCGCACTTGTTCGAGCACCCAGATCCCTGCGGCCAGGCCCCATGCTTTTCCTGCCTCGTCGGCGGGGTGCTCTCCGTCGCCCGGCGTGCCCTCCGGGATGGGGCAGGCGGGCCGGCTATCGAAAAAAGGATCGCTGCCCTGCGATGCTGCCGTCGCGGTGAGCGCGGCCCGCAGGGTCGTCACGGCGCGCTCTTGGGAGGTGGGATCTTTTTTGTCGTCGCGTGCATCCGGCGGCCCAATCCAGAGGATCTTGGCCCCACGGCTCCCGGCTTCGCGCAGGCTCGTGTCGATCAGACCGAGAATTCCGGCGGTGTAGTCGCTGGCGAGGTCTTCCTCAAAATTGGTACCGGCCTGGATCACAAAGACATCCGGGTCGTAGCTCGCCACATAATCGGCGATGGACTTCGGTTCCATCGAGACTTCATTCCAGCGTCCACAGGCCTCGGGTACGGCAGCGGGCTCGTAAAGACGGGTTAGCACGGGCGAGGTCCATTTCCCTTGCCAATAGTAGGGAGTCCCGTTTTTCACGCCGTGGAACAGCACCTCATGACCCCCTGCGACGAGGGTTTTCTGGAGTTCCGTGCCGAAGGGAAGGAGACTCTGGGAGTCGCCGAGGATGAAGATCCGGAGCTGATCGGGGCGGTTGCGTGCTACCGGACTGAGGGTAGCGGGAATCAGAGGGGAGGTCGACGGCGGCGGCGCACTTGCCGCCATCGTGGGAGGTGGCGACACTGGTGAGTCTGCGGTGTCCACGGGAACGGCTCTCAGGGGTAGGCGTTTTTTCGGGCCGAGCAGCGATTGAAATGGCTTCGGCTTGGGAGGTTTCGAGGTTTTGAGCTGCTGCTTTCCGCGCTTTTGGAAAAGGCCCTCGGCATGCCCCGAAACAACGGATGAAACCGCCAAAAGGCACGCGAGTTGGAGGCACCAGACGAACCGCAAGCGCCAACGAAAGGCGGAAACAGGGGGAGGGCTCATGTCGTCAGGTCATTGCGGCACTGACGAGGTTACGATGAACTTCGGGTGAATCTTTTCCAAGAAGATTCGTGGGATTTCTCAGCCTGGTGGGTGGTGAGGTCTCGAAATGAGGGCGAGCGCGGAGCTTGCGTCGTTTCAGCGGAGCTTGTGTCCTTTGGTCTCGGGTGCGAACCACACGATGATCATCCCCGCGAGGTAGATGCAGGAAAGCGCGGTGAAGGCGTTGGCCTCGATCTGTAGCTGCATCAGTCGCTTCGCCTCGCCCTCGAGGGCGAGCGCTTTGCCCGATCCGAAAAGAGAGAGCAGGTTCACGAATTGCAGGGAACCGATCGCGGCGATGATGCGGCCGAAATTGAAACAGAAGCCCTGTCCCGTCGCCCGCACCGAGGTGGGGAAGAGCTCGGGGAAATAGAGCGGGAAGAAGCCGTAGAAGGTCGCGGTGAGCCCCCCTAGGAAGAAGGCGGTGACGAAGACCCGTGCCGGGACTTCGGTGCCTTCGAAGGAACGGTTTGTCTGGAAAAAGACGATCGCCGAGATCAGGGCGAGGAGGCAGAGGATGAAGTAGGTAAGCCGCCTCCCGAGCCGGTCGGCGACAAGCGGAGCGATCACCGAGAAAAGAATCGCGCCGAGAGCGGTGGAGATCACGACATACTCGATCAGGTTCGCCGCCGTGCCGTTGGGTGAGAGGAACGAGGCCCATTTCGCGGCCTGTTGGGTCGAGCCCCAGGTGCCCATCAGGGCGACCGAGGCAAGAGCGGTGCCAAAAAGGAGGTGGCGCATCACGGTCGAGCGCTCGAGAGATTCTCCCTTGGCATTTCCATGGAGCCGGCCGAGGTAGCGTCGCACGGGGAGCAGGTAGCCCCACAAAACCACCACCATACCGACGAGCGTGGTGGGGATCGCGACGAGGTTTCCGACTTTTTCGAACAAAGCCGGAGACCAGAGGGCGATGATTCCGAGGGCAACGATCGCGGCGATGAGCACGCCGATAAGGTCCTTCGTCGCCCAGTGCGAGGTGTTCCCTGAGGCTTTTTCCTCCTCCCACTTGTGAGACTCCGGCACGAAAAGGCGGATTAAGAACACAATGGCAGCGGGGAGCGTGCCGCTGATCGCGAGGAAGCGCCAGCCGCGGTTGTGGAGGAGGTAATTGGCGGTTTCCTCGTTGACCCCGATCGCCTGCAGCCCGCCGGCGATGGTCTCGAGACTGGCGTTCAGATAGAGACTGAGGACCCCGGTGAGGAGGAACCCGATGTTGGCGGCGGCGCCGATCATGCCCGCGACCCAGGCTCGGTTCTTCGACCCCCATACCTCGTTGACCAGAGCGACACCCAGCGCCCATTCGCCTCCCATGCCCAGCGAAGCAATGAAGCGCAGCGCAGCGAACTGCCAGGCCTCATTTACAAAGCCACAGAGACCGGTGAAAAGCGCGAAGGTGATGATCGCCATCGCCATCGCCTTGACCCGTCCCAACTTGTCCCCAAGCCAACCGAAGAGCACGCCTCCGGTGGCTGCCCCGACGAGGAAGACGGCGATGATGATCGTGAACCACTGGCCCTGCACCGCTGGTGAGGCGTCGGGGAGGAGATCCTGCAAGGCCGGGCGCCCGATCAGAGGAAACAGTCCCATCTCGAATCCATCGAAGAGCCACCCGAGGAAGGCGGCGAGGAGGGCGGCTTGGGCACCGCGACGCGAGGGAGGATTGGGTGTCGTCATGGTTGGAAAATCGCCGCTATTTCGCGGTCACGCGGACTATGGACGCAAGCGATCGCTCTTGGCGACTGAAAAGACCGCACGATCGCGCGATACTGGCTCTCCGGCGGCGGGGCGAGAGGGGCGGTTTGAGATCGGCCGGAGTCGGGTGGAAAAGGCTTGGGGGGGCGCTGGCCGATTCTCTAGAGGGTTCCGAAAGTCGCGGCCGCGGCCCGATGTTCATCCCAATCCCGGCACTTCCCATCCCCTGCGATAGTCGTCCTTGAGGAAGTGATTCGCCTCCGCCGCGTTCACGACCGCAAGTTTGTTGGAATCCCATTCGATCTCGACTCCGCTTCGGTAGGCAACGTTGCCCAGCAAAACGGTCTCGGTGAGTGGCCCCGCGTAGGCGAAAGGCGTCGAGGGCTGGCGCGATTCGCGGATCGCCGTGACCCATTCCTGATAATGGTTCGTGTCGGGTAGATCGGCCCATCGGTAATCCGCGAAGTTCGCCTTTGGGAAGAGTTCCGGCATTTCCGGGAAACCGACGAAGAGGTTGCCCCTTTCTCCGACAAAGAGAATTCCGTTGAGCGAGCCCTTCCATTCCGATGGAGCTTGGAAAAGGTCGCGCTCCGGTTGGCGGCCCGCCTCATACCAGCGCACCGTCACCGAGTCCGTTGTCAGCGGGCTACCCGGGAATGTGTAGAGAATTTCCGCCCAAGCTGGGCCCGAATCGGGATGCACCGGCGGTCCCTCGGCTTTCACCTTGATGGGGGCACCGAGGCCCAGCGAATTCACAACGGGGTCAAGAATATGGCAGCCCATGTCGCCAGCGACCCCCGTGCCGAAATCCCACCAGCCGCGCCAGTGGAAGGGGTGGTAGGTCTTGTCCACCCAAGGCCGCTCGGGTGCGGTGCCGAGCCATTGATCCCAGTGGACCTTCGCCGGGGGATTGCCGCCCGGGGTGGGGCGATCCAGCCCTTGCTTCCAGTAATTGCCGGGTCGGTCGGTCCAGGCATGGACTTCGCGGACCCTGCCGATGACCCGGTCTTCGCGCAGGGCGTGGGCGGCGATCTTGAGGCGTTTCGTCGCGTGATGCTGGATGCCCATCTGGGTGATCACCCCCGTCTCTCGGGCGATCCCGGCGAGAACACGAGCCTCATGGATGGTGCGGGTGAGGGGCTTTTGCGTGTAGCAATGGAGTCCGAGCCGCATCGCTGTCGCCGTCACGGAAGCGTGGGTGTGGTCCGGAGTGGTGACCATTACTCCGTCGATGCCCTTTTGTTCGAGGAGTTTGCGCCAGTCGGTGTAGGCCTTCGCCGCGGGGAACTGGGCCTTTGCCTTGCCGAGTCGGTCCTCGTCGATGTCGCAGACGGCGACGATCTCGTTGCCGGGGGCGAGTTCCATCATGTCGCTCCAGCCCTTGCCTCCGACACCAACACAGGCGATTGCGAGTTTTTTGCCGGGGTCGGCCGCCGAAAGGATCGCCGGACCCGCGGCGGCTCCGATGAGGGAAGTCTTGAGGAACGAGCGGCGGGTCGTGGGATTCATGCGAGCGTGGTGAGAGAAGGGCGTGCCGGTGAAAAGATCCGCTTGGGTCGGGCGGCGTGCTTCAGATGACGAGCCCGGTCACTTCGCCTTCGAAGACGAGCTTTCCTTCAACAAAGCCTTGGGCATCGAAGATGGCCATTCTCGAGCGCAGGGTTTTGGCTCTCACGACCATGATGAGACTGTCACCCGGCTCGACGGTGCCGCGGAATTTGACGGCATTCACGCCACCGAAGCCGAAGAACTTCTTCCCGCCGGTCTCGAATTTCAGATGGTAGATCACCGAGCTGATCTGAGCGGCCATCTCGATCATGAGCACGCCGGGCATGATGGGGCGCCCGGGGATGTGACCACGCGTCCAGAACTCGTCAGGGCGCTGGGCCTTGATCCCGACGGCTAGGCCCTCCTCGAGATCGATCGCGATGAGTCGGTCGACCTGCTCGAATTCATCCCGTTGCGGATTCAGCGCGAGGATCTGCTCTCTGGTCACCGCCACCGTTTCGGGGGTGAAGGTCGCGGGGTCGACGATCGGTTGGGATGCCATGATTTTTTCAATGCCAATGATTCGCGCCACAGTTCCGGTCGCGGGGGGACGATGTCAATCTTCGAGCCCGCTTTTGTCGACCGCTCCCGGCTTCAGGAAATGTTCGAAGAACGAATAGAGGATCGCATTCGACTCCGGACTTGGTGCGTGGTCGGGCCGGTTGTGCATCGCGACACGGTTTTCGAATCCGAGGAGTCGGTTCACCGCGATGGTGTGATTCAGGGCCTGCCAGCGCGACGGAGGATCCTCGCTGCCGCCGGAGACGAGAAAGGGTCGCGGAGCCATCAGGGCGTGCAGTTCGTGAAGATCGCGCCCTCCCTCGAGCAGCTTCGGGTAGAGGCCTCGCGCGGGGTTGGCTTCGCTCGGCAGGCCGCGCTCTCGCCAAGGTTTCGGGTGGTAGCCGAGATACCAGGGCTCCCAATAGTTGACGCTCGGCCGGGTGTCGAAGACGATGCCGGGATCGCTCCACGCGGCGCAGGCGAATTTTTCAAAGAGGCAGGAGGCAAACATCGACCACTTGCCACCGTAGGAATGTCCGGTCACTCCGATGCGCGTGGGATCGACCTCGGGCCGTGATGCGAGGACGTGCCAGGCATTTGCCGCCGCGTAGGCGAGCATCGAGAGTGGTTGCACCGCGGCCTTCTCGATCGAGGGCCAGTAGAGAGAGTAGTCCTTCGAGGCGCTCGTCTCGCTCGTGCCGATGGAGAGCGTCACGAAGCCCCGTTTCGCCAGTTGGTAGGCGAAGTCGCGTTGTTCATGGCCCATGCCTGCGGCGGTTTCGGGTTCGTAGTAAACGGTGAGGACGGCGGGATGCCTGCCGCTGGTGGCTTTGTCAGGGATAAAGAGGTAGCCGCTCGTCTTCTCTGTCGGAGTCCAGAGGAAACGCACCTGGTGACGGGTGAAATCCTCCTGCCTCACCGAGGCGATAATTTCCACGACGGGTTCGCTGATCAGCGGCGGCCATTCGCCCAGCAGGCCGTGCCAGTTGCGGAGGATCTCCTCGCGGCGCCTCGCCCAGTCGGCGGCGGTGCGGACCGCGTCGCCATTTTCAAAACACAGGGGACTGGGGAAGATGCCGGGGTCGTTGGCGAACTCTGCAGGCGGTGCGAAACAGGCTTTGAGGGCCTCGTGCGGGGCACTGAATGTCGATCCTGCCCGGGTGACCACGAAATCGACCAGCTCCTGACACTGGAAGAATCCGGGCCAGAAATTGTGTCCCTGCCCCTCGATCTTCATGACCTCGATGAACTCCCCCGCGCCTTCCGCCTCATAGATTTCCTCGAGCCTGCCCGAGTTCGCGGCGAGAGGCACGACCTCGTCGTCGATGCCGTGGATGATGAAGATGGGGATCTTTGCCTTGGCGAGTTCGGCAGCGCGGCGGATGGGGTTCAGCTCATCGAGGCGAGACTCCAACTCGGTCTTTGTCATGGCGTAGGCGGGAGCGGTTTTCTCGAGGCCGGGATAGGTGGTGAAGTCGTAGACCGGATAGATCCCGGCGATCCCGGCGACGCGATCGGGATGGGCGAGGGCCCACGAACTCGCCCAGAGTCCGCCTCGACTGCGTCCGAGAAGGACGGGCTTGGCGGAGTAACCATCGGCGACCATCTTTTGATGGAGCGCCGCGAAGAAAGGAAAGGCCTTCGGACTCCCGTAAGCCTCGCCCACATCGACTCCCGCCACGGCAATCCCGGCGGCGAGAAAACGTTCGTGCATCCAACGCTCGGCTTCGTCGGGATAGACGGGCAGGGTCGGGCCATAGAAGACCCAGGGTTTTCCTGCGGCGGGTTTCTCCGGCACCATGCGGAAGGCGGGCCTACCTTCGAGGACGAACGTTTCTCCGTTGATCAGCGCTTGCTTGCGCGGCGGCTCCGCGGCGGCACCGGCCTTGCCCTTCCTTTTTCCTTTTACTGGAGCGGGTTGGGCGGGGAGATCGGCGGAGGCGAGCGTGGTGAATTCCGCGGTGAGGCGGCCCCACGCGGCGGCGAGTTCGCGGAGCTTCTCGGCTTGCGGCACGGCGAGGTCGGTCGATTCGTCGCGGTCGGTGGCGAGGTCGTA
>NEUQ01000051.1 GCA_002288445.1 Verrucomicrobiia bacterium Tous-C2TDCM | reverse complement strand
ACCTCGAGGGGCAGCTTTTTGTCGCGGATGGCGTGTTTCTCGATCGCGTCGAGGATGGGGTAGGGCATCAGGTCGGATTCGTCCGTCTGGCCCTCCTCGCTCGGGCGGAGCTCGGCGGTCGGGGCCTGCACGTTGATGACGCGCAACTCCGGCAGCGGCGGCACCACCGGCGGGAGTCCCTCGCTCTCCATCCAGCGCAACCATTGGCGGAGGAAAGCTTTGTCGATTCCCGCGATGGGACTCAGCCCTCCCGAGGTGTCGCCGTCCATCGTCGCATAGCCCACCGCGGCCTCGGAGCGGTTGCTCGTGGCGAGTAGGAGGGCGTTGCGGAGGTTCGTCAGCATCCACACGCCTGGAGCGCGGACGCGGGCCTGGATGTTTTGCAGGGGAATGTCGTCGGTTTCCCAGGCGAGCTCGCGTCCGATGCCTCGCTCGACCATGGTGCGGTAGCCTTCGACGAGGGCGTCGACATCCCACTCCTGGTAGTCGGCTCCGACGGCCTTGGCGACGGTCTCGGCGGCGTGGCGGGTCGTCTCGGAGCTGTTCCGCGTCGCTTGGTAGACGCAGGAAAGAAGCTGGGTCATGAGCGGACGCTCGTCGAAGCGGAGGTGCGGGAGCTTTTTCTTGAATCCCGATTCACCCAGCTCGGCGAGACCGAGATCGACCATCAGCTTCACCAACACGGAGACCGCGGCCGAGTCGGCGCCGCCGCTGAGGGAGACGACAAAGCCACCCGAGTAGCTCTTGCGCAGGTAATCGAAAAGGCCGAGGGCCATGGCCCGGGCGAACTCCTCCTCCTTGCGGTCGGGATGTTCACTCGCTGCGCTCAATGGCGTGGTGTAGGGCCCGCGCCATTCGGGAAGAAAGCTGCGCCGCACCGTCAGTTCCTCCGGCTCGCCGACGAGGGGACGATGGCTCACTTGCCGGGCGCGGTGGAGGCGGGTGCGGTTCAGATCGATCGTCGCGGCGGTGACGACGTGATCCTCGAAGGAGAAGCGTTTTCCCTCGGCGACATACTCGCCGCCACAGGCGATCACGGTGCCGCCGTCGTAGATGATGCGGCCAGCTTCGTTCCCTAACAAATTCGCGTAAACGTAGCCGCAGGCGAAGGCTCGCGAACCCTCGAGCACGAAACGCTCGCGCACCTGTTGTTTGCCGAAGGCGAAATGGCTCGCGCTGGGATTGAAAACGAGATCGACCCCGCGGCGGGCGAGCCTCGTCCCAGGACGGTCGGCGACCCAGGCGTCCTCGCAGATTTCAAAGCCGAGCCTCACTCCGCCGAGGTCGAAGACAAGGTCGCCGAGTGGCACCTCGCGGCCTTCAAAGTCGATGCGCTCGACGCGCCCGACTGCCCAAGGTTTGAACCAGCGGGGTTCGTAGTGCAATCCGTCGCCGGCGAGATTCTGTTTGGCGACCAAGCCCTCGACGACTCCATCGACAATCACCGCGACGGCGTTGTAGACCGATCCCTCGTGCCAGAGCGGCAGACCCACCGCGACGACGAGGCCGACGCATTCGGGGGCGAATTCCGCGAGCGAAGCGAGGGCGCGTTCGCCCACCTCGGGAGCGAGAAATAGGTCCTCGCATCCGTATCCGGTGAGGGCGAGTTCGGGCAGACAGAGCCAGCCGATTCCCAGCTCGCGGGCCTCGGCCACGGCGGCGGTGGCCCGGCGGCGGTTGCCGGTCCAGTCGAGCGGAGTCTGATTCAGCGCGGCGGCGCCGGCGACGAGGCGGTTCATGGGGGAGTTTCGAAAATCCGGACTCGGGAAAACCCGCATTTTCTTCGAGCCGATTCGCGTTGAAAACGGAATTCAACGCGAATGACCGCAAAGGGGACGCGAATTGCCGCGAATGGTCGACGGCGGGATAACTTCCTTCATACTACGTTTCCGGGCAACGGGGAGTTTTCGAGGGACTTGCCCGCCTGCGCAACCCGGTCTATTCGTCCCCATGCCCGATCTCTATCCGCTCGTGCGGCGTCTCCTCTTCGCCTTGGACGCCGAAAAAGCCCACCATCTCACCCTCGCGATGATGCGCGCGGCTGATGCGACCGGCGTGCTGGGATGCCTGACCGGGGCGAGCCGGGCCTCCGACCCTGTCGGGTCTGCCGTCGAGGTGATGGGATTGAAATTTCCCAACCGCGTCGGCCTTGCCGCCGGGCTCGACAAGACCGGATCGGCCGTGCATGCCTTCGGCGAGATCGGCTTCGGCCACGTCGAGATCGGCACCGTCACGCCTCTTCCCCAGCCCGGCAACGACAAGCCGCGCCTCTTCCGTCTGAAGGAACACGACGCCATCATCAACCGGATGGGCTTCAACAATCCCGGCGTCGAGGGCATGCTCGCGAATCTCTCCCATTCGCGGAAGGATTTCAGCGGCGTCCTCGGGATCAACATTGGGAAGAACGCCGTCACCCCCGCTGAGGCGGCGATCAGCGATTACCTCCTCTGCCTCGAGGGCGTCTACGGTGCGGCCGATTACATCACCGCGAACTTGTCCTCACCGAACACCAAAGGACTGCGCGACCTCCAGAACGCCGATACCTGCCGCGAGCTGATCCGGCGTCTCCAGGAGAAGCGCGAGGAGGTGAAGCCCGATCACGGTGGCAAGCACGTGCCGATCGTCATCAAAATCGCGCCCGATCTCTCCGACGAGGCCATCGGTGCGCTCGCCGGCGTTTTCAGTGAGACCCGCATCGACGGGGTCATCACGACGAACACGACGATTTCGCGCGAGGCGGTTGCTGGTCATGCGCTGGAGAAAGAAGCGGGCGGCCTCAGTGGCGCGCCGGTCACGAAGGCCTCCACCGCGGTCCTTGCGCGGCTCCGCGCCGAGCTCGATTCCGCCATTCCCATCATCGGCTCGGGCGGGGTCATGACCGCCGAAGACGCCCAGGCGAAATTCGACGCCGGTGCCGCTCTGGTGCAGGTCTACACCGGGCTCGTCTACCGCGGCCCGCGGCTCGTGAAGGAGATCGCGGCTTTGCGGGTGTGAGCGACCAAGTGAGCAACCAAGTGGGGCTCCGGAGAAGTGGTCAAAAAGTGGTTCCGTGACGGACTCATCGGAAAACGGAAGTCGACGTTTTCCGTTCTTGTCGCCGCCTCACTTTCCCGGATAATAACCGGCCATCGCCATTGGCCCGGATCGCTTGGTCTTCAGCTCGCACATCTTCCTCTTCTGGTTTCTGCCGCTCGCGCTGCTGCTCTACTACGCGGTGCCGGTGCGGGCGAGGACGCTCGTTCTCACGCTGGTGAGTTACGTTTTCTACGGATGGTGGAATCCCTGGTTCACCCTCCTGATGCTTTTCTCCACGGCGATCGACTATTTCTGCGGGGCTGCCATCGCCCGCGAGGGAGCGACGCCGCGCCAACGCAAGGTCGCGCTCGTGGCTTCGGTCTTGTCGAATCTCGCCCTGCTCGGCTTTTTCAAATACGCGCTCTTCGTTTCCGAAACATTCGGCAAGGTCGCGACCATTTTTGGTTTTGGCGAGGTGCCGTTGCCCGCTTTTCTCAGCCACATCGTTCTGCCGGTGGGGATCTCGTTCTACACCTTCCAGTCGATGAGTTACGCCATCGATCTCTATCGCGGTCACGCGGTGCGGGCGCGAAATTTCACTGACTTCGCCTGCTACGTCTCGATGTTTCCGCAACTTGTCGCCGGTCCCATCGTGCGTTACGGCACCGTCGCGGAGCAGTTGCACGAGCGCACCCACTCGCTCGAGGGATTCGTCGCGGGACTCACGCGCTTCAACTACGGGTTCGCGAAAAAGATCCTCCTCGCCAATCCGATGGGACGTCTCGCCGACCTTGCCTTCGAAGCAGGGGCGCCCGGCCCGGAAGTCGCTTGGGCCGGTGTTCTTGCCTATGCCTTGCAGATCTATTTCGATTTCTCGGCCTACTCCGACATGGCCCTGGGGCTCGGGCGGATGATGGGCTTCCGCTTTCCGGAGAACTTCAATTCACCCTATCAGTCGACCAGCCTCACCGAGTTCTGGCGGCGCTGGCACATCTCGCTCTCAACCTTCCTGCGCGACTACCTCTACATCCCGATCGGCGGCAACCGGATGGGCTCGGTCCGCACCTACCTGAACCTCCTTCTCGTCATGCTCATCGGCGGGCTCTGGCACGGCGCCCAGTGGACCTTCGTGATCTGGGGTGGGCTCCACGGTCTCGTCCTCGCGCTCGAGCGCTTCGGCAAAAACGTGCTCAAGATCTCCCCGCCACGGCCGGTCGGCTGGACTGCGACGACTTTGGTGGTTTTGGCAGGCTGGGTTTTCTTCCGCTCGCCCGACCTCGCCACCGCCCTCGACTATTTTTCGGCTCTGGCCGGGCGGGAAGGTGAGGCGGCATCGTCCTCTGTGCTGGCCGCGGTCTTTTTCACGCCGGTGAATCTCGGGCAGCTGGCTGGCTGTGCCGCCGTCGCCTGGTTCCTCCCGAACTCGGGACGCTGGCTCCACACTCTCACCGGAGCGAAGGTGGCTCTCGGGCTTGTCTTGATTTGTGTCAGTGTTAGGGTGATGGCCCTGCAGGGCTTCAATCCCTTCCTCTACTTCCAGTTCTGAGATGAAGAATCCCGAAGAACACGACTGGCGCGAGGACGAGGTGCGCGTCGGCAGGACCGGGCAATGGCTCGCCCTCGCCGTTTTCCTCCTCTTTCTTCTCGTGCCGGCGGCCTCGCTCCTCGTCCCTTCGTTGCGTATCAAGAAGACCGTGGTCCCGACGGGCTCTCTCAGGGACCGCCGTACTGCCTCGGAACAGTTGGCGAAGACCCTGCCCCTCCTCGAGCAATGGCGCCGGAGCGATCAGGCCCGGGTGACCGCCGATCTCGGGATCGGCAACGCGAAGGTCTTCGTCGGTGAAGCCGGCTGGCTTTACTACCGTCCCGATCTTGAGGCCATCACGGGGAAGGGGCCCGACCACGTTGAGCCTGCTTCGGTCGCGCGGGAGAAGACGGCAACGGTCTGGCAACCTCCCTTGCCGGTGATTTGCGATTTTGCCGCGCAGCTGGCTTCACGAGGCATCCGCCTCGTCTTCGTGCCGGTGCCGACGAAGCCGATGGTCTGCCGTGAAGGTCTCGGACTGGAAGCGGACGTTTCGCCACCCCCCGCATGGAGTCGCGTCGCCAAGCATCTCGCCGCCGCCGGAATCTGCTTTGTCGATTTGTTTCCCGTGATCGAAGCCCGCGGACCTGATCACGAACGATTTTTGAAACAGGACACCCACTGGAGTCCCGGGACGATGGAGGAATCGGCTGCTGCGGTCGCGGCAGCGGTTTCGCCTCGATCTGCCCTCTCAGGTTCCCGTCCAAGGCCCGTTCCGCGCAAGGGCTTCGGGGACCTCGTCGGCATGCTCGACCTCGAAGGTCGGGCGAAACGGGTCTTTGCGGAGGAGGAGGTGACCTTGAAAAAGTTGTCGAATCCGCCTGCGGGAGACCCGGGGAAAGTGGTTTTGTTAGGTGATAGCTTCGTGAATGTCTTCGAGGATCCCGCACTCGGATTCGGAGAGGAGGGAGAGACGGCCATCGGTGCGGGATTTGCCTCCCATTTCGCCGCCGCTCTGGGTCGTCCCGTTCAGACCATCGCGATCAACGGCGGTGGAGCGACCGCCGTCCGCGAGGCATTTGCAAGGCTGCCCGCCGATCGTCTCGCCGAAGTCCAAACCGTCGTCTGGGTGATCTCCGCTCGCGACGTCTTGCTTCCCGAGATGCCGGCCCGGCGCGCGAGGATCGAATGGCGCTCCGTGGCCCTGCCGAAAACCGAAACATCATCGAGCGTGACACCCGCTGGTGGCGCGACGGAAGTGGTCGGCATGCTTGTCGAGCGCTCCGAAATCGGGGACCCGAGCCAGACCCCCTATGCCGAAGCCGTGTTTTCCACGGTCTTCAGAAGCGACGACGGAGCCGAGCACCTGGTCTTCTTCTGGGGCTTCCGAAAGCGCCAGTTCGAACCCTCTGCCGCTCTCGAGAAGGACCGTCGTTACCGACTCAGGGTCAGGCCCTTCGAGGAGAATGCGGCCGCAAACCGGGCCACGCGGCTCGATGATCTCTTCCGGCCTGACCTCGTCCCGGTCTTTGCGGAGTCGTTTCAACCGATACCGTGAGGATTCGTGCCGGACGGTTTCGGTCGAGCTTGCCATCGGGAAATCAAAATGCGACTCTCGGGTCATGTTCCGGGTCTGTCGCGCCATTCTCCTGCTCTGCCTTCTTCCCGCCGCGGCGCCTTCCAGCCGAGGTCAGGAGAAACCCAATTTCCTCTGGCTCTCTGCCGAGGACATCAGCGCGCATCTTGGCTGCTACGGCGATCCTCACGCCATCACGCCGAATCTCGACGCCCTCGCTGCCGAGGGAGTTCGCTACACGAAGGCGTTCACCACGGCCGGTGTCTGCGCTCCATGCCGTTCCGGCATCATCACGGGGATGTATCAAAACGGTATCGGCACGCACCACATGCGCTGCGATACCTTGCTGCCGGGATGGCTGAAGCCCTTTCCGCTCTACCTGCGCGAGGCCGGTTATTACTGTACGAACAACGCCAAGACCGACTACCAGTTCTCCAAACCCGATCCCAGCGAGATCTGGGACGAGGTCTCGAGTCGGGCCCACTGGAAGAACCGTCCCGCAGGCCGACCCTTCTTTGCCGTCTTCAATTTCACCGGTTGTCACGAGAGCAGTATCGCGGACGCGAAAAAGTACCAGGAGGTGACGAAAGACCTCACTCCGGGACAGCGCCAAGACCCCGCCAAGCTCACTACCTTGCCTCCCTATTATCCCGACACGCCCGCCGTGCGCGAGGATTGGAAGCGCAACTACGAGCTCATCACCGCGATGGATGCCTGGGCTGGGAAGCTCATCGCCGAGCTGAAGGAGGCAGGTGAATGGGAGAACACCGTCGTGATGTTCTGGTCTGACCACGGCACCGGTCTTCCGCGCCGGAAACGCTGGCTCTACGACTCGGGCACGCACATACCGCTCGTGGTGCATTTTCCTGAAAGAGTCCGCGTGGCGTTTCCGACAAAGGCCGCCGGGGAAATCGACGATCGACTCGTCAGCTCGATTGATTTTGGCCCGACCCTGCTGGACCTCGCTGGTATCTCCGTGCCGAAGCATCTGCAGGGACGCTCTTTCGTTTCGGATGGACGCCGCAGCCACGTCTTCGGTGCTCGCGATCGAATGGACGAGCGCTACGACCTCATCCGCACGGTCCGCGACGAGCGTTATCGTTATGTCAGGAACTTCGAGCCGCTCAAGCCCTGCGCCCAATACATTAACACCTGCGAGAACGGCACGACGATGCGCGAGATCCGATCGGCCATCGCCGCGAAGACGGTGCCGCCCGCCGCGGCCCTCTACGTGGCTCCCGTGAAGCCGGTCGAAGAGCTCTACGATCTCCAAACCGATCCGCACGAGTTGACGAATCTCGCGGCCGATCCCGCGCATTCGAAAAAGCTCGCCGAGCTGCGTGCGGCCCTCTCCAGCTGGCAACTCGAGATCGGCGATCTGGGTCTCGTCCCTGAATCCGAGATCCAACGCCGCGAGGCCGCCGCGGGTTCTGCCTTCGCGATTCTTCACAGCAGTGGTGACCGCTCCAAGTTGGTGAAGGATCTCACCACCGCCGCCGTTCGCGCCTCCGGAGGGGCCAAGGGAATCGAGGCGATGCTCTCGGGACTCGCTCACGAGGAGGCCGCGGTGCGCTACTGGTCGGCGACGGGTCTCGGAAACTATTCTGCCGAGACCAAGGCCAAGGCCGGATCCGCTGCCGATCTCAGCGAGGCGCTCGACGACAAGTCGCCCGGGGTCTCGATTGCGGCGGCTCGCGCGCTCTGCCGCATGGGATTGACCTCGAAAGGGCTTGGTCTGCTCGAAAAGCGGCTTAACGACAAAAACGAATGGGCCCGTCTCGAGGCTGCGATTGCTCTCGATGAGCTGGACGATACCGCCAGGCCCGCTCTAAGCGCGATGAAGGCGGGATTGAAAGAGCAGCCCAACAAATACATCATCCGGGTCCTTAACAAGGCGGTCAACGATCTCGAGGGCACGTCCAACCGCGTTCCCTGAGCTGCCTGACGATCATGCCCGCCCCGATCCGTTTTGATGCCGCCCTCCTCGCTGGAGGTCGCTCGAGTCGCCTCGGGCGGGACAAGGCCTTCATCGACTGGCGCGGACTGCCTCTCTATGCCGCCCAGCTCAGGAAGCTCGGCTCCATCGGGCCGGAAAGACTGTGGCTCTCGACGCGTCCCGATCAGCCCTTTCCCGAAGTGCTCGAAGGGGTCGCACGTGTCGTCGATGCCGTTCCCGGCCTTGGCCCGATCGGCGGACTGCAGTCCGTCCTCGCTGCAAGTGAGGCGCCTTTTCTCCTCGTTCTTGCGGTGGATTTGCCGAAGATGGAGCCTTCGTTTCTCGAGCGGCTCCTCGACGGCGCGGTCGGTGTCGTGCCCCGCTCGGAGCGGGGGTGGGAACCGCTCGCCGCCTGCTATCCCCGTGCCGCGCTCCTCGATCTCGTCGAAGCGTTTCTCGCTGCGGGTAATCGGCGTCTTCAGGATCTCCTCGACGAGGCTGCCGCGCGGGGAATCGTGAAACCGCTGCACCTCGACGAGCATTCGGTCCCGCTTTTTGCCAATCTCAACACCCCAGGCGACCTCGCCACTTTCGAGCGGGGCAAACATGATGAAGTGGTCTCGATCGACCGTTACGGTCTCGATGGGGTCGGTGTCCGGCTCCTCGACCACGTCGCGGCGGAGGAGCCACTGGCGATCCGCGTCAATGGCATGGACGTCTCCGTGACCATGCGCACGCCGGGCCACGACGACGAGCTCGCGATCGGATTTCTCTTCACCGAGGGAGTAATCCATGGTGTGGAGGAAATTGCCGAGATTGCCCATTGTCCGGATGTCGATCCCGAGGCGGTCGGCAATGCTCTTGACGTCCGGCTCCGCCGCGAGGCTGATTTATCAAGCCTGACCCGCCACGTCTTTACCAGTTCGAGTTGCGGAATCTGCGGCAAAGCGACGATCGAATCGGTGTTCGGTAATTTCCCTCCGGTGGGCATTCACGAGCCACCTGACCCCTGCCTGCTACTCTCCTTGTCCGCCAAACTTCGCGCCGCTCAGGAAACCTTCGAGCGCACTGGAGGGCTCCACGCGTCAGCCCTCTTCGACCGCGCGGGAAATCTTCTCCTCCTTCGTGAGGACGTGGGGCGACACAATGCGCTCGACAAGGTCATCGGCAACGCCCTGAGGCATGATCTGCCGATGGATGAATTGATTCTGCTGGTGAGCGGTCGAATTTCTTTCGAGCTGATGCAGAAGGCCCTTGCTGCCCGAATTCCCGTCGTCGTCGGCATTTCCGCGCCCAGCAGTCTCGCCGTGAAGTTGGCGAAAAAAAGCGGCCAGACTCTCGTTGGTTTTTTGCGAGAGAGAGGATTTAATGTCTATGCGGGCGGGGAATCTTCCCGGTAGGGCCGTGGCTTTCGTTGGCAAGGTTCTGGAAGCTTCTCAGGCGAAGCTGCAGTAGCGGCGGTAGGTCGCGAGACGCCCCTCGAAACCATCGGCGGTGAGATCTTGGAGCGAATGGGTGCTGAAGCTCTCGCAGGTGAAGCTGGCGAGAATCGAGCCACGCGCGATTGCTCCGGTCAGATCGGCAAAGTCGTATTCGCGCTTTCCGAGGCTGGCGAGATAGCCGGCGAAGCCACCGATGAAGGTGTCTCCCGCGCCCGTCGGGTCGAAGACTTCTTGGAGCGGGTAGGCGGGGCAGGCGAAGAAATCCGATTCGCCGAAGAGCATGGCGCCGTGCTCGCCTTTTTTGATGATGACATATTTCGGACCCATCTCGCGGAGCCGGTGTCCGGCCGCGACGACGTTGGAGGTGTCCATCATCAGCTTGGCCTCGCCGTCATTGAGGACGAGGAGATCGATGCGCTTGAGGAGACTTTCGAGTTCGTGACGCGAAATCTGGATCCAGAGATCCATCGTGTCGGCGATCGTGAAGGAAGGTCCGTCGCCGAGTTGATCGACCACGGCGTGTTGATTGAGCGGGTGGGCGTTGGCGAGCAGGTTGACCGTTGTGGCGGCCTTCTGAGAAGCCGCCACCGAAGGCTGCCACGACTCGAGCACGTTCAGTGCGACCGAGAGGGTCTCGCGGTCGTTCATGTCCTCCATGTATTCACCCGACCAACGAAAGGTCTCGCCGCTGGAAAACTCGACCCCTTCGAGGTTGATGTTGCGTTTCTTGAAGAGATCGAGGTGCTCTGCAGGAAAATCGTGGCCGACCACCCCGACCATCCCGACGGGAGAGAAGAAACTCGCGGCGATCGCCGCGTAGGAGGCGGACCCGCCGAGCAGGTTTTCCTGCGAGGCTTTTTGCGTTTTGACATTGTCGATGGCGATGGAACCGGAGACGAGGACGCTCATGGGAAAAGAGTGGGTGGATGGAAGACTGGATGGGTGGGAATCAGGGGAGGAGTGACCTCGCGGCGCGGACATAAGCAGCGATATCGGGTGCTTGCAAGATTCCTGATACGATCACGACCCGTTTTGCCCCCGCTTCGACCAGTCCGGGGAGATGTTCGCGCTTGATTCCGCCGATGCAAAAGATGGGCAGATCGGAATAGCGATCATGTACGGTGCGGATCTCCGCGGTGCCGATGGGCGTGTAGGTGGGTTTGGTCGGAGTGGTAAAAAGCGGACCGAATCCGATGCAGTCGGTGCGTGGATCGGCTGCGGCGCTGGCCGCCTGTTCAAGGCTGTGGGTCGAGCGACCTACCAGCATTTCGTCACCGACGATTTCCCGGACCTCGTCCATGGAGGCGTCGTCCTGCCCGACATGGACGCCGTCAGCTCCGATCGCGGCGGCGATGGCGGCGTGGTCGTTGATGATGAAGGGAACGCCCGCCTCGCGGCAAACGGGCAGGAGTTTCTCGGCCCAGGCCCTGATCTCTGCCTCGGCATGCCCCTTTGCACGAAGCTGGATCACATCGATCCCGCCTTCGATCATTTCCGCGGTCACCCGGATCAGCGCCGAAGGCGCGGCGTAGCCGAGATCGACGATGCCATAGAGTTTGGCTGAAAAGAGGGTGCTTCGCGGCATGGGAAGAGGGAGGACTCAACAGGATTGCGGGCGAGAGTCAACCTGTCTCAGCCAAAAGAGAGTGGGATTGCGCCCGTCTCGGCGATGCGGCCTCGCGAGGTTCGAGATGACGCGGTCGACGGGAGGAGTATGGTGGATTAGCCTTGCCCACCCGGATAAGCCCATGGTCCCGCTCCCGACAAACTTCGCCGATCCCTCCGTCGCCGACCTTGGTGAGGAAGCGGTGGTGTCGCGTCTCGTCGCGATGATCCCGCCCGCCTGTGGAGTGATCGCCGGACCCGGTGACGATTGTGCCGTGGTCGAGAGCGGGAGCGGCATCTGGCACTTGTTGAAGACCGATGGTGTCGTGGAGGGCGTGCATTTTCTCCCCGGCACCGAGCCGGTGAGGGTCGGGCGAAAAGCGATGAACCGGGTCCTCAGCGATGTCGCGGCGATGGGGGGACGACCGGCGCATGCCCTCGTCACGATCGCGGTCGAGGCAGGTCGGTCTTTTGCCGAAGTCGAGGGTTGGTATGCGGGGATGGTCGCAGCCGCTGAGGATGGCGGCTGCTGCATCGTCGGCGGCGAGACTTCGCGTTTGCCCGTGACCGGCGCCATGATCACGGTGGCGATGACGGGGACGGTAGACCCCGCGCACTGCGTCTTTCGCAGCGGCGCGAAGCCGGGCGATCTCATCGCGGTGACGGGGAAGCTCGGGGGCTCGTTTCCGAGCGGTCGTCATCTCACCTTCGCGCCGCGGCTGCGCGAGTCGCAGTGGCTCGTCGCCCATGCCAAACCGTCGGCGATGATGGATCTCAGCGATGGCCTGGGCTCCGATCTCCCGCGCCTCGTTGCCGCGAGTGGTGTGGGATTCCGGATCGATGAAGCGAGCCTGCCCTGCCACGATGGCGTCTCGACGGAAGACGCGGTGCGCGATGGAGAGGACTACGAGTTGCTCATGACCTTTCCGCCCGATACCTTTCGAGACCTGCCGGCGAAGTGGGGTGATGTGTTTCCCGATCTTGCCCTCACCGTGATCGGTGAGATTACGGGGTCGATGACCGACTCAATCGTTCGTGGATGGGAGCACTACCGCAACTGATGAATGGATCCTTCCATGCCGCGACCGAGGCGGAGATGATCGCGGTCGGTCGCGCGTTTGCGGCGCGGCTGAAGGGGGGCGATGTCGTCGCGCTTGACGGCGATCTCGGAGCGGGGAAAACGCATTTTTGCAAAGGTCTGGCGGCGGGCCTCGGATCGGATGATGAGGTGACGAGTCCGACCTTCGCCCTCGTGCAGGAATACCGCGGCGGAAAGTGGCCGGTCTTTCATTTCGATTGGTATCGTCTCGAGGACGCGGGCGAACTGCTGGGCATCGGTTGGGACGATTACCTCGATGAAGGCGGCATCATCCTCGTCGAATGGTCCGAGAAATTTCCTGCGCTGCTGCCGCCCTCGACCTACGTGCTCGCCTTCCGCATCCAGCCCGATGGCGTGCGTCACATCTCCCTTTCCCGCCGATGATTCTCGCCCTCGAAACCTCCACTCGTCGCGCCTCCCTCGCCGTTTACGATCGGGAGTCGGATCGTGTCGTCGATGGGGCTAGTTTCACCACCGACCGGGCGCACAATGCGGCGATTTTTGCTCCGCTGGAGCGGCTCGTCGCCGCGCATCGCGAACAACTCGAGGGCATCGTCGTGGGGCTCGGACCAGGATCTTACGGAGGGGTGCGGGTCGGGCTCGCGGTCGCGAATGGTCTTTCCGTGGCGATGGGACTTCCGGTGATCGGGGGCAATTCGCTGGAGGCGTGGGAGACGGCGGGTGATTCCTGTCTCGTCGTCGGCGATGCGAGACGTGGCAGCTGTTTTGTCGCGGTGGTGCGCGAACGAAAACTACAGGGAGAGCCGGAACTCGTCGATGACGCCGATCTCGGGGCATTTCTCGCCCCTCTTCTTGACGGAGGGCTCGCCGTTCACACCTGCGATGCGAAGGTCGTCGAAGCGGTCGCGGGGGCGATCGTGTCGTATCCTGAGGCGGGTCGACTCGCCGCTCTCTATCGCGCTGTCGATCTGAATGGCCTCGCGCCAACGGCCCTCGAACCGGTCTATCTGCGGGCGCCCTACATCACGATGCCGAAGGCGAAGTGATGGGTTGGAAGAAAGAGGCAGCCTACGCCAAGGGCTGGTCGCGTTCCTTTGCCCTTGGCCACTGAAAACCCGGCCACAGCGTGACGATATGCAGGGTGATCGACCAGTGTCGGCCGATCCAAGCCTAACCCGCCTCCGCCTTTCGGACGGCAATCTTCTGGATTTTCAGACCTGCTGCACCAAGAAAAACCATTGCCTCGTCCCCCACCAGGGTCTTTACATACCTCCATGCTGAACTGGATCTGGATGGGGATGATCGTCGTGGGCGTCATCGTGGCGGCGCTGATGGGACAACTGAGCGGCGACGACGGCATCGTCGAGGGCATGTTCAAGGCGGTCGAGACAGCGGTGATCGGCATCGCCATCCCGCTAGGGGCGATCATGATGCTGTGGCTCGGGATCATGCGGCTGGCGGAGAAGTCGGGCATGGTCGCGGCACTGGCGCGCTTCGTGCGTCCGGTGATGAGGCGGCTGTTCCCCGAGGTGCCAGCCGACCACCCGGCGATGGGGGCGATGGTGATGAATCTTGCGGCCAATATGCTTGGTCTTGGGAACGCGGCAACGCCCCTGGGACTGAAGGCCATGCAGCACCTCGACGAGCTGAATCCGAACAAGGGAACAGCGACGAACTCGATGTGCACCTTTCTCGCAATCAACACGAGTTCGGTGACCCTGATCCCGGCGACGGCGATTGGTCTCCTCGCCGCTCAAGGCATCCCCAATCCAACGGCGATTGTCAGCACGACGATCCTCGCGACACTGGTCTCGACGACGGTGGCGATCCTCGCGGTGAAGTTTTTCGAAAAGCTGCCGGTCTTCAATCGATCGGCTGCGGCAGAAGCTGCGATCTCGGTGTCGGAAGAAGTGGTGGATGATCGATCGACCCCCGTGGAGCGTTCGCTTTCGACCCGGGCCCGCCTGCTCGTCGCTCTGGTTCCGGTGCTCTTCCTCGGAGTGATGTGGCTGGAGACTTTTCCCGGGCAACGCACCGCTCTTCAGGACGCGTTCGGTCTGACCGAGGCGGTGCAGAGGCTGGATGCGGTGAGGCCTCAGTTGGAGGAAAAGGCGGCCTCCGACGATGATCCGGTCTGGAAACGCGCCATTTCGGCGATTTCGATTTCGGCGATTCCCTTTCTCCTTTTCTTCTTTCTCGTGTTCGCGGCGGTGAAGCGCATTCCGGTCTATGAGGAATTCGTCGAGGGTGCCAAGGAGGGGTGGAATGTCGCGGTGCGCATCATGCCGTTCATCGTCGCGATGCTCGCGGCGCTGGCGATCCTGCGGAATTCGGGCGCGCTCTTTCTCTTTCAGGAGATGCTGCGGCCCCTTCTGGAGTTCGTCCATTTCCCCCCGGAGCTGGTGCCGATGGCATTGATTCGACCGCTCAGCGGCAGCGGTAGCCAGGGCGTGCTCGTCGAGATCCTCACCAACGGCTCGTTTTCCGACCTCCTCAAATACACGGCGGCGACCATGTATGGATCGACCGAGACGACCTTCTACGTGCTTGCGGTTTACTTCGGATCGGTCGCGGTGCGGCGGACGCGTCATGCCCTCGCGGCGGGACTCTGTGCCGATGTCGCCGGAGTGGTCGCCTCGGTGGTGATCTGCCGCGTGATGTTCGGGTGAGTTCGTCCTTCTCGCGAGGGAATGAGCGGTCCTCCCGTCCATCGCGAGGATCGCTCACCGCAAGGAGGGGCGGAACGCGGTCTTTCTGGCCGATTCGTGGGACTCGCCGGACTCGGTTTTTGGTGCGAGCCTGTGAGATGGCCTGTTCTTTCCATTCCCTCACGGTCGCGTTTCTCCTCTTGATGTCCTTCCCGTTGATCACGATGCCGACCGCCCAAGGAAAGACCCGAGTTCCTCTGCCTCCGCCCGAGGAAATCGCGAAACTGCCGGCCGATGGGGGTGAGGCGTTCAATCGGCTTGTCTTTGAGAAAAGCCCCTACCTGCTCCAGCATGCCCGCAATCCAATCGACTGGTGGCCCTGGGGGGAGGCCGCTTTCGCCGAGGCGAAAAAGCAGGGCAAGCCGGTGTTCCTCAGCATCGGCTACACCACCTGCCACTGGTGTCACGTGATGGAGCACGAGTCCTTCGAGGATCCCGAGGTCGCCGCGATCATCAACGAACGCTACATCGCGATCAAGGTCGACCGGGAGGAGCGTCCCGATATCGACGAGGTCTACATGAAGGTGACCGAGGCGATGACCGGCAGCGGCGGCTGGCCCATGACGGTGATGCTGACGCCTGACAAACATCCCTTTTTCGCGGGCACTTATTTCCCGAAGGAATCCGTCGCGGGGCGTCCCGGGATCAAGCTGGTCGCCACCGAGCTGCACAAGGCCTGGATGGAAAAGCGCGCCGAGGTCGAGGCCACCGCTCTGGGCATCTCGGTCGAGCTGGCCACCCTGATGGGGGGCTCTCCGGGAGGGCCGCTTGATCCTTCGATCCTGGAAAAAGCCCGGGCCCAACTTGGTGAACGTTACGACAAGGAATGGGGTGGCTTCACGATGCGGCCGAAATTCCCCGTGGTGACGAATTTCAGTTTTCTTCTGCGACACCATCTCCGCACCGGTGACGCGGAATCGCTCGCGATGGTTGAAAAGACCCTCTCCGAGATCCGGCGCGGCGGGGTCTACGATCACCTTGGCTTTGGGATCCATCGCTACGCAACCGACCGGGAATGGCTCGTTCCGCACTTCGAGAAAATGCTTTACGATCAGGCGCTCTACGTCATCGCTTGTCTCGAGGCGTATCAGCTGACGGGCAACGAGGCTCATGCGCGCAACGCCCGCGAGGTCCTCGCCTACGTGACCCGCGACATGACCTCTGTGTCGGGCGGTTTCTACTCCGCCGAGGATGCCGACAGCGAGGGAGAAGAGGGCAAATTCTACACTTGGAAAAACGCCGAGGTGCTTGAGGTGCTCGGGCCCGAAGACGGCGAGTTTTTCCTGGCCACCTACCGATTTCAGGATGAGGGCAACTTCCTCGAGGAGAAGACCCACGCGAAGAACGGGACGAACATCCCCCATCTCCGCACCGATCTCACCGAGGAGGATCGCACCCGCCTCGAGCCCCTGCGGCAA
>NEUQ01000050.1 GCA_002288445.1 Verrucomicrobiia bacterium Tous-C2TDCM | reverse complement strand
GGCATTTTGCGGGTCGTTGCGGGTGCCGCCAAAGAGGTCGCGCAAGGAGAGGCGGTGGAGGCCGTCCTGCTTGATCTCGACCTTGCCGAGGACATCGGGCGAACCGACGTCGTAGGGCGGCCCGTCGTAGGAGTAGCCGTTGCTCGAGACTTTCACGGGACTCACAATGTCATAAAGCTCGGCCACGTCGGTGAGAGTCTCGACCTCGCCGTTTTTAGCGACGTGCTGCACGAGAACGAAGGGATCGGTGGGGCGCCCGATCCGCTCCGAGGCGACCTCGACCCACCAGACATCGCCCTTCTTGGCCTCGAACTCGTAGCTGTCGACATCGGCGGCGGGGAAGAAGCTGCCAGCGACGTCGAGCGGGAGGGTGACCTTCTTCGCGTCCCTCGCCTTGTCATTCGGCTCGACTTCGTTGGCCGGAGCGTTCGCGGCGAGTCCCTGCGGCGGCCAAGAGACGGCGCTGACGCGCGAGGTCGAGGGTTGCTGCGGAGCGGGGCCGTCACCCTTCACCTCGCGCAAGGCGAGACGGTAGAAATGGCGCTCGCCGCCCTGGTAGGTGAGGTCGTTCACCTTGATCAGGTAGGTGCCGTCGGCGGGCGGGGTGAAATCGATGATCCCGCCGGTGCGGTTCACGAGGAGATCGGCGCCTTTGGCATTCGCCATGATGACCACCGGCGTCAGTCGCGAATCGATTCCGGTGGCGGCGCAGTCGACCGCGACGCGCTGGCCCTTTTTGCCCTCGAAGGCGTAGAAATCGACGGCCCGCTTTGTCATCGTGGCGTTGCAGATGGTGTTGAGCGGCAGCTTCATCGCCGTTTCGACGCTGTTGTTCGCCACAGTGCGGGTGACCTCGTCGACGTTGCTCACGGAAAAGGCGCGGGCCGATGAAATGCCGAGCCGCGAGAGGACGCGGGCTTCGTGCACACCGACGGGCGCGTCTGGGGCGATGGTAACGAGGAACTGGTTCTCCACCGGCTTGCCGTCGGGTCCAGTGACGGGTTTGGCGGAGATTTTCGTGTTGGAAAACTGGAGCGCGGTGACCTCCTCGAGGTTTTCCCCGGTGATCGTCACCTCGACGCTGCTGCCGGCCTTGCCGCCCATCGGCAGGGTCGTGAGGAGGCGCGGTGCGGGGAGGACGACGAGCTGGGCCATCGCCGGGACGGCGAGGAGGAAGCCTGACAAAAAGGCAAAAAACGGAACGCGTCGCATGGTCTCAGTGGTTGTAGAGGAATTCCTTGGTGTTCATGATCGCCCAGAGCAGGTCCTCGTAGGCCATGCGTTTGGCGCGGGCGGGATCGATCGGTTTGTCCTGCGCATCGGTGCGCGGTTTCACGAGAAAGTCTTCGGCGATGCTCAGTTCCTCACCGCTCGGCTCGCGGTTGAAGGCGGTGAGGTAGATGTCGCGGATACCCTCGGTGACGGGCACCTCGGGTTTGGAGAGTTTTTCGGCACGACCGCCCGCGGCGGCGAGTTTCGCCTTCACCTCGGCGGAGTTCATGAGGTGAAGGCTCTGGGCGAGGCTCGAGGATTGGACGCGCTCGCATTCGCAGACGCTGGCGCCCTCGGGACGGCCAAAGACCTTCAGGAAGGGCGCGGCGCGGTTGTAGCTGTTGTCCGGCAGGGCGATGGCGCGGGTGCCGGGCGGCAGATCAGCGAAGTCGGTTTTCGCCCCGGTAAGCCCGTCGATCGCATCGAGGAGGACCTCGGCGGGGAGACGCTTCGGATAGAAGTGCGAGAAATTCTGACGGTCGATCGCGTTGTGCTCGTTCGGCATTTCGCTGAGCTGGTAAGCGTGGCTGCGGGTGATCGTGCGCACCACTTGCTTCAGGTCGAAACCGCTCTCGATGAAATGCTTCGCGAGCGCGTCGAGCAACTCGGGATTCGTCGCCGGATTGGTGTCGCGGAGGTCATCCTCGGGCTCGACGAGGCCGCGTTTGAAGAAGTGCTTCCAATAACGGTTCACGAGCGCCTTCGCGAAGAAGGGATTCTCCTTTTCTCCCATCCAGTTGGCGAGGACGAGGCGCGGGTCGTCATCGGGCGCGATCTCCGGCGGGGTCTGGCCGAGGCCGGCGGGCTTCACCTTCGACCCGGTTTTCTTGTTGTCGTATTGAGCGATGCCGCGCTTGTGGAAAATGAGGTCCTCTCCGGCGATGGCGGTGGGCTTGCGGCCGACCTGGGTAAAGAAGGCGGCCATCGCGTGGTAGTCGCCCTGGCTCCAGCGTTCGAAGGGATGGTGGTGGCACTGCGCACAGTTCATCCGCACGCCGAGGAAGAGCTGGGCGACGTCCTCGAGCTGGGCGTTCGGTTCCTTGACGCGTTTGTACCAGGCGACCGGAGGATTCGAAACGATCGTGCCGGTCGCTCCGAGGACCTGGCGGACGATCTCGTCGTAGGGGGTGTTGGCGAGGAGGCTGTCGCGCATCCAGGCGTGGAAGGCGAAGTTCGCGGTGATGTCGGCCGCGTCCTCACGTTTATTCTTCAGCAGTGCGGTCCACTTGTTGGCAAAGTAGTCGGCATAGTCGGGCGTGGCGAGGAGGGCGTCGATGGCTTGGTCGCGTTTGTCCGTAGCGGTGTTGGCGAGGAAGGCCTTCGTCTCGTCGATCGTGGGGAGCCGTCCGGCGATGTCGAGGGAGACGCGGCGCAGGAAAGTCGCGTCATCTGTCACCGGCGAAGGCGGGATGCCGATCCCCTTCAAGTTCGCAAAGACGAGGTCGTCGATGAAATTCCTCGAAGGCGGCACCGCCTCGACCGGCGCACCGAGCGGGATGGAGATGCCAGTGACCGCGACCTTGCCGGAGTAGC
This sequence comes from Verrucomicrobiia bacterium Tous-C2TDCM, assembly GCA_002288445.1. Lineage (GTDB taxonomy): Bacteria > Verrucomicrobiota > Verrucomicrobiia > Verrucomicrobiales > DEV007 > Arctic95D-9. Next base: position 13,501 of record NEUQ01000050.1, on the reverse strand, counting down.
GCACCATCACCGCAACGTTTCCCGGCAGATCGAGTGTTTTCACGAGCCCGTGGTGGTCGGCCTCGGCCATGCTGCGGTCGTTCGCCTCGAAAAGAGCCATGCCGGTGACATCGCGGGTGCTGCCGTCGCTGTAGCGGGCCGTGACCTTGAGCTGCTGCGAGGTCTTGACCTTCATCGTGATGCGGGCCGGCTCGACCTCGATTCCGGTGAGGGTGGGATCTTTTTCGTCGCGAAATGGCATGCCCTCGCTGATCCAGCGGACGAGGGTCTGGTAGCCCGGGTCACCGGGATCGAGCTTTTTGCCGCCACCGTGGGGGACGATGTTCGCCGCTTTCAGGAGGAGCAGGCTCTGTTCCGGCGCTGGGGGGAAGACGCGGCGGCCGCGGCCCTCCTTCACGATGTGCTCGTAGTCTTCCTCGGGCTCGAAGCCGAGCAGGGAAAGGCGGAAGCCCCTTTGTCCCGTGATCGCCTTGGCATGGCAGCCGCCGGTGTTGCAGTCGGCTTTGGTTAGGATGGGAACGATGTCATTGACGAAACTGAGCGGCTTCGCCGGCGCTTCCTCGGCCGCCAAGAGGGGGACCCGAAGGGAAAACGCCGCCGACAGGGCGAGGGCGAGTGAGACGCGGTAAAAACAAGCCATGGGGAAAGTTCCGGGGAGGACCCCACTACGAGTCTACGGCCGTTCCCAAGAAGTCCCACGCGCTGAATCGCGCCATCAATGGGCGCGCGTTCGCGCCAGAACTGCGGCTCCAAAAGAATGGCGGGCGATGGGGCGAACTCCTGAGGAGGTTCGAGGGGGAGAAATCGAAAAGAGGGTAGCCCGTCACTGCCGCCCCGGTTCCTCGTCTTTTTTCCAGAATCCTCCGAATCCTTTGGGAAACAGGCGCTTCATCTTGTCGTCGGAGACTTCCGCCGCGCGGGCGGGATCGGTTCGTATCGCGTCCTTGAAGAGAATGCCGAGAAACTCCGCATCGCGGAAGCCGCGGGCACCCTTTTTGCCTTGGTGCACGACGACGAGACTCATCGAGGGCACAATGTAGAGCCGCTGGAAGTTCGAGCCGAGCGAGCAGACGAGATCCGGCGGTGCCTGTTTGCTCAGACAGGCGCGGCCCCAGTCCTCCGGAAGGGGCTCGATTTCGAGGGTCTCCTCGACGTCCAATTCGCGTGCGTCGGGACGGGTGCAGTAAGAATTCAGCCAAAAACAGAGTCCGAACGCGGGATTGATCGGCGTCGATTTGAAGCAATTCATTAGATCGTCGGAGGGTATGAGTTGTTTTCCATTCCACTTGCCACCTTCGCAGACCATCTCTCCGAAGGTCATCCAATGACGCCCGGTGAGATACATTCCGGCCGAGGGGATGACGTTGCCATGCGCGTCGGCGCGCCATTGCGAGATGCCGATTCCAAGGGGCTGGATGAGTTTGCGGTTCAGATAGGCCTCGTAGGTGAGATCCTTCCGCTTCAGCTTTCGGCGCATCACCTCGCAGAAGACCTGGAGGTGGCTTGGCCCGTAGATGAAGGAGTCGCCGGGATCGTTCTTGGCCTCGAGTCCGAGCGCGAGGGTCAGCTTGTCGGCGGTGGAGCGGCCGTAGATTTCGTCAAAACCGGTCTCGAGTCCTGACGTGAAATCGAGCAACTCGCGGATCGTGATGGTGGATTTCCGGGGATCGTCGCGCCATTCCGGGAGGGTCTCGGCGGCTTTCTCATCGAGCGAGAGGAGGCCATCTCGCTCCGCGATCACGGCGAGAGCGCCGAAGAAAGACTTCGTGCCCGAGTAGAGGTGAATGGGCTCGGCGGCGGAGTGCCCTTTGGCGTAACGCTCGAAGTGGATCTGTCCGCCCTCGTTAACGATGAGACCGATCCCCCCCCGCTTCGCCGAGTAGGCATGTGCGGCCTCGATCGAATCCTTCGAGAGTTGGGCGGAGGCGCGGGTGCCTTCGAAAGAGATCAGGCTCACGAGCAGGAGCGCGAGGCGGCGAAACGACATCCTTCAAGATGCGTCAAGGCGGGGTCGCGGTCAAAGGCGGGATCGCTCCGCAGGCGCCAGCGGGCCGATCTGCGCGCCTGCGCTGCTTGGCGTCTCGGACGATGTCGCAACGACTGATGTCGGGAAAATCACCCCGCGGTCCGATTCGAATGACGCAACACGCGCGGCCGGGTCGAGCGGATCATTCCCTTACTCGGGAATCGAGCAGGATCGTGACCGGTCCGTCGTTCACCAGCGCCACGCTCATCATCGCCCCGAATTCGCCGGTCGCGACTGGTTTCCCAAGGCCGTTGGAAAGTTCGGTGATGAACTGCTCATACAGCGGAATCGCCACCTCGGGTCGGGCGGCCCGGTCGAAGCTCGGCCGCGTGCCCTTTTTCGTCCTTGCGTGGAGGGTGAACTGGCTCACGACGAGAGCCCCTCCGCCCGTGTCGAGGATCGAACGGTTCATTTTCCCGGCCTTGTCCTCGAAAACGCGCATCGGCAGGATTTTCCCGACGAGCCACGTGAGATCGGCGGCCGTGTCGCCTTCCTCGACGCCAAGGAGGATGAGAAAACCGGGTCCGGTTTCGCCGGTGATCCGGTCGCCGACGGATACGGAGGCTTCACTGACGCGCTGGAGGACGGCTCGCACGAGGCGTTTTTGATCCGCGATTCGTCCAAACGCAAGCGGGTTTCCGTATAAAGTTCGTATTTTCTGCGCTTTGCCCTCGGTCCATCGCGATGGTATATTCGTCCGCTCCGCTCTGGGGCCCCTGTTGTTCTCATTCCGCCCCCCTATGGAAGTCCTCCTCTCGATCCTTCGTTTCATCGGCGTCTTATTTCTCGTCGTGATGATGTTCAACATCATGATCGTCGTGCACGAGTGGGGTCACTTCCTTGCCGGGCGCTGGCGCGGACTATACATCGACCGCTTTCAGATCTGGTTCGGCAAGCCGATCTGGAAGAGGACCTACAATGGAGTGCAATACGGTCTCGGCTCGATTCCTGCGGGCGGTTTCGTCTCGTTGCCGCAAATGGCGCCGATGGAGAGCATCGAGGGAAAAGTCGAGGGGGAAGCTCCCGCCAAGCAGCTCCCTCCGATCACTCCGCTCGACAAGATCATCGTCGCCTTTGCCGGACCGCTTTTCAGCTTCCTCCTCGCCGTGGTCTTTGCGATCGTCGTGTGGGTCGTGAAGAAACCGGTGACGGAAGCCGTCGGCACGACCACGATTGGTTCGGTCATGGAGGGATCCGCCGCAGAAAAAGCCGGACTCAAATCCGGCGATCAGATCACCTACGTCGACGGGCAGAAAGTCGTGCGCTTCCAAGGCATGGACAAGTCGATCATGTGGACCATCATCTCAAGCCCGAACCAAAACATCGAGGTCGACTTCGTTCGTCCCGGGGCGGGTCAGATGTCCGTCGTCGTCGAGCGGCCGGCCGAGGCCGAGCAGGAAAAAGTGGAGGGCGGTTGGCTACGACAGACATGGGCCTACCTGACGCGTCGTCCCGCCCTGCGCACTATCGGGATCACGCCCCACGTCTCTCCTGTGGTCGGTAAGGTGTTGCCCAACAGTCCGGCCGAGGCTGCGGGGCTGCACACTGGGGACGTCATTCGCCAGATCAACGGCACCGAGGTGGGCTCGCCCGAGCAGGTCGCGACGTTTCCCTGGGAAGCCAACAAGGAGGTGATGCTTTCCTACGAGCGCAAAGGCAATCTCGTGGAGACCAAGGTGACGCCCCGAGTCCCCGAGGTGGATGGCACCAAGCCCCGTATCGGCGTGATCTGGGATCAGGAAGGCATCCGCACCCTCGTCCGGGAGAATCCCGTGACGCAGGTCGTGAACAGCTTCACTTCCATCGTCAAAACCCTCCAGGCGGTCTTCACGCCGAAGTCCGATGTAAAGGCGGGGCACCTCAGTGGTCCGGTCGGCATCATGGGGCTCTACTATGACCTCTTCCAGCACAGCGAAGGCTGGCGACTCGCCCTTTGGTTCAGCGTGCTCCTTAATGTGAATCTCGCCATACTCAACCTGCTGCCCTTCCCCGTCCTCGACGGCGGACACATCGTGATGGCCTCGGTCGAATGGGTGAGCCGCCGGGCCATTCCCTTCAAATTCCTCGAGATCGTGCAGACGGCCTTCGTTCTCCTGCTCCTCGGATTCATGGCCTTCGTCACCCTGAAGGATGTCGGCGACCGTGTGCCCAGTGGGGAAGAGATGAAGGCGCCGACCGAACAATTCCTTCCGCTCGAGAACAAGCCTTCATGACCCGGCGCTACTCGCCTTCCCCCCTCAGTCTGGCGCGCCGCGCCGCGCGCCCCGTCGCGATCGGACCGGTGCCGCTCGGCGGTGCCCATCCCGTGCGCGTCCAGTCCATGCTGACGAGCGACACGCGCGAGGCGGCCGATTGCATCAAGGAAACGATGGATCTCGTCGCGGCCGGTTGCGAGATCGTCAGAGTCACCGCCCAGACCCGCCAGATCGCGGCCAATCTCGAACACATCGTCGCGGGCGTCCGCGCTCAGGGGAGCGATGTCCCCATCGTCGCTGACATCCATTTCAAACCCGACGCCGCGATGGAAGCGGTCAAGTGGGTCGAAAAAGTCCGGGTCAATCCCGGCAACTACGCCGACAAGAAGAAATTCCAGGTTCGCGAATATACCGACGAACAATACGCCGAGGAGCTCGGCCGCATCGAGGAAGAGTTCGGTCCGCTTGTCGAAGAGGCGAAGGCCCGAGGGGCTGCGATGCGGATTGGCACGAACCACGGATCCCTCAGCGATCGCATCATGAACCGCTTCGGCGACACGCCCCTCGGCATGGTCGAGAGTGCGCTCGAGTTCGCCCGCATCGCCCGCGACCGCGGCTACCACGATTTCGTGTTTTCCATGAAGGCGAGCAATCCCAAGGTGATGATCGAGGCCTACCGCCTCCTTGTCGCCCATCTTGCCGAGCTTGGCGACGATTGGAATTACCCCATCCACCTCGGCGTGACCGAAGCCGGCGACGGCGAGGACGGCCGCATCAAGAGCGCCATCGGGATCGGTTCGCTGCTCAGTGACGGCATCGGTGACACCATCCGTGTCAGCCTTACCGAGGACGCTGTCCATGAGATCCCCGTGGCCCGTGCCCTCGTCGACCTCGTCACTTCGCTCCGCGCGAAACACCCCGGAACGATTGCCGACCTTTCCTGGGACGAGGTGCCCTGGCATCCCTTTGAATACCGGCGCCGCGGCTCGGCAAGAATGGAAATCCAGGGCATCGCCCTCGGCGGAGACGAAACCGTGCGTGTCTTCACGAGTCAGCGAAAGTGGGATGCCCTCGCCCATAAACTCGAAAAGCTGGGCGACTACCAACCCGAGATTGTGATCGAATCGGCCGGTGTCCTCGCCCTCGACCCACGGGACGCAGCCGCGATCGCTTCGCTCAATGCGTCGGAAGCGACGCGACTGGTCACCGTTGCCGATGGCCTGGACCTGCCCCTCATTCCCGCCTTCCGTCTCCTCGCTGCGAGGGTCGACCCACGGCATCCCATCTTGTTGAAGGACACCCTCTCTCCTGCGAGCGAGGCGGGTGCGGAGTTCCTTCCGACCCTCCTGACGGCTGCGATGAACCTCGGTTCGCTCCTTTGCGATGGGATCGGCGATGCGGTGATCGTGCAGGGCGAGGAGGCCCCCGGCCAATCCCTGCGGATGAGCTACAACATCCTCCAGGCCGCCGGCACGCGCATTTTCAAGACCGACTACGTCGCCTGCCCGAGCTGTGGGCGGACGCTCTTCAACCTGCAGTCGACCACTCAGAAGATCCGCGAAGCGACCGGCCACCTCAAGGGCGTGCGCATCGCGGTGATGGGCTGCATCGTGAACGGCCCCGGCGAGATGGCCGATGCCGATTTCGGTTACGTCGGGGGCGCGCCCGGAAAGATCAATCTCTACATCGGCAAAGAGCCCGTGAAGTTCAACATTCCCGAGGGCGAGGCCGTCGAGCGCCTTGTTGACCTCATCAAGGAACACGGGCGCTGGATCGAGGCTCCGGCGATGGTGGCGGAAGTCTGAGCATCGCGGTCCGCCCCGCCTGTCACGTTGACGGGTTCCCGTGCTGGGTTAAAGTCAGCGCGCCATGCTCGATATTCGACAACTCCGCGAAAACCCCGAAGGAATCCAAGCCCGCCTCCAGACTCGCGGAGGTGAATCGTGGCGTCTGGTCGATGAGGTCCTCGCCTGCGACGAGCGCCGCCGCGCCGGGGAAACCGAGAAGCAGACCTTGCAAGGCGAGCGCAACCGCCTTTCCAAGGACATCGGTGCGATGAAGAAAGAGGGGAAGGACTCGAGCGAACTCGAGGCCACGGTCCGGGGTATTGGCGAGCGGATCAAGACGATCGGAGAAGAGGCCGACGCGGCCGAAGCCGGCCAGTCCCAGACGCTCCTCCAGATCCCCAATCTCCCCCACCCTGGCTGTCCCGTCGGGAGCGACGAGACTGCCAACCCCATCGTGCGGGATTGGGGGCAGAAGCCGGAATTCACCTTCGCGCCGAGGGATCACGTCGAGATCGGCACGAGGCTCGGTTTGTTCGACTTTGAAGCCGGCACGAAAATCAGTAGCGGCGGATTTGTCGTCTTCACCGGAGTTGGAGCGAAGCTCGAGCGCGCCCTCATTCAGTTCCTTCTCGATCTCCACACCGAATTCCACGGCTACGACGAGGTCGCTCCGCCCCACATCATCAACCGCGATTGCATGTTCGGCACGGGCCAGCTCCCGAAATTCGAGGACGACATGTATGGCCTCGAGGAAAACGCCTTTTTCCTCGCCCCCACCGCCGAGGTGCCGGTGACGAACCTTTACCGTGAAATGATCCTCAAGGAATCGGATCTGCCGGTGAAGGTTGCCGCCTACACGCCCTGCTTCCGTCGCGAGGCGGGTTCGGCGGGGCGCGAGAGCCGCGGCCTCATCCGCATGCACCAGTTCGATAAGGTCGAGCTCGTCAATATCGTCCACCCCGACCATTCCTTCGCCCAGCTCGAGACCCTCACCGCCGAGGCCGAAGCCGTCCTCCAGCGCCTCGGACTTCACTACCGCACCATCGAGCTCTGCACGGGCGACCTCGGCTTCAGCTCTTCGAAGACCTACGACATCGAAGTCTGGGCGCCCGGCCACGGCGCCTACCTTGAGGTTTCGAGCTGTTCGAATTTCGTCGATTACCAAGCCCGCCGTATGCGCCTGCGTTTCAAGGATGCCGATGGCAACAACCGATTCTGCCACACCCTCAACGGATCGGGCACGGCCCTACCCCGACTTTACGTGTCTCTGCTGGAGACCTACCAGCAGGAGGACGGGACCGTGAGGGTGCCCGAAGCCCTCGTGCCCTACCTGAAGCGCGACGTCATCGGCTGAACCAAGAAAAAGCCCGGCACCGCATCACGGGACCGGGCTCGAGCAAAGGCGGAATCACCCGGGAGGGTTTTCACTCGGCTGAGACAGCGATGGCGTCGTCGCCGCGCTCGCCGGTGCGGATGCGAACGGCATCCTCGATCGAGGAGACGAACACCTTGCCGTCGCCGATCTTGTTGGTGGAGGCGGCTTTCACGATCGTGTCGACGATTTTGGCGGCGTCTCCGTCCTCAACGACGATCTCGAGTTTGACCTTGGGGAGGAAGTCTACCGTGTATTCAGATCCGCGGTAGATTTCGGTGTGGCCTTTCTGGCGACCGAATCCCTTCACTTCGCTGACGGTCATGCCGTGGACGCCGGCTTCGGTGAGGGCTTCCTTGACTTCTTCGAGTTTGAAGGGCTTGATGATGGCTTCGATTTTTTTCATTGGTATTTCTCGTCAGATGGTTGATTGGGACTAGGACTTCCAACCTAGCATCTTGCGTGCCAAAATCCGTAATTCACTCTCTGCGAGCGTTTCGAGGAGGATTTGAGCTGGTTTCGTTGGGCTTTCCAACCGGCTTGTGGTAAATTTCTTACCAGTGGTCGGAAAGTTTCCGACCGGTCTCCGCAGATGGCGCTCTCCCATGTTTCCAGCGTGCTCGTCGTCGATGCCGACCCAGAAACGGTCCGCGTCACCCGCGATGCCTTCGAGGCCTCCGACGTGCGCCTCTTTCCGGTTCTAGACGCCGAGGCCGCCGAGGCGGAGCTTGGGCAGCGTAGTTTTGATGCCGTCATCTGCGATCTCTCGGGGGAATTCTTCGCGGGATTTGATTGGCTCAAGACCCTTCATCGCAGCCGACCGCTCCTTCCGGTGATTGGGGTTTCGAGCGCGACGGGGAGCCGCTCCGCGATCGAGGCAGTCAAGGCCGGCGCTTTTGATTTTCTTGCCAAACCGCTCTTCCCGGGGGAGATCTGCCGCGTCGTCCGCGAGGCGATTGATTGCTCTCGCAAGGGCTCCGAGACGGTTGCGATCGACCCGCGCAATGAACACGCCGAGGAGACCGATACTCTCGTCGGCAATAGCCGGGCCATGATCGATGTCTACAAGGCCCTCGGACGCCTCTCTCCGACGCCGGTGACCGTCTTGATCCGTGGCGAGACCGGTAGCGGCAAGGAACTCGTCGCCCGTGCCCTCTACCAGCACGGCCATCGGGCGCACCGGCCCTTCATCACCGTGAACTGTGCCGCCATCCCGGAAAACCTCCTCGAATCGGAACTCTTCGGACACGAGAAGGGCTCCTTCACCGGTGCCACCGCCATGAGGATCGGGAAATTCGAACAGGCGAACAACGCCACCCTCTTCCTAGACGAGATCGGCGACCTCAATTTCGCGCTTCAAGCCAAACTGCTCCGGGTTCTGCAGGAAAAACGCTTTCATCGCGTCGGGGGCAACGAAGAGATCACCGTCGATGCCCGCATCATCGCGGCGACCCACCGCCCGCTCGAAAGGATGATTGGCGACGGTCTTTTCCGCGAGGATCTCTTCTACCGGCTCAACGTCGCGACGATCAAGCTGCCTCCGTTGCGCGACCGCACTGGCGACGTCCCCCTGCTCACGCACTTCTTCCTCAAGCGCCTCAGCCGCGAACTTGGGCTTGCGCCCGTTTCGATGTCGCGCGCGGCCCTTTCCCGTCTCGAATCGGCCCGGCTGCCCGGCAACGTGCGTCAGCTCCAGAACCTCGTGCGCAAGGCTCTTCTCCGCAGCCGCGGTTACCCGATCGACCGAGTTCTCGTCGAGGAACTTCTCGAGGAGACGGACGGTGGTGAGGATCCGTCCCGCGAGACTGATGCCCTCCGTCAGTGGATCGCCCGGCTCCTCGTTGAAGCCGCCGCCGGGGGCGGTCAGGCGCACCGGCTCGCCATCGAGAAGCTCGAGTCCATCCTTGTCAGCGAAGCGATGGCCCGAAGCGGTGGCAACCTCTCGAGGGCGTCCGAGTGGCTCGGCCTCTCCCGCCTCACCCTTCGGGAGAAGGTGAAAAAATACCGGCTTTGACTGCCACCTTTCAGGCCGCCACGGGAATCGCGAGCCACGCCGTCATCGTCCCGTCGGCGCAGCGAAGCCCGAGGCGGATGTTCATGTCGCCAGCGAGGATCGATGCCGCCGTGAGGCCGATTCCGAAATGCTCCGATCCTTTTGACGACTCGAATGGAAGAAAAAAGCGGCGCAGCGTCTCTTCCTCGATCGGCGTGCAGCGGTTTCGGATGAAGAGATCCACCGTGCCGCCTTGGCTCGCTTCGCCCGGAGGGAAAAGATCCACCGCGATCGTGCTGCCAGGAACACCGGCGGCCGCCTCGGCCGCGTTGCGCATCAGGTGGAAAAATACTTCCCCGAGGCGGGTCGAGTCAGCGAGGACCGCGGGCAGAGGTTCCCGCACCTTCCACTCAGCAACAATCCCCTGAGGCCCGCAGATGTCTCCGGTCTTTCCCTTCCAAAAGGGCAGTGAGTCGGAGATTCGCATGGGAGCGCTTTCGCAGCGGGCGCAGCCCGTGGCTCCGAGGATCTCGCGGTTCAGCTCCGTCGCCGCCTTCGCCGAGCTTTGCATCTGCTCGGCACTCTCGCGGACCTCCTCATTGATCGAGTCGTCGAATAGGATCAAGCTCGAAAACCCCTGGATCACTCCCATGAGGTTGTTGTGCTTGTGGATGTAGCCCTTCAGGAAGAATTCGAAAAAACGCCGGGTTGAATTTTGTCCGAGTCGGAATTCGTCGGCGTAAAGGAAATCGGCCATGGCGGAGGGGGACGGTGAATGCCCCTCAGGATAACGCGCCAAATTATTTAAGACAACTTAATAAATGGGCCTAGGCCGACGTCACGTTTTCTGGCGTCTGCGATGGCCCAACGGCGGGAGGAGACGACGCGACCGAAGGGAGAGGGACGCCGGGGCCGCGAGGAGGCCGTGTTCCGTGGATTGGCTCATGGTGCGGGATTTTTTTAAAAACGCCGAGTCTACCCCTGCGGTTGTCCTACCCCATCTGGTAGGCTTCCTGAATGTATGATCGTTTCCGCCTGGGGGAAAGTCCCCGCAGTGCCGCTCCCGTGAGAGCCGTCCTCGGCGGCAAATCCGGCGCGCGAGGCCCATATCCGGGGCGTGGCCCGGTGGCGCAGCCGGCACTATTTCCGGCGCCGACTTTCGAGCAGGAGCGTGGCCAAGTTCACGAGCACGCGGGTGAGTTCCCGATTTTTGGGGGCATGGAGACGCAGGATCGAGAACGCGTCCTCGAGACTGGTGAAGCCGCTGACGGGTTCGTTGGACTTTGCTTTTCCCTCGTCGATTTTGAAGGTGACCCGGTCCCGGTAAGAATCGGGCAGCACATCGAGGATCCACTGTTTGAGGAGGATGGGCCTGTCCTCCTCCCGGAGGGCTGGGAGCAGCCCCTCGAGGGCATCGCGGGTCATGCCTCGAAGTCCGTTTCGGAGAAAGCTCAACTGACTAAGCCCCGACTTCCGAGCCAGCGCCGTTTGCTGGTAACGGGAGTTGGAAAGCCAATCGTTCAGGAGATTTGCTACTCGTTCGGTCTTCATCGAGTTTATACGCTAACCGACTTGTGCCGTTGCGCAAGGATTGGGTGGCGATTTACCGGATGGCGGCGTTCCCGTTGGTCCGCGGCGGACCCGGCAGCGGCGAAGGAACCGATGTCGGATGAGGATCGGTTTCCCCTTGATCGCCCGCCGCGTTTCCGCATGAGATCAGGGCTGGGAGAGGTGACGACTCCGTCACGAAGAGCCTTGCGCAAGTCGCCAAGGCGGCCGACGCCGGGGCCACCTCCGTCCGGGAAAGATCCAAAACCAACCCTAAAAGGTGAGAATTTTATTTGACCAAATGTTAAACTTGCCGACTCTGAAACCATATCCGCTGTCATCCCTGATGAAATTTGATCTTCAACGCTTCCTCCAGAACATCGAGAATGGCTCACCGCCGTTGAATCCATCCAGTCTTCATTCGCCCCCGCCTGCCGTCATTTGAAGACCCAGATTGCCCTCGACTTAGAGTGTCTTCAGGACGGTCGTCCTTTCGTCGGAATTCTCAAGGGCCTTGAGGTGACTTCTTTGGAATCTGCCGGGGAGCCGAAGGTCGAACCCCGCTCGGAAACCTCCGATTCGTGATCCCCTGACGGCCCCCGTCACTCGCAGATTGGCGGACCGTGGGTATCGCTTGGCTTCGGAGAGATCCTTCCGAAGAAATCTAATCATCACCGAAAAGTGATGCCCGGCCTGCTGATCGCCTCCGGTCGGTTTACGGCCGCAGTTCGGCCAGCGACGGCGCGTTTGCTGCGAAGATTCCGTGTTCGGTGACGAGCGCGGTCACGAGACCAGCCGGGGTGACATCGAATCCGTCGTTTCTCGCCGCTGTATCCGGGGGGGTGATGAGGACCTCATCGAGGCGGCCGTCGCTGACGATTCCCGGCATGTGGGTGACCTCGCGGGCGCTTCGTTGTTCGATGGGGATGTCGCGAAGACCGTCGGTGATGTTCCAGTCGATCGTGCTTACCGGCAGTGCCACATAAAACGGCACTTGATGAGCTTTGGCGGCCAGCGCCTTGAGGTAGGTGCCAATTTTGTTGGCGACGTCGCCTTGGGCGGTGACTCGGTCGGCGCCGACGATGACCAGATCGACCAAGCCGCGCTGCAGCAAATGGCCCGCGTTATTGTCGACGATAAGCGTGTGCGGCACGCCGTGCTCCCGTAATTCCCACGCGGTGAGCGAGGCGCCTTGGCCACGAGGTCGCGTCTCGCTGACCCACACGTGAACGTTCATCCCGGCATCGTGCGCCTGATAGATCGGTGAGATGGCGGTGCCCCAGTCCACGCAGGCGATCCAGCCGGCGTTGCAGTGGGTCATCACGTTCAATGGCGTCGACGTATCGCCCTTTTTCGACTGAGCGGCCCGGAACAGCTCCAAGGCGTTTTTTCCAATGGCGTGGTTGGTTCGGACATCCTCTTCGCAGATCGCGAGAGCCTCTCCCCAAGCCGCTTCCGCCCTGTGTCCGACTCCTAGGGGCTCTACAGCCCGTTTCACGCGGTCGAGGGCCCAGCGGAGATTCACTGCCGTCGGTCGGGTGGCGTGCAGCATGGTGTAGGCGCGCTGCAGCGCGGTGTCCGAGGCGTCTTCCCGCAGCGCAAAAAACAGGCCAAAGGCGGCGGTGGCTCCGATGAGCGGTGCGCCCCGCACGCGCATGACTTTAATCGCCTCCGCCGCGCCTTCCACGGTCTCGAGATCACGCCATTCGACCCGGTGCGGGAGGAAGGTCTGATCCAGGATGCGCGCGACACGCCGGGAATGATCGGCTTCGATGGCGCGATGGGGCTGGCCTTGGATTTTCATGGAAAGGTGATGTCGCCAAAAGTGGTGATCTTAGGGTGGTGAGACGGGGTCTGGGGCTGGTTGCCGGGCCGCAGGGCCAAGCCCGTGAGCATGCCCGCATTCCGGGCGGCGTCCAGTTCGTCCGTCAGGTCGCTGATGAAGAAGATTTCCTCCGGGGCGAGACCGCAATCCGCGGCGATCGCGTGGTAGCTTGCGGCTTCTTTCTTGGAGCCCGTGGTGGTGTCGTAGTAGCCGGAGAAAAGCGGTGTGAGGTCGCCCTCCACGGTGTTGGAAAAAAACAGCCTCTGCGCGTGGATGCTGCCCGAAGAATAGATGCGGATTTCGAGGCCTTGTTCTCTCCAACGCCTCAGCGTGGGCGACACCTCATCGAAGAGGGGGCTGCGAAGGTCGCCGCTATGGAAGCCCTCCTCCCAGATGAGGCCTTGGATTTGTTTCAGGCCCGCGACCTTGGCATCGGCATCCATGAGGCGGAGCAACGCGGCCCCGGCCTCCGGGGCGTTGGCGAAGGAGTTCGCTCCGGTATCTTGGGCCAGCCGGGAAATGGCCGCGTGTCCCCAGTGGGCCTCAAGCCACGCATAGGCCCGCTCGCGAGCGTAGGGGAACATCACTTCGTGCACAAAAGCCATCGGTGACACGGTGCCCTCGATGTCTAGCAGAATGAGTTTTCCGCGAAACTCGATCATGCGTCGCGGCTGAAAGCCTGCCCGATGCGGACCCCTTTTTCCGACACGTGGCCCGGACCAAAGCAGAGGGGCTGAAACTGGCTGGCGATGTCG
>NEUQ01000005.1 GCA_002288445.1 Verrucomicrobiia bacterium Tous-C2TDCM | reverse complement strand
GATCAACTTCGTTTCGAAGGCGGGCGACACCTTCAAGAACCAGCCCGCCGGAGTCCGCGCCGTCTTCCTCCCCGACGACAAGTTCAACGAGGATTCCTTCTTCCTCTCCGTCTTCGGCCGTCCCGAGATGGACAGTGCCTGCGAATGCGAGCGCGTTGCCGACGCGAACCTCGCCCAGAGCCTCCACCTCATTAATTCCGAGACGATCCAGGGCAAGCTCGGCGGGGATGCAGGACGTGCCGCCGCCCTCGCCGCGGCGAAGGACCGGCCCGATCCCGAACGCCTCGGAGAACTCTACCTCCACGCTCTCGCCCGCGAGCCTCGTCCCGCCGAACTCGAGGCCGCGGGAGCCCACCTCGCCAAAAAACGGACCGCTGCTGGTGGCGATCCCGCCGCTCTCGCCAAGGCTGAGCGTGAGGCCTTCGAGGACATCCTCTGGGCCCTCGTCAACACGAAGGAATTCCTCTTCAACCACTGAGGCGACCCGTAACGCCCCTTGATTTTCTTGTTTTGTGAGGATGAGCCGCCCGCCCTTTCGTTTGCTTTTCGCCGCCCTTCTTCTTCCCGCGGTGGCGAGGGCGCAGCTGCCCTCGGCCGAATTGCAGACGCTGAGTCCTCCTGTGGTCCGTGCCGGCGAAACCACCGTCGTCACCGTCGGGGGACTGAATCTCGAGGAACTCACGGACCTCGCCTTTTCCGATCCGTCGCTCAAGGCCGAGCTCGTCGCCGGGACGAAGCAGTTCAAAGTCACCGTTCCGGCGGAAACGGTCGAGGGACCCGTCGAGGTGCGTGCCGATGGGTATTTCGGACGCTCCACCTCGCGCTTTCTCAACATCGCTCCAAAGGACGTCGCCGTCCTCGCCGACGCGGGTGCGGTTCACCACGATCCGGCGAAGGCCCCGGCCCTGCCGCTCGAGGCCGTCGCCCATGGCACCACCGATGCGAACCAGATCGACCGTTGGAAGATCTCCCTGAAGAAAGGGCAGCGTATCCTCGTCCATTGCCGTGCCGAGCGAATCGACTCGCGCGCTGATGCCACCCTCACCCTGAGCGATGCCCAAGGCATTGAACTCGGACGCAGCCGTGATGAGATCGGACGTGATCCCTTGATCGATTTCACTGCCCCCGCCGACGGCGACTACCTCGTCGGGGTTCACGATTTTCTCTACAATGGTGGAGCCGAATACGCCTATCTTCTCTCCGCGAGCACACGTCCGTGGATCGACGCGGTCTTCCCCCCTGCGGGTCAAGAGGGGCAGGTGCTCGAGGCAACCCTCCTTGGTCGCAACCTTCCGGGCGGCAGCCCCGGAGAGGGACTGAAGATCGACGGTCAGCCGCTCGAAACCGTGAGCGTGCGTATCCCGGTGAAGGCGGCCGAGGGAGCGACGCCCGACTCCTCCGCTCCGGCCCGTGCGATGCTGGCGGGATTCGTGTTTTCGCACGAAGGTTCGAACGTGGTCCGCATCGGCATCGCCTCCGCACCTGTGGTCGCCGAGAAGAACGACGCCGATCTCCCTCCGCTGACGGTCCCCAGCGAGGTCGCGGCGCGCTTCGATCAAGATGGCGACAGCGATGCCTTCCGCTTTTCGGCAAAGGCGAACACGGCCTACTGGATCGAGGTCGCGGGAGATCGTCTCGCGGGCAAGATCGATCCCTATCTCGTCATCGAGAAAATCACGAAGGGCGCCGACGGGAAGGAAGCCTTCGCGGTCGTGCGCGAGGGGGACGACGAGGCCGCGAAGACCGGCACACGCCTTCTCACCGGCTCGCGCGATACCACTCTCAACCTCGCCGCGGGGGCGGTCGCCGATTATCGCGTGACGGTCGTGAATCGGTTCGACAGCGGTGGACCGACCCATCTTTACCGTCTCGTTGTCCGCGAGGCGAAGCCCGATTTTGAGCTCTATGCCGTGCAGGAACGCTCGCACTATGAGAAGACGGAAACCCACCCTGCCGCGCTGCTCTTGCGGAAGGGCGGCAGCGAACCGGTGCGCATCCTCATTCATCGGCGCGATGGCTTCGAGGGTCCTATCACGCTCGAGGCGACCGGTCTTCCTGCGGGCGTGACCTGTCCTCCCGTAACCGCGTCGCTGAAGGAGGATGCGATCCGGATGGTGTTCGAGGCCTCCTTCGATGCCATCGGATGGAAGGGCGATGTCCGCATCACCGGTAAAGCGAAGATCGGCGAGGCTGAGGTCGTCCGCGAAGCGCGCGGTGCGAGTTTTGCCCACGGCGCCGCCGACACGGCGAAGGAGCGTCTCCGGCCGCGCCTCACCACGACGATCCCGCTCTCGGTCAGCGCCACGGAGAAGGCCCCGCTCTCGCTCGAGGTCGGCAATGGAGGTCGCTTCAGTGTCGAGATGGGCGGCAAGCTCGAGATCCCCGTGAAGATCACCGCGCGAAACGGAGTGAAGGGTCCGCTCGTTTTCACCGCCGATGGATTGCAAGGGCTGCGAACCTCCCCGGCACTGAGCCTCGACGAGAAAACAAACGATGGGAAATTGACCCTGACATTCACCCCGCAGAACAACATTTTCATTCCCGAGGTCGGTTCGTGGACCTTCGTGATCAAGGCGGTCGGCACGACTTCGTATCGACGCATGGGCGATATTGCCGATGCTGCGGCCGTCGCGCTGAAGCAGGCCGACGAGGCGTTGAAAACTGCGAAGCCCGAGCAGAAAGACGCGCTCACCAAGGCGAGGACCGAGGCCGAGGCAAAGAGCAAGGCCGCTGCCGCCGCCGCCGCACCAAAGGACGTGAAATTTTCCGCCTACACCCTGCCGGTTGTCGTCGAAGTGAAGGCACCTCCGAAGAAAGATTCCCGATGAAGTGCTCCCTTCTCCTTTGTCTCTCCCTGCTCCCGTCCTCTCTCCTCCGTGCCGAAGGGTTGCCGGTCGCCGAGTTGAAACGCGATGCCGAGGTCAATTTCGCGACCGAAGTGTATCCGTTTCTCAAGGCCAACTGTCTTGCCTGCCACAACGAGAGCAAGCCCAAGGCGGGGCTCAGCCTGGAGTCGCCGCAGGACATGTTGCAGGGTGGTGACTCCGGTCCCGCAATTGTTGCGGGACGGGGGGGCGAGTCCCTTCTCTTTACCACTTCGGCCCATCTCGAGGATCCGACCATGCCACCTTCGAACAACAAGTCGAAGGCCCAGAACCTGAAGCCCGACCAGCTCGCCCTCCTCAAACTTTGGATCGACCAAGGGGCCAGAGGTGAGGCCGTCTCCAGTGCCGCGCCAGCTTCCTGGACCTTGTTGAAAGGACCCCAGCCGATCTACACCGCCGCGATTTCCGCCGATGGACGCTACGCCGCTGCGGCGCGCGGGCAGCAGTTGCACCTCTACGATCTGAGCCAGGGCTCACTCGCCACGAGCTTGCGCGATCCGGGGCTCGAGTTCCCTGCGGCCGACCGCGATCTCGTCCAGACGGTGGTCTTTTCGCCCGACGGTCGCACTCTTGCCACGGGAGGCTACCGCGTTGTGAAGGTGTGGCAGCGTGCTGGCGCCGAAGCCGGGACACCCGTCACCCTGCCCGCTGATCCCGCGGCCCTCTCCGTCTCGCCTGATGGGAAACGCGCGGCCTACGGGATCGCTGATGGATCGATTTTGCTGGTGAATCAGGACGGTTCCGACGCCCCGCCCGTCGCGGTCAAGGATCACGCGGGAGCGGTGAGCGCCCTCGCCTTTTCCGCCGATGGCGCAACGCTTTTCTCTGGATCCGCCGACAAGACGGTGAAGTCGCGCCAGCTGGCCGAGCCTGCCAAAGCCACCAGTCTGGCCCTGCCCGCGCCGGTGCTGTCGATGGCGCTGTTGCACGGGGGCGACCAGGTGTTGTTGGCCTGCGCGGATCAGGGGCTGCGGGTGGTTTCGGCCGATTTGAAGACGCCGCTCGCGTGCACGGCGCCTCCGGCGGCGGCGAGTCCGACAGGTCAGGCGGGGGCGACCAGTCCGACGCCCGCGCCCGGGGCGGCCTCGTCGAAACTGCTCCTCGAAGTCAAACCCCACGGCCAGCCGCTCATCGGCGTCGCGGCGGTGAAGGCTGACGGCTCCGAGTTCGCCGCGGCCTACGCGGACGGCATCGTGATTGTCTTCCAGTCAAATCCCGCCCTGCCCGGCGACGCGCCAAAGGAACTACGCCGCTTTGCCCACGGCTCGGCGCTATTGCGGATCGCCGTTTCCGGCCTGACCGCGAATCCCATACGACTCGCCACGACCGGTCCCGGTGGCGCGGTGAAAGTCTGGAATCCCGCCGACGGGAAGATGCTTGCCGAGTTCAAGGGCGATCCGCATCTCGCCCCGCGCCTCGCCGCCCTTACCCGCGAGACGACGCTGGCAGCCCGTCGCAAAGCGAACTGGGATCGCATCGCTCCCGAGGCGGAGACGCTCCTGAAGACCGAGAGCGAAAAGGCCCTTTTCTCCGGCGTGGAGATTGCCAAGGCCCGCCGCGATCTCGCCGCGAAACAGGTCGCCTTGAAGAAACTCGAGTCGTCCATGCCTCCGCCCGGGGCCGATGCCCTGCAAAAGGCCCGTGACGAAGTCGCCGCGGCCGAGCGTGCGTTGGCCACCGCCGAACGCAATCGTGAACTCTCCGCCAAACTCGCCGGCGATGCCTTCGCCCGCCAGACCGAGGCGAAGGGCCGCTCGAGGGAAGCCGAGACCCTCATCGCAGCGCTAAAGACCGAGAGCGAAGCTCTCACCAAGGCTGCGCCCGAGGAGGAAAAGAAGATCACCCCGCTCGCTCTCGCCCTTTCCGCCGATGGCAGCACCGTCTACCAGACCCTCGCCGGGGGCACGGTGCGGATCTGGTCGACGACTACTCCGGGATGGCTCGAAGATTTCATTGGGGGACGCGAGATCACCGCCCTCGCCGCCGCCGGCGACCGGCTCGTCAGCGCTTCGAAGGACAAAATGGGCCTGGTCTGGAGCCTGCCGGGCCGCGATTGGATCCTCGTCAAAACCCTCGGCGATGGCAAGGCCGCCGATCCCTTCGTCGACCGGGTCACCGCCCTCGCCTTTTCACCCGACGGCGCTCGGCTCCTCACCGGAACCGGGGTGCCTTCGCGCGGTGGTCGTATCGCCCTCTGGGAGACGGCGCGCTGGACCCGTGTCCTCGCGAACGACGAGGCCCACAAAGACACCCTCACCGCCTTCGCCTTCTCGCCCGATGGCTCGCGTTTTGCGAGCGCCTCGACCGACAAGCTGGTGAAGCTCTTCGAAACCGAGACCCTGACCGAACAACAAACCTTCGAGGGCCACACCAACCACGTCCTCGACGTGGCGTGGAACGCCGACGATCTTTCTCTCGCCACCGCGAGTGCGGACCTGAAGGTGAAGGTCTGGGATCTCGCCGATGGCCGTGTGAAGTCGAATGTCGAGGGTTACACCAAGGAGATCGGCACCGTCGTCTACGTTGGTGACACCGAGAGCCTTCTCACCGCGAGCGGCGATAAGGCCGTGAAGATGGCCAACGCGCCCCTCCCTGAAGCCGGCGACAGCTTCCTTCACACCGCCGACGCCAGCCTCGACGGCACCCGTATCATTGCCGGCGGACAGGACAGTGTCCTGCGGGTCTGGGATGGAGTCGCGAAGAAGCTGATCGCGAGTTTTCCGAGTCCCGAGGCGGAGGTGGGGAAGGTGGCGCGGAAGTGAGCCATCGCCCGACGCCCTTGGGTTCGTTCCGGACTTTTTGGAAGAGATCGCGCCCCGCAATTTTCTCGCTCGCCCTCGTCGGCTGCGGTAGACTCGGCGCTCCATGCTCGCGCTCCGCCTCATCTTCCTCTCTCTCCTCTTCCTCTCCCCGCTCTGCGCGGAAACGATCGAACGCGATCTCGTTGTCTACGGTGGCACGAGCGCGGGGATCGTCGCGGGGATCCAGGCGAAGGCGATGGGGAGGACGGTGATCGTGATCGAGCCGACCTCGCGGGAGGGCGGGCTCACGACGGGAGGGCTTGGTCAGACCGACATCGGGAACAAGCAGGTCATCGGCGGGCTTTCGCGCGATTTCTACCGCCGCATCGCGAAGCACTACCACGAGCCGACTTCTTGGAAATGGGAGAGGCGCGAGGAATACAAGGATTCGGGTCAGACCCGCACGGAGAAGGGCGAGGAAACGATGTGGACCTTCGAGCCCTTCGCCGCGCTGAAAGTCTATCGCGAGTGGATCGCCGAGGTGGGATTGGAGCTGGTTCACAACGAGCGGCTCAACCGCGAAACCGGCGTGAAGGTGGAGCGCGGGCGCATCGTCTCGATCACGATGGAGTCGGGCCGTGTTTACGCGGGCAAGATGTTCATCGACGCGACCTACGAAGGTGATCTGATGGCGGCGGCGGGTGTGAGCTACACGGTGGGCCGCGAGGCGAACGCGCAATATGGCGAAACGCTCAACGGTGTGCAGACGGCGCAGGCGAAACACCACCAGTTGGTGCAGGGCGTCGATCCCTACGTGGTGAAAGGTGATCCCGCAAGTGGCCTGCTGCCTTTCATCGATCCAGCCGGTCCTGGTGAGGAAGGGACCGCTGACCGACGCGTGCAGGCCTATTGCTTCCGCATGTGCCTGACGGATCATCCCGACAACCGCATCCCTTTCGCGAAGCCGGAACGCTACGACGAGCAGTGGTATGAGCTGCTCCTGCGCAACTACGAGGCGGGAGAGAAGGGACTGCCGTGGATCAATTCCTCGATGCCGAACCGCAAGACCGACACGAACAACCGGCTCGGTTTTTCCACCGACTTTATTGGGCAAAACTACGACTACCCCGAGGCGTCCTACGCTGAACGCGAGAAGATCGTGGCGCGCCATCGGCTCTACCAGCAGGGGGTGATGTGGACGCTGGCCTATCATCCGCGCATGCCGGAGAAGATCCGCGCCGAGATCTCGAAATGGGGGATGTCGAAGGATGAGTTCACCGAGGGCGGCGGCTGGCAGGAGCAGCTCTACATCCGCGAAGCCCGTCGCATGGTGAGCGACCTCGTCATGACCCAGAATCATTGCCAGCATCGCGAGCCGGTCGAGGCGTCGGTGGGCATGGGGGCCTACACGATGGACTCACATCACGTGCAGCGTCATGTCGATGCGGCGGGCCATGTCCGCAACGAGGGCGACGTGCAGGTGGGAGGCTTTCCGCCCTATCCGATCGGTTACCAATCCATCGTGCCGAAGGAGGGGGAATGCGAAAATCTCCTCGTGCCGATCTGTCTCTCAGCGACGCACATTGCCTTTGGTTCGATCCGGATGGAGCCGGTCTTCATGGTGCTGGGGCAATCGGCGGCGACGGCGGCGAGTCTCGCGATCGATGCGGGGGTGCCGGTGCAGAGGGTCGATTACACCGCCTTGAAGACGCGCCTTGAGGCGGATGGGCAGATCTTGAACTACACGGCTCCTCCGAAGCCGACCGCGAACTTCACGCCGCTCGAATCGATCGGGGGCATCGTCGTGGATGACAGTGCGGCGAAGCGATCCGGCGAGTGGCTCGCCTCCGTGCTCACAAGCGGGATCCATCAGGGCTACCGGCACGACAACGACGCGCGTGACGGCCTCGCCTCGGCGACCTTCACCGCAACGCTGCCGACTCTGGGGGAATATGAGGTGCAGGTGGCTTGGTCGCCGAACGGGAACCGGGCCACGAACGTCCCGGTGAAGGTCGAGCATGCGGGTGGGGTGTCCGAGGTGAAGCTCAATCAACGCGAGCATCCCGAGCTCGACCGGCTTTTCGGGGCGGTGGGTAGGTTTCGATTCGACGGGAAAGCGAGCGTGACGATTTCGAACGCGGCTACCGACGGGCATGTCGTGATTGATGCGGTGCGTTGGGTGCGGTTGGAGTGAGTGGATTGGGGCGTGGTGGAGAGAAGGAGAGGTCAGGCCTTAGGCGCTGAGCCCGACTATGCCGATTCACTCCATTCCAAAACGGGTGGCAATTCGAATCCCGCGTATTCAAGGTGGAGGACGCGGCGATGACCCGGGACAATCGAACGGCTCGACGCATGCAGGAGGAGGGGCCTCATGAGAAGGGCATCTCCCGCGTTCGCCACACAGATAAGCGCATCGCCCTTGGCGCGATGATCACGGATCTGATCCTCGTCGAGCCGACCAAAGCGGTGTGAACCAGGCAATACCCGCAAAGCCCCGTTGGATTCATCCGCCTTGTCGAGATGCAGACGGATTGTCAGCATCCGTTCGAGCATGGCTACCGGTGGCTGCACGTGAGGCACTCCCTCTTTCGCGCTCCAAGGTCCGAAGCCGGGAACGTCCTCCTTTTCCCTCAGCGCGAGAGTGAGGTCTTGATGCCAGGTCACGAGCCAGTTGGATCCTGGAGTCTTGTCGAAGTAGATGCCTCTGACCGGCTTGGGCTCGATCGGAAGGTGAGGTCGAATCTTCGAAAGGATCGCATCGGAATTCGCCAGCCGCGC
Source organism: Verrucomicrobiia bacterium Tous-C2TDCM (assembly GCA_002288445.1). Taxonomy (GTDB): domain Bacteria; phylum Verrucomicrobiota; class Verrucomicrobiia; order Verrucomicrobiales; family DEV007; genus Arctic95D-9. The sequence goes on along the minus strand of NEUQ01000005.1, from coordinate 23,314 downwards.
GACTCGCGTGTGTCGCAGCAAACCCCTCTCTCCGGCACCAGAGACCGGACCCAATTCGGAGATCAGATCGGCAATCTCTGCTTCGCCGAGCAAACCGGCTAGCAGCTCAAATCCGTCGTTTTCGAGCGTGTGACGCGTAATCGCCATGGAGATCCCGATGATGGCTCGTCTGCGGCGACCTCACCTCGTCAGCGGAATCGCCACGGGCTTGTCGGTCGACTGGGTGAATTCGCGCGCGCTGAAGAGCCAGACGACGAGTTTCTTGCTGTCCCAATAAGCGGGAACGGCGGCAGCCTTGTAGAAGAGCTGCTTGCGCGCTTGGACGAGACCGGAACCGCGCACGCCGACGAGGTCGGGGGCGAAGCCGTATTGGAGCGCGAGATGATCGAGCATGCCGGCGCCCGAGCAGTGCATGCCGGCCTCGGCTCCCTCGTGGAAAACGAGGGTGTGGCTGTCGCCTAACAAAAGCACTGGACTGGCGGGATCGGGGGCGACACCGACGACTCCACCCTGGCTCACCTGGCGTAATGGCTGGGTCTCGGGGGCGACGGTGCCCGCCCACTCGCTGCCGGTGATTTGGTCGCCCGTGAAGGTCAGCATGGTGGGCTCGCCGAGTGCGTAGGGGCTGGACCCAGGCGTTGCGGTGAAGGGGATCTGGCGAGCGACGAGGGCGGCGATGATCTCGGCGGTGGCCGGGGAAAAATGGGCGTCCTGACGGCAGTAGAGAAGTTGATCGGGCCGGGCGGCTCGGATTTGCAGGAACAACGGCTCGAGATCGAGTGACTCGACTCCTGCCTCGGTGAGGCGCTGGAGGAAAGGGGCGAGAGCGGCGACTTCGCCCGACTGGAATCCGCTGGCGAGCGTCTCGGGATAGATCGAGGCCTTGGCCGGAACGGGCACGACGAGGAGCCGGATACCGCGTGCCTCGAGCAGGCGATGGAATTCGAGGATGCTGGAAAGCGGATCGGATTGGTTGGCGGCAACCTCCTCCCAAGGTTTCTCCCAGAACCGCCCTGTTGCGAGGTGTTTGACTTCCTTGACAGGAAAAAACCATTCGGGGTCGTCGCCCCGCACCGAGGGGATGGGGCGCACTTTCGTAGCGGCGGTCTCGGCGAAGAGGAGGGCGCGGTCCTGCGCAAGGAGGTGACCGGGGATCGCCAGAAGGATGGCAAAAAATGCTGGGACGGTTAGGGCACGCATGGGCACAGGCTGTTCCATAAGGGTTTTTCTTGGCGGGTTCAAGCCTTCTGGTGAGCGTTCTCTTTCCGGGCGGATTTGCAGTCTTCGTTTGCCGGAAGCGGGCTCTGTGCCTACTCTAACAGGTCTGTCTTTCCGACCTGGCCATGGCTGATTCCGATTCCGATCCCTTGAATCCGCATCCGGCGGGCAAGCGTCAGAAATCCCGTTTTCTTTCGGACGGTCGCCGTGTCGGGCTGATCCCGCAGAAGGGATGGGCGATGCGGAATTATCGTTATCTCAGCGGCAGCCTGATCCCCGCGATGGTGAGGCGCCGCGAGGCGACGGGCACTCCCGAACCGCCGGTCTTTGCCTCGCTTGGCGGCGATCAGATCGAGGTGGTCTGGATCGGGCACGCGAGCTTTCTCGTGAGAACTCCGGCATTCAATGCTCTGATCGATCCGGTCTGGGCGAAATGGATGGGACCCGTGAAACGGCATCGCGATCCCGGGATCGATCTCGAGCACCTTCCTCCAATCGATCTGGTGCTGATCACCCACGCCCATTTCGACCATCTCTGCCGGATGACGCTGAAACGCATCGCCGACGGGACTCAGACGGTAATCGTGCCGCGCGGGGTAGCCGGAGTGCTGAAAAAACTCAATCTCCGAGAGGTGCGAGAAATGTCGGATTGGGAGAGCCTGAACTTCCGGGATGCGGAGATTCATTTCACTCCCGCGCATCACTGGGGCGCGCGTTACTTGCACGACAATCACAAGGGATTTGGCGGGTTCGTCGTAAAGTCGCCGCGCCACACGGTCTACCACTCGGGCGATTCGGCCTATTTCGACGGTTTCGCCGAGATCGGAAAACGCTATGACATCCACACCGCCCTCCTCCCGATCGGGGCCTACGACTGTCCGAGCGGTCGCGAAGTCCACATGAATCCCGAAGAGGCGCTGCGGGCGTTTTTCGATCTTCGAGCGCATCGCATGGTGCCAATGCATCACGGAACTTTTCCGTTGAGTAACGAGCACCGACACGAGCCGCTGCAGCGACTCCTCGAGGCGGTCGCGGCCTTGGGATTGGAGCATCGGGTCATTGCTCCGGGCGAGGGGGAGCAGTTGCTCCTCTCATCGCATCAGCCCTGATGGGTCAGGGTGGTGAGAGTGGGGCTGGCCCGGTTTCGGGAGGTGTCCCGCTCTCCGCCGCGGCGCCTTCTGCCGGATCAAAGAAACCGGTCGGGTCTTCCCGCTCCGGGGGGCGTCCGGCGAGGGCCCGCTCGGCGACTTCTGCTTCCGCCGGCAAGCGGCTTTCGTAACTTCCGGCAAGGAGAGGCGGAACTTCGAGGGGGTCTGGATCGGCACGCCAGTCGATGCCGTTTTGTTCGGCGATCAGCTTCCATTCGGCGAGGGCGCGCAGCCCGCGCTGAGCGGCAGCGGTATCCCGGAACGCGCGTGCACTGATGGCGGCTGAGAAAACCTTTTCCGCTTCGACAATTCGACCATGCCGAAAGTGGTGCTCTCCCTCCGCGATTAGGAGATTGCCGTAATAGGGTGCCATTTTTCTCGCCTCGCGGAGGCGCGCGAGGGCTTCAGAGGGACGCCCGAGTTCGTCGAGGACCGCCGCGTGTCCGATCGCCGCAAAGATGTCCTGCGGGTAGAGGTTCCGGGAATGGTTGAAGTAAAAGTCCGCTTTCTCAAGGGCGTCGCGCCTGGCCGGTTCCGGCATTTCGGGAAGAATTCCCGAGACTTGGGCGTGGGCACTGAGGCTGAAGAGAAAAGGGTTCTTGGGGTCGAGTTGCCGGGCTGCCTTCAGATGGCGATGGTGCTGAAATCCAGACCGGTCGGCGCTGAACGATCGACGGGCCTGTTCGAAGTGGTGTTCGCTGCGCGAGAAGATGGCGCCAAAAAGGGTCATGGCGAGGCCGCATCCGAAGACGAGGGCGCGATTGGAGAAGACGAGCCAGCCACCGGGGAAAAGACGGGAGGGAGGCGGCACCTTCAAGGCAGCGGCGAGAGGGTCCGGCACGGCGAGGACTGCGAGGAAGAGGGCTCCGGTCAGGGCGAAGACCGGAAGGTGCAGGAGGAAGTCAAAGCAAGAAAGGACGCCCAATGCCGCCAGCGCTGCCATCGCGCCGACGACGAGGGCGAGATGGTCGGACTTCGGCACGATCCTATCGGACACGGGGGGGAGGACGGCATAGGCACGGACGAAGCCGAAGCCCTGGCGGGCGTGAAGTGCCAGCAGTGTCAAAAGGAGCAAGAGTCCGACGAGTCCGTAGTCGGCCGCCATTTGTAGAACTTCGTTGTGGATGAATTCGGGCTCGGTGGCGGAGGAGTCGAGGGTCTCTTCCCGGAAGAGACGTCCGTAGAAGTGGGAGCTGCGGCTACCGGTGCCGAAGAGAGGGGCTTCAGTGATCTGGGCGATGCCCGCTTTCCAAACGAGAGGCAGGCTCAGGCCCCCCGATTTGGTCAGCAGGGTGCGGTCAATAAGTCGCCCCAGCGGAGCGGACCAGAGCACCGAGATGCCGAGGAGGAAAATCGAGGTGCCCGCGAGAATCCGCCATCCCGCGCTCCGGCTGCGGGCGTCCATCCGGCGATGAAGGATGAAAAGGCTGAGAAGGACAAATCCTCCCGCTCCGACCGCAAGCGCCAGGAAAGAGGGGCCGCTGCCGATCACGAGGATGGTCAGGATCGAGACGAGTGCGAGAGCGGTTGCGGCCGTCCGAACGGGACGGCCGCGGCGGCTGTAGAGCGCCACCGCGAGCCAAACCGGGACAAGAACGGCGAGAAATCCGGTGAAGTGGTCCGGATGATTGAAAAGACCTCCCGGATGGTTGGTGAACGTCCTCTCGTATCCTGGAAGGATCCAGAGGGTGGGGAGGATGACGGCTTGGGCAAAAGCGAACGCGAGATTGATCCCGACGAGAAGCGCCAGAACCTCGACGAGGCGGTGACGAGATCCGATATTCCTAAACAAAACGACAAAGAGGCCGTAGGCGAGAAAGGCCATCACCACGAGAGAAGCATCTTCGCGCGCAAAGTAGGCCACAGGCGAGTCGGACGCCCTCACGAGGAGATAGCCGCAGAGCGCCAAGAGGGAAAACGTCGCCGCTCGTGGCAACGAGAACGGCGACTCTTCCAAAATCAATCCAACGGACAAAACCGCCGCCAAACCGAGGACGCCGTATCCCGGCCAGAGAAAAGTCATGGACGCGGAGGTGCCCACCATCCCGATCAGAACCATTCCGACCAGAAAGACCACAAGCACCGCCGATCTCCAGTTTGAAGCCATCCGAATCACACGTCTCACGCCACACTCCTCCGAATGATGAACTCAATTTAGAAAAACCAAAATCTTAATTCAATCAAATATCTGAAATTTTTAGCTATACGAAATTACTATGAGTGATCTGAGCCAGATTGCCATTGCGTTTGAGGGGCCCAGCCCCGACATTGCGGAATGCGCGCGGTGCGTGACAGGTCATGACTCCCAGGCGGTTTCCCACTTCCCTCATTGCCGCAATTCTGGCGGTGGCCGGTCCTCTCTCGGCCCAAATCAATCTCGACTTGAAACTCGACCGCTCGCTTTACCTGGCGAACGAGCCGATCACTGGTGAACTGACGATCGTGAACCTGGCCGGTCGCGATCTCATCTTCGGGGACTCCGGTGGAATGAACTGGCTCGATTTCACCGTCACCGACGGGCGGGGACACCTGATCACTCCGGTCCAGGGAGTCTCCGGGGTCAAACCGATCGTCCTCGGAGCCGGGCAGACTCACAAGCACAAGGTCACAATCAACCAGAGGTATCCCATGTCGGTGATAGGAACCTACCGGGTGAAGGCCGCCGTGAATTTTCCCCAGATCAACCGCGTTTTCGAGTCGAAGACCATCACGGTCCAAGTGACCGACGGCCAACCGATGTGGAGCCAGATCGTCGGAGTGCCTCAGGGACATCCCGATGCCGGGACTTACCGGGAGTTCCAGCTGATGACCTATTACCACGGAGCGCGTTCCAAGGCCCTTTACTTCCGGCTCAAGGACAGCGATTCGAGCCTCGTCTTCCGCACTTACCCGATCGGCGACTACATGGCCTTGCGGCCGCCGACCCACGCGATCGACTCGCAGAACCAACTTCACGTCCTTCACATGACGGGTCCGCAGGCTTACAAATACACCGTTATCAATATCGACGGGGAGCCCGTCCAGCAGCAAACCCTCTACGAAAAAGGCACGAATCGGCCCGAGTTGAAAACCTCGGGATACGGCGACGTCTCAATTGTCGGGGGACTCAGTGAAGAGGAGGCAAAAACGCCCTACGAACAGCAGGAGTTCCAACGACTCTCCGAGCGACCTCCCGGTTTGCCGACTTTCTGAGCCGGCCTGTTCGCGCCTCAGTTTCGGCGCGATGCCGAGGCTTTTCGAGTCCAAGGGAATTCCCTGACTCGAAAGAGTTGTCTGGTTTTCATGAATTTTCCAAAATTCTTTTGAACAATCCTGTTCAAAGTATTACTGATAAGTTAAAGACTTGTGTTTCTTAACTTTTCGGTAAACTGATGAACTCTCGGATGACCCCTCAGCCTCACCATTCGATCCCGGCCGTGGTGCCGCCTGCCAACTGTTTTACGGTGCTGGTGATCGATGATCTTCCCGCCAACCGCGTCCTTTTGCGAAAGGTGCTCCAGAGCGCTGGCTATGCCGTCATCGAGGCCACCAACGGCGACGAGGCTCTCGCCCTCATCTCGGGGCGCGTTCTTTTGCCCGACCTGATCGTGACCGACATCGAGATGCCGGGAATGGACGGCGTCACTCTCGTGGATCGGCTCCGTCGCCTCGGTTCGCCGTCTGCCCTCATTCCGGTGATTGCCGCCTCGGGGAATGCCGACGAGTTGATGCGCCGGGATGCCTTGGCGGCGGGCTGTGATGTTTTCCTCACCAAGCCCTTCGATCTTTCCCTGCTCCTTCGCGAGATCGGCTTGCTCATCAAGGCCCGTCGTCAGGGCGGGTCGCTACGGTCCGCGGTGCCGGCGGGCGACATGGCACCGAACCGGATCGAGTTGCGGCTTCGCGAAGCGAAGTGAACGGGTCGGTTTGATCCCCGGCAAGCGGAACGGGCCTCGTTCCCTTCTGAGCCTGATCGGAGAATGAGAACGCTACGGTCACCCGGGATGGCCACCTTCGCCACGGCTCTCGTCCTCTCCATCATGATGGCGGTTTCCTCAGCCAGCTGCGGAGCGGAAGTGATCCGGCGGGGCGAGCGGATCGACATCGCCGACGGGCGTCTCTCCGTGATCCTACCCGATGGCTGGGCCAAGACCGATCTGAACGCGACCGATGTCGTCGCCGGTTATGCAACGCAGGATGGTCGCAGCTCGATCTTCCTCCGCGAAATGGACGCGGGGCTTGGCGGCGGAATGCGGGAGCTACTTGACGCGACCGTGAGGAACTTCGAGGCGACCTTCGAGGTCAGGGGGGGCGGAAAAGTGAAGACGGGTGAGGTCCCTGGAAAAACCCGGAAGTGGCCTGCGATTTTCACCACGGTCGAGGCGCGCGTGAAGAAGGGCGTCGAGATCTTCGAGATGCGGTTCTACCTCTTTGTCTTCGACACGGGAGAGAGTCTTTACCTCGTCCAGGCGAGCACGACCCAGCCTGTCCGTGAGGCCCGTGAGGGGCAAATCTACGCGTTCTTCCGATCGTTGGTTGCCAATTCCTGATCCTCTGGGAGACTGACGAAGTCTCTTTCTGCCATGCCGGAACGTCCTCCCATTCAGGCCATCGGCCGCGTCGCCGAAACCCTCGAGCCCGGGCGCCTTTACCGCGTCGAGATGGCCAATGGCTATGCTGCCTACGCCGTGCTCTCGAAGCTCGGGCCCCGGCCCGAGATCGGCGAAGCGGTCGGACACCGGGTCGGTCTCGAGTTCTCGCCCTTCGACATGAGCCGCTGCCACCTTGTCTCGTGGCTTCCGGAGGATGCGTGAAAGAAAGCTGGATATTTGCCCTGAACTTTCTAGAGTCCCACCATGCCGAATCTCAATAAAGTCCAGTTGATGGGGAACATTACCCGCGATCCCGAGGTGCGTTATACCCCGAAGGGCACGGCGGTGACGGACATTTCCCTCGCGATCAACCGCAACTTCACCGGCGACGACGGCGAACGCCGCGAAGAGACCACCTTCGTCGACATTACCTTTTGGGGTCGTCAGGCCGAGGTCATCGGGGAATACATGAAGAAGGGTCGTCCTCTCTACGTCGAGGGCCGCCTCCAACTCGATACGTGGGAGGACAAAGCTTCCGGGCAGCAGCGCTCCCGGCTGAAAGTTGTCGGAGAGAATTTCCAGTTCCTTGGTAGTCGCGAAGAGGGAGGAGGCGGCGGCGGTGCTGGTAGCGGATCCCGCGTTGGTCAACCGCACTCCGGCCAAGTTCAAGGTGGAGGGCACACCGGCCACGATGAGTATCAGGAACATCGCTCCTACGACCCGCCGCGCCAGACAACGCCCGCCCAGTCCGCTCCGCCCACCACGTCCGGTGGCTATCAGGAAGGGCCGATCGAGGACGACGACATTCCCTTTTGATCGAGGCATTCTTGGAGTCTTCGAAATTCCCGGCACGGATTGTTCTTTGCAATTTTTTCTCGCGGAGGTGGAATCTCCCTCCGATCCTGGTGAGTGTCTCCCGCAACTTGCCCTCGCGGCACGCCTCGGCCGACCCATCTCGATCCGCTGTCCTCGCGCCTAGGGCAGCTTGCTCGAGAATCCCGGCTGCCCTGCAGATCCCCACGACCGGCTACCACTCCGTCGAAAAGACCGCCTCGATCGCCGCGGTGAGGGCCGCGATCCGGTAGCTGTTCAGCTACGCGTGAGATTGCTGCTTCCCGAAGTCGGGCGTTTTGGGCGTTGCATTCCCTCCGGGCAGGCTCAAGACTCAGGGAGCTTTGCGACGAAACCTTCCCCATGCCTCCGACCTCTCCTGATGACGCTGCCGGATGGTATTGCGTGCGTTCGCGACCCAAGAGCGAACACATCGCGGCGCGGAACCTGCGGCAGTTTGCCCACCTCGACGAGGTCTTCTGTCCCAGAATCCGCTACGAAAAGCCAACGCGACGCGGAAAGGTCTGGTTCGTCGAGGCCCTGTTTCCGGGCTACTTTTTCGCTCGGTTCGACCTCGTCAACGATCTTCGGGCGGTCAACGCGGCGCCGGGAGTGACCGGGGTGCTCCACTTTGCTGATTTCCATCCCTTGGTTCACGAACCCTTCATCCGTGAGCTCCGCGAAGAATTTCCCGAGGCCGAAAACGCGATCCGAGTGATCCAGCCCGAAATCTCCCCCGGCGACGAGATCGTTGTCACCGACGGGGCGATGAAGGGTCTGAAAACGATCGTCACCCGCCTCGTCGGCGGGGGTGACCGGGTTGCCGTTCTCCTCGAGTGGCTTGGTCAGGAACGTGAGGCCGAGGTCTCGATGCGCTCGGTGATGCGTCCCGGTGATATCCGGCAGGAGATCCGCTAAGGGGAGAGGTTGATCGAGGGTCTGGCGGGAATTGAAAATCGGGTGAAATACAACAATCGGTCGGCGGGAATCCAGACAAGGTTGGCAACGGAGGATGAGGCTGCGACGATCGTCTTTACTGGAGGTTCTGCAGCGTTGGAAATCGGCACCCTTTCGCTTATGGTGGCGGAGACGTGTCGTTCCCCGCCGGGGTGGTTCCCGGCCTTTGCCGTGGCTTTTGGAAAGTGCAACCGCACCCTTGCCCAAGATGTCCAGTTGCTGTGTCCGCCCCGGGCAATGTTCACCTACCGAGTCGCCTTCGAGGCTTTGAAGGAGACGCAACCCAATAAACACCGTGATGATCCGACTACTCCCCATCCCGCTACTCCTCGTTATCGTCGCGATTTCTCAGGTGTCCGCCGAGCCGGTTTCGGTGAAGATTTTGCCGGGAGTCGGCATCACCCGGGGCGGCGAGCCCTATTTTGTCAAAGGCGCGGCGGGCGACCGCTACCTTGATGAGCTCGTCGCCTCGGGTGGAAACAGCTTCCGAACCTGGAGTACGAAAGGGCTCGGTCCGATTCTAGATGCGGCCGAGGAGCGCGGGCTAACGGTTTGTGCGGGGATCTGGTTGGAATCGGAGTGCAGCTGGTTTTCCTACTCAGACGCGGGGCACTGCGCCCGGCAGGCGGAGCGGGTGAAGAAGGAGGTGCTTCAATACCGGGATCACCCGGCGCTGCTTTTTTGGGGCATCGGCAACGAGGCCGAAGGCGATGGCAACAATCTGGCTTTCTGGATTCAGTTGGAAGTGCTGGCCAAGTTGGTCAAGGAACTGGATCCCGCTCACCCCTGCTTCACCGCAGTTGCCGGTCTCCATCCCCTCAAAATAGCGGGGCTCAACGCGCTCACGCCGAGTCTGGACTTTGTCGGCATCAACACCTACGGCGCACTCCCCGGCTTGCGGGATTATCTGGCGGAGCGAAAATGGAATCGACCGTGGGTGGTGACTGAATTCGGCCCACGCGGCTTCTGGGAAGTCCCGCGGGCCCCCTGGGGGGCGCCCATCGAGCCCACGAGCTCTGAAAAGGCCCAGTTCATCCGCAAAGGCTATGAGGCCGCCATCCTGCCCGCGGGTGATTGCTGGGGGGGTTACGTCTTTCTTTGGGGGCAAAAGCAGGAAGCGACCTCGACTTGGTTTGGGATCTTCACCGACAGTGGCGAGTCAACCCCCGTGCGCGAGGTGATGCAGGAGTTTTGGAGCGGCCAGGCACCGACGGAGCGAGCGCCAGATCTGGTCAAGCTGGAGAGCGGTGCGGCCCGGCAAGAGATCGTCGCAGGCAGTGAGTTTCAGGCGGAGGCCACGGTTGGCGATCCCGATGGCGACCCGCTCTCCTGGCGCTGGAGCGTCACCTCGGAGAGCGCCGGGCGTGATGCCGAGGGGAAGGAACGGGTGCCTGCGCTAATTCCTCATTGTCTGATCAGGGCCGAGGGATCGACCGCTGTTTTTCGCGCACCGCAGGAACCGGGAGAGTATCGAGTCCACCTTCGGGTGACCGACCCACATCAACGGGCCGCGACCGCGAACTTCCCGTTCAAAGTCAAGTAGTGGAGCTGCCCGGGGAACCAAATACCGCAGGCTCCTTTTCGAGCCGAAGAGAGGCGCCGCGTCCGACGGAAGACCGACTGAATCGGTTTCACCTTGACAGTGGTTTTGGGCAAGGTTTTCTACCGGGGAGCTGTCGCTTCCTCTTGAATCATGTCATCGCTAAAAATGGACCTTCGTCGCGAGGGAAGCGGCTTGGTCTTGGTGCTGGAGGGTCAACTCGATGGGAATTCCGCGCCAGAGTTCGCGCGGCTCGTCGCGGAGCAAATCGAGCCCGAGTGCCGGTGCGTGGTGATTTCGGCGGGTGGCCTGCAATTCGTGAGCAGCGCGGGGTTGCGGGAGCTGGTGACCTTGGCGAGGCGGCTGAACCCGCTGGGGGCGAAGGCGATTTTGGTCGGCGTGACAACAACCGTCGAGGAGGTGCTGGAGGTCTCGGGCATCGGCTCGTTCTATCTGCGCGCGGCCGACACGACTCAGGCGCTGGCTCTTTGCCAGGAACGTGAGGCCCCCCCCGGCTTTTTCGGTCGATGGTTGTCAGGATTCGGGAAATCATGACGGTTCCCCTCGAGTATCAAACAGGTTTTGCCGCCGCGAGCCTGGTCGATCCTGTCGCGGCGGAGCGCTATGTCCGCCACTCACAGGTCGGCGATCCTGAGGCGGACGCCCTTATCGGGCTCCTCCAGACCCGGTATCCCGATATGGCTGCAGAGTGGATTCAGCGTGGTATCGAGGGCGGGGCGGCCGCCCTGCCCGAGGCACCCGGGGCGGTGCGCGAGTTTTTCTCGGAAATCGAGCGGGTGCCGGATTGGTTCGACCCCCACCTCGCTTCGAGTGGTTGCCGGGCGTTTCATCGGCATTCGGAGATGTTTCTAGGGGCCTTCGTCGGCGCGGTCTTGATCGAGGGATTCTCCACGCTGATCAGCAAGTCCTTTTGCATCACGGGGCGCTTGGTCGATCAGGGAGTGCGTCGGCTGAAACAGAACAACCGCCACCTCGTTGAGATTTTCATTCCGGGCGGGCTCGACCGAAGGTCGGACGGATGGAAATTGTCGGTGCGAATCCGCCTGATACACGCACAGGTGCGTTATTTGTTGAGGCAATCCCCCGAGTGGGATGAAGCCGCCTGGGGCGTGCCGCTCGGTGCCGCGCACATCGCCTACGCTACGGCGGCATTTTCGGCGCTCCTGATCAAGCGCGCCGAGATGCTCGGCGTGAGATTGTCGGCGGAGGAGCGCGCTTCCTTCCTGATGATCTGGCGCTATTCGGGGCACCTGATGGGAGTGGTTCCGGAGTTGCTCTTCACCAATGAGCAGGAGGCGCTGCACTTGCATCGGATCGGAACGATCTGCGAACCGCCACCGGGAGTGGAATCCCTGATCTTGGCGAACGGGCTCATCAACTCCGCGCCCATTGTGGCGGGCATTACCGAGACGAAGGCTCGGCGGGAGCTGGTGAAGCGCATCTATCAAGTCTCGCGGGCATTGATCGGCGACGAAATGGCCGATCGGCTGAACTATCCTCCGTCCCGAACCTTTGGCGTGCTGGCCCTGTTCCGTTGGCGCAACTGGATCGATCGCCTGCTGCAGGATCAATTTCCCGCGATTGCCGGGCTGCGAAGAGTGAGCCAGTTTGAGCAGATGCTCAAGGTCACGCACTACGGGGAGGGCGGTTTGGGTTACCGGATGCCCGCGCATGTTCACGCGGAGAGGGACCAAACGCTTTGACAGACGAAAACGATTTCATGAAGACGACTCCCTTCAAGATCGCGCCGATATTGATACTCAGCACGGGGCGCTGCGGCTCGACCATGGTCTCGGAAATGTTGAGCCTTCATCCGGGGATCCTGAGCGTTTCGGAGTTTTTCATGGTTCTTGGTCCGCAGGCTTTTGCTTGGAGAAATCCCTCGGGCGAGCGCATGTGGAGGCTTTACAGCCGACAAAGCGCGGCTCTCCATTCGATGCTGAAGGATGGGGAGGTGGTCGATGAGAATCTTTATCCCTTGGGGCAACCCGGTTCGCGTTATGAGGCAGGGAATCTGCCGCCGATCCTGTCGGTGACGCTCCCGCACCTCAGTCCGACGCCCGACGCCTTGTTCGACGAACTTGCGCCGGTGATCCGTTCGCGGCCGCGCGCGCCACTGGCGGAGCAATACCGCTTCCTTTTCGAGTACCTAGGTAACAAGTTCGGACGGAAGGTTTGGGTAGAGCGGTCGGGTGGTTCCTTGATGCACGCCGCGAAGCTGCTCGCGCAGTTTCCTGATGCTCGCGTGGTGCATGTCTATCGCGACGGTCGGGACACCGCGATGTCGATGAGCAATCATCACAACTTTCGCGTGCTGATCGCGGCGATGCGACAAGGGAAGGTGGATCGTCGGAAGTTGTTTCTGGAGACTCGAAAGAGCCCATGGAAATGCTGGGTTCACGAGATGATTTTCAGACTGCTCGATGTCCGCCGGATGACCGACAGGGCGAGGCTCGGATTGGCTGACTTTGGCAAACTGTGGAGTGACATGGTCGTCATCGGAGACGAGGTCCTTTCGAAGCTGCCATCGGATCGTTTGCTGAACCTGAAGTTCGAGGATTTGCAAAGTTCGCCGCGCGAAAAACTCAGGGAGCTGATCCGATTCGTCGATCCTTCGCTGGATGACGAAGGCTGGCTCGATGCGGCTTCGGCCATTCCGAAGCCGGCGCGCTCCAAGTTTTTGACCCTGCCGGAGGAGGATCGCGCGGCGTTGACGCGGGCCTGTGAGCCTGGTTTAAAGTTACTGGGGTATCCCCTATGAGGATTTCGAGATGATTCAGCCCGAGAAATGGTGTCCGTTCCACGAGCCGGCGGCGGCGCTTTCAGAGATGGTTCGCCGGGGTTTCATGCCGCCACGGGCTGACGGCTCCGTGAGGCGCCCCTTTCATGGCAAGTCTCACGGTTGCCTGATCGGCGAATTGCAAATCGAGCCATCTGAGCTCCCGGAATATCGGCAGGGGATTTTTGCCTCGGCTCAGGTGTTTCCCGCGGTCGCCCGGTTTTCGAGCGCCTTTCTGCACGACGACCGCGATCCCGACGTGCGCGGCCTCGCCATCAAGGTGTCGGGGGTTTCGGGTGAGTTTTGTGACGGCGCTGAACCGGGCGTTCAGGATTTTCTGATGGTCAGTCACCCGGCAGCACCTTTCCCCGACGCCGGGGCTGCGCTGGAATTGCTTTCGGAGTTGGAGGGCAAGGACACGAGCAAGCCGGGCAATGTCTTTGGGAGGCGCTACGCGTTCCGCTCCTGGAACCCGATGCGGTTCCGTTGGCGCTATCTGAAGCTTGTTCTGGAGGTCGCCCGGACGGGGCTTTGCGGGACTGATCTGGCGGGTCTGGGCTTCCACAGCTCGACGCCCTACAAACTCGGGGAAGGCGCGGTGAAGTATGAGTTGCGGCCGGAGACGGTGGTGCGCACGGTCAAACGAAGCAGGCACGTGACGTTTCGCAACCGTCTGAGGGAGTCCCTTGAGAGCGGGTCGATCGCCTACGGATTCTATCTGCGACCGAAGTTGAGTGACCGCGAGTCGTTGGAGGAGGCAGACCTGCCGTGGACCACGCCCTGTCTCCGCGTCGGGCGCCTCGTATTTCCTCCTCAGGATTTTTCCGGAAACGATGCGATGGGCGAACGCTTGGCATTCTCGCCCTGGAACTGTCTTCGCGACCACGAACCCCTGGGTTCGATCAATGCCGTAAGGCGGTCCGTCTATCGCGAGGCGGCAGAGCTCCGGGGTGGTAGTTCTGCGGCGCCTGATCTCGGTTGAAATCGCGGCGTCCGGGCGAGGGCGCTTTGCGGCACGGTCATCGCGAGGGGGCAAGGGCAAGCTGATCGAGCTGGTCGCAGACTGCTGGGCAGGCGACCTGTCCAAGACTCCGCTGCTTGACGTTGCCCCGCATCTGGACCACTACTGACTCCGGTCCACCCGTTGCCTCAGCCTCCCGCACAAGGGGTCTGGGTCGCCTTTTTCGCCAACCTCCCCTCCGCAAGGACAGGTTCCTTTTCCCGATGAACGCCAACCACGATGCCCCGCTCCCCCCAGGTATCCCGCCCGAGGCGTCCGATCGGATCGGCAGGATCGGTGAGGAACTGGCTTTTGTGCTGCCGGGGGAAGACGACGGGCTGCTCCCCATCAATCATTTCCTGCTCGATCTTGAGGAGCTGCGGGGGGACGAGATCCCCGCGGCGTGGACCGAGGGATTGAAGGTCGCCCGCGGCTGGATCGATGAGATCCTCGATGGGAGTGGTAAATTCACGGAAACCAGCATTCGCCGGTTCAACGAGTGGCACGCCTACATGAGTTCGGTCGCGGATTCCCGGTCGGAGGGACTCGGGCTGCCGGCCTGGCCTCTGGACTGGGCAGGGTCCGGTGCCGGGGCGGACGACGTCTCCGCGGTGACTTCCTTCGTTGTGCCGGTCGCAGCTTCGGGCGAGGAACAAGAACCGGCCTGCTCTCTGAATCTGGAGGAAGACCTTGAGTTGCTCGGCGAGTTCCATGCCGAGTCTCTCGAGCTGCTCCAGACCATTGAGCAGGGCGTGCTCGTTTTGGAGTCGAATCCGACCGACGCCGAGACGATCCATTCGATCTTTCGTGCCTTCCACACCTTCAAGGGGGGGGCGGGTTTTTTGCATCTCGATGCACCGCGAAACCTCGCGCATGAATTGGAGACCGTGCTGGACTTGGTGCGGCGCTCCGAGCGCTGCATCGATGCCGGCATCATCAATTTGATTCTCGCGGGTGCCGATGCCCTCGGGCAGTTCACCCGTGCGATCGGGGCCCAGCTCCAAGGAACGGATCCGGGTTCTCCCATCGCGGTGCCGACGTCGGACATTATCCGCCGAGCGAAGGCCGCGGCTCGCGGGGAAACCGACCCGCTTTCACCGCCGCCGCGGGATCGGTCCGGGAACGAAGTTCCCCCTGCGCCGGTTCACCCGTCGGCCGAGGTGATCGACGTGCCGGTTCGCCAGTCGGCACCTTCTGCTCCCGAGGCCCCGTCATCTGCATCATTCTCTCCGAAGCCGTCCGTCGCCCCCGTCCGCGAAATCCTTGGCGGGGACTCGTCGGGCGGTTTCGTGAAGCTGGATACAGCCAAGCTGGACAGCCTCGTCGATCTGGTGGGGGAACTGGTCGTGGCCCAGTCGATGGTCGTGGAAAACCCGGAAGTTCGGGCAATCGAAAGTTCTCAATTCGTGCGTCAACTGCGCCAGCTCAGGAGGATCACGAGCGATTTGCAGAGCACGGCCACGTCCATGCGCATGGTTCCAGTGCGGGGCGCCTTCCAGAAGATGACCCGCTTGGTGCGCGATCTCGCCGCGAGCGGGGGGAAGAAAGTCCAGCTCCTCCTTGAGGGCGAGGAGACGGAACTGGATCGAAACATCGTCGAAAAGCTGGGCGACCCTCTCGTTCACATGATCCGCAACTCGGTCGACCACGGGATCGAGCCGCCCGACGAGCGGATCGCCCGGGGCAAGTCCGCGAATGGCACGATCCGGCTCAGCGCAGCCCATCAGCGCGGCGGCATCGTCATCCGGCTGTCTGACGATGGCAATGGTCTCGATCCCGTCCGGATCCGGACCAAGGCCATCGAGCGCGGGTTGATCCGGGGCGACGCCGGAATGGACGAATCCGATATCGTTTCCCTCATCTTTCTCCCGGGGTTTTCCACAGCGGAGGCGGTGACGGATCTCTCCGGTCGCGGTGTGGGAATGGATGTCGTGCGCAGCAATATCGAGGGCCTCAGTGGCAAGATCGAGGTCCAGTCCGTGCCTGGAGAGGGCACTACCTTCACGATTTTGCTGCCGCTGACTCTCGCCATCATCGATGGCATGCTCGTCGGTGTGGGCGAAGACCGCTACATCATTCCGACTCTGTCGATTCGCGAATCCTTTCGGCCCCAGCCCGGTATGGTGTCGACGATCCAGGGACGGGGCGAGGTGGTGAGCGTGCGTGGCCGCCAGACACCGCTCCTCCGCCTCGGACGATACCTCGGGCGCCCGACGAGGGCCGCGAGCCTTGAAGACGCCATTATCGTGGTGGTGGAATCTGGCGAGGCCGCTCGGGGCCTAGTCGTGGATGAGTTGCTCGGCAAGCAGGAGGTCGTCATCAAGAGTCTCGGTCAGACCTTCCGGCATCAAAACTTGCTCGCGGGTTCGGCCGTGCTCGGCGACGGTTCCGTGGGTCTCATCCTCGACGTGGACACACTCGTGAAAACGCCCACCTTCCAGCACACCGCGGCAACCGCCGACGCCTCGAACGCATGACCACCCCTTCCCCCAACCCGAACGCCGCCCTCGCCAAGGCTGGGCGATACCTCACCTTCAGTCTTGGTGCTGAGACCTATGGACTTCCGGTCCTGAACGTGCGGGAGATCATCCGGCTCTGTCCGATTACGCCGGTGCCCCGGATGCCGGATTTCATCAAGGGCGTGATCAACCTTCGTGGCACGGTGATTCCGGTGCTCGACTTGCGCGCGAAATTCCAGATGCCGGAGGCCATCTATGGCGACCGCGCCTGCATCATCGTGGTACAACTCCGCAATGCTACCGGCGGCAGTAACTTGATTGGTGCGATCGTGGACACGGTCGAGGAGGTGGTCCAGTTGAACGATCCCCAGCTCGAGTCGGCCCCTGATTTCGGTGGCCCGCCCGAAACGCGGTTCATCCTCGGTCTCGCGACCTTGAGCGGCGGCGTCAAGACGCTGCTGGATCCGGAAAAGGTTTTCCTGACGGAGGGCTTGCTGACTCTCACTCCCCCGCCATCCGCCGAACCCAAAACGACTGACGCATGATCTCATGGACCATCTCCCGGCGAATCGTCGCCGGATTTCTCGTCATGGTAGTGATTTCCGCCGGAATCGGCTTCCTCGCGATGTCGCGGTTGGAGCGGACCACTCGCGCCCTCGTCATGGTCGCCGATGACGTTCTTCCTAGCGTGCTCACGCTGAAAGAGTGCGCCAATCTTGCGCGCGACAACCTCTTCTCCAGCCTGCGCTTTGCCGAGGCGGAAACCGCCGAAGTGCGCGGGGAACTCGAGGAGCACATTGCCATGAACCAGACCCGCATGGAGGAACTGTTTCGCAGCTATGATCCGAAGATGATCACCGACGACGAGGATCGCAGGTTGTTTGATGAGATCCGGCGGACCCGCGAAAGTTTCGTCAAGGTCCGCGCCGACTACCTTGGCCTCGTGCGCGAGGGTCGGATCGAAGAGCACAAGAGGATGCTCACAGGGGTGGTCATTCCCGCCTATGAAGCCTCGGTCAGGGCGGTGGACGCGGGTGTGCAACACAAAAAGACGCACGGTCTCGCCGTGAGTGAGGAAAGCAAGAAGGATGCCCGTTCGAGCCTTCTTATCGTTCGCTTCGTCCTGATGATCGCCCTAGCGGCATCCGGGATCTTGGCGTGGTTGATCGCCCGCTCCACCACCCGGGTGCTCGGAACGCTCGCCTTAAACCTCGACCAGGCTGCCGCCCAGACGGCCTCCGCCGCGCGCCAGGTATCGTCCGCCAGTCAAACGCTATCCTCAGGTGCCAGCGAGCAAGCGGCTTCGGTCGAGGAGACCAGCGCATCGCTCGAGGAGATTTCCAGCATGATCCGATCCACGGCCGACAACGCGGAACAGGCCAGCGCCCTGGCCGGTGAAGCGCATGCGCTCGCGCAGGCTGGTTTCCGGAGCATGGTTGAGATGACCCAAGCCGTGGCCGCGATCGATGCCGCCAGCGCCGAAGTCGCAAAGATTCTCAAGGACATCGACGAGATCGCCTTCCAGACCAATATCCTCGCGCTGAACGCCGCGGTCGAGGCGGCCCGGGCCGGTGAGGCGGGTGCTGGTTTTGCCGTGGTGGCCGACGAGGTGCGCTCGCTCGCACAGCGCAGCGCCGCTGCCGCAAAGGAGACCGCGGAAAAGATCGAGGCGTCGATCGCGAGCAGTCGCAGCGGTTCCGCAAGCTGCGCGAGGGTCCAAAACTCCCTCTCGGAAATTGCCGCGAAGGTTTCCTCAACCGACTCCCTCGTCGGCGAGATCGCCATGGCCGCTCGCGAGCAGGCGCATGGCATTCAGCAAATCAATGGGGCCATCACCCAGATGGATCAGGTGACGCAGAGCACCGCGGCAGGGGCGGAGCAAACGGCGGCCGCCGCCGAGCAAATGGATTCGCAGGCCGGCAGCCTTCAGGTTCAGGTCGCCGAGTTGCGCGAGCTCATCGGCCGGTCGTCCGCTGATGTGGTCCCATCAGTCAGTATCCGAGCCCACTCGGAGAACCTCATTGTCCGAGCGCCGCGATACCGCCGTCCTCCCCGGCCGATGCATCCATCAAACCAAGCCATCCCGATGCCCGGTGACCGAGCGCCCGAAACGCTCCCGATGTCCGAATCCGAACCCTTCCCGAACGACCAGTGGTAAAGTCAAAATGAATTATGAAAGCCAGCGGTAAGCTCGCCAATCGGTCGCTTTTCGCGTCCATCACCCTCGCTATCTTCCTCCTTGTTATCGGCGGCGTCACGCAGCGGATGTTGACGAACCAGAAGGGGATCACCGCTGCCGAGGAGCGTCGTTACCAATCCCGCCTCCTCGCGGACGAATTGCGCCAGAGTTCGGACGACCTGACGCGTCTCGCACGCACCTATGTGGTCACGGCCGATCAGCGCTACGAAGACCAATACTGGGCGGTCCTCGACATTCGCAATGGAGATGCGCCCCGGCCGGAGAATTACGACCGGATTTACTGGGATTTCATGGCGGCAGACAGTGTCAAGCCACGGCCCGAGGGGCGTGCCGTCCCTCTCCAGCAACTGATGGAGGAACTCGGCTTTACAGCAGAGGAGTTCGCCAAGCTCAAAGAGGCGCAGGCCAACTCCGACGATCTCGTCCGGATGGAAACGATCGCCATGAACGCGGTCAAGGGACTCTTCGACGATGGGTTCGGCAACTTCACCATCAAGGGGGAACCGGATCTGGAGTTGGCCCGAGAGTTGATGCACAGTCGTGAGTATCACTCGGAAAAGGCCAAGATCATGAGGCCGATCGACGAGTTTCTCGAGATGCTGGACGCTCGCACCAGTGGAGAAGTAGAGCCGCTTGTGGATCGGGCCTATCGTCTCTTCTACACGCTGCTGGCCCTCATCGGTCTCGCGATGATAACCCTCGTCGCCCTCTGTGTTTCCATTTTCGCCACTGTCGTCCGGCCGATCCGCGAGATCATGGACGAGTTGCAAAACACCAGCCTCCAACTCGACGCCGCGTCCGCCCAGATGGCCCTGTCGAACCAGACCTTGTCCTCCGGGGCCAGTGAGTTGGCGGCCTCGGTCGAGGAGACGAGCGCCTCACTTGAGGAGATGTCGAGCATGATTCAGGAGACTGCCGAAAACTGCCTGAAAGCCAAGGCGCTGGCCTCTGAGACTCGCTTGGTGGCGGAGGGCGGTTCGCGGATGATGATCGAGATGGTCGAGGCCATGGCGGAAATCGATTCCTCCAGCGCCCAAGTCGCCAAGATCGTCAAAGAAATCGACGAAATCGCCTTCCAGACCAACATCCTCGCGCTCAATGCGGCGGTGGAAGCGGCGCGGGCCGGTGAGGCTGGCGAGGGCTTCGCGGTGGTGGCTGACGAGGTGCGCTCGCTGGCGCAGCGAAGTGCCGCCGCCGCCAAGGCGACTGCGCATAAAATCGAGGTGGCGATCAGCAGCGCTCGGAAAGGCTCTCAGTGCACGACCCGGGTCGGGGAGTCGCTCGAGCAGATCACTGGAAAAGTGGTGGCGACTGATTCGTTGGTCGGGGACATCGCCACCGCTTCGCGCGAACAGGCGCAGGGCGTCGAGCAGATCAACCACGCCATCAGGCAGATGGAAAGGGTGTCGCAAGACAATGCGGCAAACGCCGAGGAGACCGCGGCTTCGGCAGAGCAAATCGAGGTCGAGGGCGAAGTGCTCAACGAACTGGTGGGCCATCTGCGAGCATTGGCGGGCGGCCAAGCCAGATCGGGCCGAGCTCCTGATCCACCGACGGTCCAGCCACCGCATTCCCCGGTGCGGGTCTGGGTGGAACCGACCGCCGATCGGCGAGCGCCGCGGCCTGGAGCGGCGAGGCGGATCGAAGGGGCCTCGCGCCTCCAACTCCCCGCGGGCGGCTCTGCCGAGGATGAGGATTTTCGTGATTTTTGAAGAGGTGCTCGTCCGCGCCGAGATTCATGGAGGAACCGTTTGAAAAACCGCTTTCGGGCGAGACCTTCCAGGCTCTGAGTGATCTGGTCTATCAGCACAGCCGCATTCGCTTGGGGGCCGACAAACGGGCCCTTGTGGCGAATCGGCTGCGCCGTCGGCTCCGTGCCCTCGCCCTTGGGTCCTTTGAGGAGTATTGCCGTGTGCTTCATTCCCCGCATGGCGTCGACGAGATCGAGGAATTGGTGGACCTGATCTCCATCAACCACACTCGTTTCTATCGAGAGCCCGAGCACTTTGCCTTCCTGACGCAACGAGCGCTGCCTGCATTGGTGCGTCCGCTAGCGGCGAAGCACGCCCCCCTGCGTCTTTGGTCTGCGGCCTCCTCCTCCGGTGAGGAGCCCTACACCATGGCCATCGTTGTGGCCGAGTTCCTGCGAGCCCATGCCGGCGTGGCTTGGGAGATCATGGCCACCGACATATCCCATCGCGTTCTCGCCGAGGCCCGCGAGGGCATTTATTCCATGGCTTCGGTCAAGCCGGTGCCGCTCGAACTGCTGAAGCGCTATTTTCAGAAAGGGGTCGGAGCGCGGGACGGGGTCTGCCGGGTCAAACCGGAACTCCGCAGGCACCTTCGCTTCGAACGCGTTAACCTGTTCCAAGAGCATCTCCCGGTGCCCGCCGATCAGCACGTGATTTTCTGCCGCAATGTGATGATTTATTTCGACCCGCCTTCCCGCGCGCTAGCGGTGCAGCGTCTCGCGCGCCACCTCGCGCCGGGTGGCTACCTCGTCGTGGGCCATTCCGAGAGCCTTTTGGGAATTCCCCACGGATTGCAGCCGCTGCAACAAGGCGTTTTTCAAAAGACATGAAGCCCGAATTGCCAAAAGTGCGGGTCTTGATCGTGGACGATTCGGCGCTGGCACGCCGCGCCATCCGAGATGCGCTGTCGGGAGATGCGGAGATTGAGGTCGTGGGGGATGCCCGCGATGCCTACGTGGCCCGCGATCTGATCCTCGCCCTTCAGCCGGATGTGATCACTCTGGATCTCGAGATGCCCCGGATGGATGGATTGACCTTTCTGAAGATCCTTCAGGAACATCATCCGGTGCCTGTGGTGGTGGTGAGTTCCCTGACTCCAGCCGGCTCCGCCAAGGCGATGGAGGCCCTGAAGGCGGGGGCGCTCGATGTCATCGGTAAACCGGGTGGTGGCAGGAGCCTTGCTGAAATTTCCCGGGAACTGGTCTCCCATGTCAAGGCGGTCGGACGCAGCCGCCGAGTCGCCCGGCGCGCTCTTCCTGCCTCCGAAGCGGTCCCTCCCCCTGCTCCCGCCTTTGGCACGGGACGATTTTCTCCCCGACGCCTCATCGCCATTGGCGCCTCCACCGGCGGGGTCGAGGCGCTGCGTTACTTGCTGCCGCGTTTGCCCGACGGCCTTCCTCCGATCGTGGTGGTGCAACACATCCCGGCGACTTTTTCCCGCATCATGGCCGAGCACCTCGACGCCTTGTGCGCCTTCACGGTTCGCGAGGCGGAAGACGGTGACGAGCTGCGTCCGGGCCTTTGCCTTGTGGCCCCCGGGGATTTTCATCTTGCCCTCGGTCGTTCCGGCTTCGGTTACCGTGTCCGCCTGACCCAGTCGCCCCCGGTGCATCACTGCCGTCCTTCGGTGGATATTTTGTTCCGATCGGCGGCGGAGCAGGCGGGCGAGCATGCCGTGGCGGCTCTGCTTACCGGCATGGGGGTGGATGGCGCCCATGGACTCCAGTTGCTGCGCGCGGCCGGCGCCCGAACCCTCGCCGAGGCCGAGGAAAGTTGTGTGGTCTTCGGTATGCCGCAGGCCGCGATCAAGTTGGACGCCGCCGAACAGATTGTGCCACTGCCGCGCATCCCCCAAGCGATTCTCAAGATGCTCTCACAACCGGTTCGCAAAGGAATCTGATGAACCCTGTCCCTGACTTGGACTCAATCGCTGCGGCTGCCGTGCGGGACGTTCTCGGCATCGGTTTCAGTCTGGACTTGGTGGCGGAGTCGCTGGATGAAATTCGAGAATCTCCCAGCGATGCTATCTGGCTCACCAGCTCGGTGAACCTGGTGGGAACGCAAACCGGTGGAATCGTTTACCTCGAGGTGTCGGAACCCTTGCTGGACTCCCTCAATCAGGCGATCGGGGGGCACAGTCCCGATCCCTCCGTGCGCGAGAGCGAGATGGCCGACCTCGCCGGGGAGCTCGGCAACATGATCGCCGGTCGGATCGCCTCGGGCCTCGCCGCCTCGGGGCTCTGCTTCACTCTGAGCACGCCGGTCGTGCTGCGGGGGCGGGGGGGGTGGCGGCCGGAGGCGGAAGTTGGCGCGGGATACCGGGTTTCGCAGAGCGGCTGGACAGGTGGCGGCGGGCAGCTGATACTGATGTCTCGGATCTCATGATCGCCTCCGCCCCAAAGATTCTCACCGTCGACGACAGCAAAACGGTCCGACGAATCCTCGCTAGCCTCTTTGTGCCGTTCGGCTGCATCCTTTGTGAGGCGTCCAACGGCGAGGAAGGTCTGACCGTGGCCGCCCTCGAAAAGCCCGACCTCATCCTCCTCGATTACAACATGCCGGTCATGGATGGCCTCACGATGCTCCAGCGGTTGCGCGAAGACGCGACCCTGCGCCACACTCCGGTAATTCTGCTCACCGCCGAGACCGGGGCGAAAAACATCGCCGCCGCGGCCCGTTTGGGCGCCCGCGACTACGTCACCAAGCCTTTTCAGGAGGACGCCCTATTGGCGAAAGTGGGCCGGGTCATTCCGCTCGGGCCGCGCTTGCCCGATCAACCTGCGGGCGGTCATACTGACTCAGCCGATGTCTCCTCGCCCCACCGTGAACCCCGATCCTG
>NEUQ01000049.1 GCA_002288445.1 Verrucomicrobiia bacterium Tous-C2TDCM | reverse complement strand
AACCCAGGGTCTCGAAATCAGACTGGGGCGTCAATTCGATCGACCGTTTCATCCTCGCCGGGCTCGACAAGGCGGGGCTCGCCCCCGCCCCCGAGGCCGATCGACGCGCGCTCGCGCGCCGCGCCGCCCTCGATCTTACCGGGCTGCCGCCAACGCCCGAGGAAGTTGAAGCCTTTGTCGCCGACCAAGATCCAAAGGCCTACGAAAAACTGATCGACCGCTACCTCGCCTCCCCGCGCTGGGGTGAGCACCGCGGCCGCTACTGGCTCGATGCGGCCCGTTACGCCGACACCCATGGCCTTCACTTTGACAACTACCGCGAGATGTGGCCCTACCGCGATTGGGTCATCGCGGCCTTCAATCAAAACCAGCGCTTCGACCAATTCACGATCGAGCAGATCGCTGGTGATCTCCTTCCCAATCCGACCGAAAGCCAGCTCATTGCGACCGGCTTTCAGCGTTGCAACATGACCACGAACGAGGGCGGCACAATCGATGAGGAAAACCTCGCCCTCTATGCCTCCGACCGTGTGCAGACGATGGGATGGGTCTATCTCGGACTCACCTTGAACTGCTCGCAATGTCACGATCACAAGTTCGACCCGCTCTCGCAGGGGGATTATTACTCGATGGCCGCGTTTTTCCGGAACACGACCCAGGCACCGAAGGACGGAAACGTGAAGGACAGCGGTCCCATCCTGGTCATCCCGACAGAGGCGGATCGTCCCCGCTGGGATGCGTTGCCTGAAGAGATCGCGGCTGCCTCCAGCAAGCGGAACGAAGCCCGCGGCTCGGCTCGCCCGGCGTTTGAGCAATGGCTGGCCTCGGCCACCCCCGCGATGCTGGAAGAAGGTTCGATCGCAGAGAAAATCATCGCGCATTTCCCGCTGAATGAGGGCAGGGGCGGTGAGCTCGCCGCGCGCCTTCCGGCCGGTCGCAGGGGTTCAGCCCCCAAGGCGATCGCGTGGGCGTCGGGAGGCAAATTCGGCCCGGCACCCGTGATCAAGAAGGAAACTGCCGCTGACCTTGGCGACCTCGCGAACTTCGCGCGCCACGAGCCCTTCTCGGTGGCCGCCTGGGTTCGCCCGGCCAATGACGGCGTCTCCGGTTCCGTTGTGGCGCGCATGGATGTGGGGGCCGGACATCGTGGCTGGGACCTCCTCGTCGAGGGCCGCAATCTCGCCTTCCATCTGGTCGATGCCTGGCCTGACAATGCCATCAAGGCGGGCACGCAACGTCCCGCCCTGAACCCGGGGCAGTGGTCGCACGTCGTCGCGACCTACGACGGGGGCGGCAAGGCGGCGGGCGTGAAATTCTACGTGAACGGCAAGGAGGCACCCGCGAGAGTGCTTTCGGACAAACTCAAGGCCGACGCCGAGACCCGCAGCAGCACGCCGCTGCGCCTCGGTCAGCGAAGCACGGGGACGGTCTTCGAGGAAGGCCAGGTGCAGGATTTGCGGATCTTCGCGAAGCGCCTCAGCGCGACCGAGGCCGGGCGCCTCCAGCAGATCCCGACGCTCCATGCCGCCCTGGCCGCCGAAGCGAAACGCAATCCGCAGCAGGTTGAGAGCCTTTTCGCCCACTACCTCGCCACCCGCGACGCGGCCTGGCAGGATCTCGACCGCGCCGTCGCGAAACTCGAGGGCGAGCGTGACACGATCAAGGCTCGCAGCCCGGTCACGCACATCCAGGAGGAGAAGAAAGACACTCCCGCGATGGCCAATATCCTCATGCGCGGGGCCTACGACCAGGTCGGTGAGCAGGTCGTGGCGGCTCCGCCGGAGGTACTCCACGATCTTCCGGCCGGGGCTCCGGCCAACCGCCTCGGTTTGGCGCGGTGGCTCGTTGATCCGGCAAATCCTCTCACCGCGCGGGTCACCGTGAACCGTTTCTGGCAGGAGATCTTTGGCACCGGCATCGTCGCGACCCCGGACGACTTCGGGATCATGGGGGCGGCGCCGAGCCACCCCGAACTGCTCGATTGGCTCGCCCTGACCTTTATCGAATCGGGCTGGGACGTGAAAGGTCTCTTCAAGACCATCCTCCTTTCCTCGACCTATCGTCAGCTGGCTCTGACAAGCCCCGAAAAATCGGAGAAGGATCCCGACAACCGCCTCCTCAGCCGCGGTCCCCGTTTTCGCATGGACGCGGAGATGATCCGCGACGCCGCCCTCGCCGCAAGCGCCACCCTTTCGACGAGGATGGGCGGCCCCGGCACGAAACCCTATCAGCCAGAGAATGTCTGGGAGGTCGTAGGCATGGGTAACGCCCGCTACGAGCAGGACAAGGGCGAGAACCTCTACCGCCGCAGCGTCTACCACTACTGGAAGCGGATGGCCCCGCCCGCGAGCCTCGAGATTTTCAATGCGACGAACCGCGAGGTCAGTTGCGTGAAGCGCGACCGCACCAACACGCCGCTGCAGGCCCTCGTCACCCTCAACGACCCGCAATACATCGAGGCGGCCCGGCGGCTCGCCGAGCTGGCCCTGAAGCAGGCCGGTGGCAACGACGAATCAGCGCTCGATTTCGTCGCCCGCCGCATCCTCTCGCGTCCGCTTCGCGAGCAGGAGACCGGGCTGCTAGATTCGAGCCGGCTCTCCCTGCTCTCGCACTATCAAGGAAAGCCGGAGGATGCCGCCGCACTCCTCGGTGTCGGGGAGGCCTCGCCTGACAAAACCCTCCATTCCCCCGTCCTTGCCGCTTGGACGATGGTCTGCAACCAGTTGATGAACCTCGACGAGGTCCTGAACAAATAACCGCCATGAACCTCTCTTCCGATTTCCTCCTCAACCAGACGCGACGCCACTTTTTCGCGAAGGGGCGGAACCTGATGGGCACGGCGGCCCTCGCCTCTTTGATGGGGCCGCAGCGGATCTTTTCGGCTGCTGGAGCGCCCGAAACGAAGGGTCCGGTCTCCCATTTTCCGGCGAAGGCGAAGCGCGTCATCTACCTGCACATGGTCGGGGGTCCCTCGCAGATGGATCTCTTCGATTACAAGCCGGAGATGATGAAGTGGTTCGACCAGGACCTGCCCGACAGCATCCGCAAGGGACAGCGGCTCACAACGATGACGAGCGGTCAGGCGCGGTTCCCGGTCGCGCCATCGAAGTTCAACTTCGCGCAGCGCGGCGACTGCGGCATGTGGATGAACAGCGACCTCCTCCCGCACCTCGGCCAGCGCGCCGATGATATCTGCTGGATGCGCTCGCTCCACACCGAGGCGATCAACCACGAGCCCGCCATTGCCGCGATGCAGACGGGCAATCAGGTGACGGGACGTCCTTGCCTCGGGGCGTGGGCTTCCTATGGGCTCGGGTCGATGAACGAAAACCTGCCCACCTTCGTCGTCCTCGTCGCGACGCCTTCGAACCGCGAGCAGGAGCAGGCCATCTCTGCGCGCCTCTGGTCGAGCGGTTATCTGCCGGGTGAACATGCCGGCGTCTCATTCCGCAGCAAGGGCGATCCCATTCTCTTCATCAACAATCCCCCCGGCGTGCCCGATTCGGTGCGCCGCCAGACGATCGAGGGGATCAACACGATGAATCAGATGGCCTACGAGACGCTCGGTGATCCGAACACGCGGGTGCGGATTCAGCAATATGAGATGGCCTTCCGCATGCAGGCGAGCGTGCCGGAGCTGACCGATCTTTCCTCCGAGCCCGAGCATACCTACAAGCTCTACGGCGAAGAGGCGAAGAAGCCGGGTAGTTTTGCGAATTCGGTTCTCATGGCCCGCCGCCTCGCCGAGCGCGGGGTGCGGTTTGTGCAGATCTATCACAACAACTGGGATCACCACTCGAACGTGGCCGGGCGCATGCCCTCGCAGTGTCGCGACGTCGATCAGCCGTGCGCCGCCCTCATCCAGGACCTGAAACAGCGGGGGATGTTCGAGGACACCCTCATCATCTGGGGCGGTGAATTCGGCCGCACCATCTACACTCAGGGCAATCTCTCGAAGGAAAACTACGGTCGCGACCACCACCCGCGCTGCTTCACGATGTGGATGGCAGGCGGCGGCTCCAAGGGTGGCGCAATCTATGGCGAGACCGATGATTTCAGCTACAACATCGTGCGCGATCCGCTCCACATCAGCGAGTTCCACGCCACTGTTCTGCAATTGTTGGGATTCAACCACGAGCGACTCACCTTCAAACACCAAGGCCTCGATGGTCGTCTCACCGGTGTCGAGATGGTGAAGCCGGTCAAGGCCCTGATGGCTTGATCTGCTTCCTCAGGCTAGTTCTTCCTCTTCGCAAAATCCGTCTTCGGGTTCTTCTTTTTCGGGCTCGGGAACAGGCGCCGCACTCCCGACAAAGGCGGGGAGTGGACTGATGAGCCGACCCGGCAGGGGGCGGACGCGGTCGTAGACGTGTTTGCCGAGTTCGCCCGCGACCTGATAGCCGCGTTCGAACATCTCCATCTTCGCGTCGAGGTTGTCGATGTAATGGAGGGCCTGCGCCTCGGGGGTCTTCGGCACGACGGGTGATCCGAATTCGAGTTCACCGTGATGCGAGGCGATGAGGTGGAGAAGGTGGAGCCGCACCCGCTCCGAGTCGGGTTCAAGGTCCTCCCAGGCTTTCACCGATTCCGCATCTTCGTGAATCTCGCGCCAGAGTTTGTTGACCACTTCCATGCCGAGGGGAATGTGGCTGAGGAGTTCGCTCATCTCCGTGTAGGGCATGGAGAAGCCGTTTTCCTGATAAGCGTTTTCCCAGAGTTTGCCGACGTCGTGAAAGAGGATGCCGGTGACGAGGAGGTCCCGATTGAGAATGGGGTAGGCCACGCAGATTTGCACGGCCGAGCGCATCATCTGGGCGGTGTGCTCGACGAGGCCGCCGCGGCGGGCGTGATGGTAATCGCGCGCCCCGGCGGTGCGGCGGAGACGTTTTCCGTAGCGGTCGAGAAAGGCGAGGGAGAGGGCGCGCAACCGCGGATCCGCGAGACTTTCGGCAGCGGTTTCGATGTAGGCATAGTCGGCCCGTTGCTTTTCCCGCAGCTCGGGTGAGCCCCCGAGGACTTGGGCGGCCTCGTCCTCGCCGAGCGAGCGAGCGGTCCAGGTTTTGGCATCAATGGAGCGACCGTCGCCGCCGATTCCGAACTCGCCGGTGACTTCAAAAAATTGGCCCGAGCGCAGTTGGCCGCAGGTGGCGAACATGGATGAGTTATTCCAGACCCGCAGGAGCAGGGTCTCTTCAGCATCGGCGAAGGTCAATTCGTAGAACGGGTTGCCGGTCTTGGTCGTTTTCGTGAGAATCCGGTCGAGCTGGGCGTGGAAGCGATAGGGCTGTGAAACCGCGCCCGCCTGTTGTTTCAATTCCCGGATCGAGACCGCTTCCATGCCCTCGAGGGTAACGGTTGCCCCGTTCCACCGCCAGCAAAACCTTTTTTCAGAGGTGAGCGAGGAGGCGTAGCTCGCGGAGGACGAGGTCGCCGTCGAAAAGCCGGTCGATCAGCGAGGTCCCGAGAACGAGTGCGGACGCGACGAGAGCGGGGGAGAGCAGACCCGTCAAGGCGAGGCCGGTGGCGATGCAGGCTCCGAGGAGGAAGGAGAAGGTGAGAAGACGGGAGCGAAGCGGTTGAAAGGCGGATGACTTCGCACCGAGATGTCGCGAAGCGAGCAGGGCGATCGAGAAGACTCCGGCGATGGCGAGAAAGGGCAGAGCGGCCCAACCCGAGACCAGAAAGACGGAGAGGGTCAACAAGGGAATGAACGCGCAGCCGACGAGCGCGCCCGGGAGGAGATCGCCTTCGCAGCGCCGACGGAAGGTGACGAGGCCTACTGTCACCAAGGCTGCCATGAGCACGCCGAGGAAGGTGATGACTGGTGGCGTCGCCCCGTTCGCCCCGAAGGCTCGGCTCGGAGCGATGACGACCCCGACGGTGGAGATCAGGGTGAGAAGGTTGGCGAGAATGGCGAGGGTGGCTACCCTTTTCGAAGACCTGGCGGCGAGCCGGTCGCGGAGGCGGCGCCAGAGGCTTGGTCCGCCTTTGGAGCCGATGGTTGATTTGGGGCGCAGGAAAACGCAAACCCCGTCATAGAGCTCGCGGAGACGATCGGCTCGGACGATCGATTCGCGGGAGTCGGGGAATTGGACGAGGTAAGCCTCCGAGTCCTGCCCACGGGCAGCACGCTCGTGCAGAATCACAAACTGGCTCGCGGCGGAGAGCTCGAGAATCACGGGAAAACGGTTCACGGGGATTTCCTCAAGGGCGATTCGACGGCGAAGGGCGGAGAGCCGATTGAGGCGGGCGCCTGCCTTCCAGATCCGACCGAGCCCTTTGGCCGGGGTGAGCGGGATCTCTTCGCCATTGGATGAGGGTAGTCCGTGATGCAGGCGGACAAGGCTGAGGACCTTGGCGGTGGCCGGGATTTCGGGATGGTGGAAGGACGTCATGAGAGGATGTCTTTATATAATATCCATAATAATAATAAATAAAAGTAAAATTTGTGGAATTCGCAGTATCCCCAATGGGGTGTGCGGCGCGGCTTCCGGGAGGATCGCGGGTTTCCAAGCGATGGGGACGTGGTATAGGTGAAGGAGTTCTTTTCTCCCGGCCTCATGTCGAATTCCTCCCCCACTTTGCGAGATTCCCATCCCGAAACGGGGGGCGCTGGGAAAAAATCCCGCAGCGACTCGGGCCTCACGCGTGGGCGCAGTCGGCTTTGGAGCCGGGTCCGGCGTGCCTTTTTCAAAAGCGAGACGCCCCGCACGCAAGAGTCGATGCTGCCCATGCTCATCGAGGTCTTCGCCGGCTTCACGAAACTCGATGGTCGGGCCGTCGAGGCGGAAATCGATTCGATCCTTGGATTCCTCCGCTACGATTTCCCCGAGACGGTCTACACCGAGTTGAAGCAACTGTTCGTCCGCTCGCTCCGTCGTCGGCAGGACCTTGATGCAATCGCCTCGAACCTCGCCGGCACCCTGCCGCTCGAGGACAAGGTCCTCCTCGGGGTGCAGCTCTATGTGCTCATCAGCCGGGCCGGCTTGCCGAAAGAGAACCTCATCACCTTCTACCAGTTCATGACGACCCTGGGAGTTGCGTCGGAGGCGATCAACATCGTCTACCAACTCAACACGAGCGAGTTCTCCCAGCTCGGCGGTGGTGGAGGACTCGATGGCCGCGGTGTCTCGGGAGAAAATCATCGGCTCGAGTCGATCACCCTTTCGACGAAGGATTACGCCGACGTCACCATCGCCTCGGCCGAGGACGAGCATTCCGTCGTCGCGTTCCGCTTCCAGAGCCTCGTCTTGGTGAAGAACCTCGGTCCCGCTCCCATCCTCGCGCGGGGGCGGCAGGTCAATGCCGGGGAATTCTGCCGGGTCTACGAGGGGCAGCGACTCATCATCGGAGAGGAAGTTCTCGCTTTCGAGGATCTCGTCTTCTACTTCAACACGAAGAAGAACCTTTCCTCCGTGCAACTCTATCTTGCCCTCGATGGCAATGGGAATCACTTCATCGAAAAGGTTCGCACGAAGCAGAGCTACCTGAAGGTTTCCTTCGGACTGAAGATCCAAGTCGAGGTGCTCAATCCCAGCGATGCGGTCATCGGGGCGCGGTCCTTGAAAAAAGACGATCGCTTCGAGGTCACCTCGCGCGAGAAAATCGACTTCCCCGACCACAGCGAGATCTCCTTCGACGATCTGCGCCGCAAGGCGCGCGAGCTCGGGGGGCGCTACAGCCTCCCGCCGAACCGCACCGTCTACCTCGTCTCGAACGATCCCGACGTTCTCGCCTCGGGCGACATCCTCCTTTCTCCCGGCACCGCGGGGCGGATCCTGCTGCGGATTCGCTGCGACAATAGTACGAAGACCGGCCTGCTCGAGATCATCGAGAGCGAGCGGCCGGTTGCGGTCGAGGGCGAGATCGTGAAGGGCCAGTCACCGCTCAAGGATGGCAGCGTCATCTCGCTCGGCAGCGATCAATACCTCCGCTGCCACTTCAGCGAAGGCATCATCGAGGAGGAGCGCAACGTCATCAGCACCCTGCGCGTCCGCGAGATCGCCCACAGCTACGATCGCAAGATCCCGGCGCTCGACGGCATTTCCTTCACGATCCAGCGCGGTGAGATGGTCTGCGTCATGGGGCCGAGCGGCTGCGGCAAAAGCACCCTGCTGAAGGCTCTCGGCGGCCAGCTCAAGCCAAAGAGCGGCCGTATCGACCTCAACGGCGTCGATCTTTATTCCGAACACGACAATCTCAAGAGCTACATCGCCATCATCCCGCAGGATGAGACCTTCGATCCGCTCCTCACTGTCGAGGAGAATCTCGATACCGCCGCCGCGATTCGGGCCCCGCATTTTCCCATCCTTGAGCGCCGCCGCCGCGTCGATTCGAAGCTGATCGAACTCGGGCTCAATGAAATCCGTCACCGTCTCGCCGGCGACCACGAGACGAAGAGCCTTTCCGGGGGGCAGCGGCGCCGTCTCAACGCCGGTATGGACATGATCGGCATCGCCGACATCTACCTCTTCGACGAACCGACTTCGGGGCTGTCTTCGAAGGACTCCGAGCATGTTCTCGAGATGATTCGTGGGCTCACCCACAACAAGATCACCCTCGTCTCCATCCATCAGCCGAGCAGTCGCCTCTTCCACCTGTTCGACAAGGCCCTGCTGCTTGACAACGGGGGGCGCATGGCCTTCTTCGGCACGCCCGTGCAGATGCTCGAGTATTTCCAAGAGGCTCGGAAGCAGGAGGGCATCTACACCCCGGCCGCATCCGCCGCACCGGCAGGATGCGAGGGAGCCGAGGGCATCCTCGGGCTCACGCCCGACTTCGTCTTTGATGTGCTCGAGACGCCACTGCGCGACCTCGGCGGCGACGTCATCTTCGAGCGCGACGCCCGCGGCAACCTCATCCCGGCTCGACGTTTCAACGCCTCGTTCTGGTCCGACCGTTTCCAGACCCACCGCCTCCTCGAGGAAGTGAACCTGCGCGAACTCGACAGCGACACCGCCCAGACCGCGACCATTCATAAAACCCCGCAGGCTCCCTTGCGGCGGTGGCGTCACGATTGGGTGCGTTTCTCGAACCAGTTCAAGCGCGCCTTCCTCAGCAAACTGCGGAACCGGGCGAACCTCGCCACGACCCTGCTCGAGGCTCCCGCCCTCGCCATCCTCATCGCCATGGTGATGCGCTACTCGGAGGACGGCGACTACAACTTCGCGAACGCCTTCCACATCCCCACCTACCTCTTCCTCGGCCTCGTCACCGCCCTTTTTCTTGGCATGACGAACTCCGCCGAAGAGATCATCCGCGACCGCAATCTCCTCCATCGCGAGCGGCACCACGGCTTCCGCATCGGGGGCTACATCGTCGGGAAATATCTCTCGCTCGGCTTCTTTGCCCTGATCCAGTGCGTCATCTACCTGCTCATCGGCAACGCCATCCTCGGGATCCGCGACATGTTCCTGCCGAACCTGCTCTGGATGTTCATGACCTCCTTCGTCGGCATCGCCGCGGGGCTCTTCATCTCGTCGATCGTCAGCAGCCCGAAGACCGCGATCAACATCATCCCGCTCATCCTCATCCCCAACATCATCCTCGGCGGGGCGCTCATCAAATACGATGAGATGAACCGCAGTTTCGACATCATCCAGAACATCCGGCAGTGGTTCGTGCCCGAGGACGAGCGCGAGGAGGCGAGCAAGCTGAAGGTGCCCGCGATCTGCCACCTCATGCCCCTGCGCTGGAGCTACGAGGCCATCATCATCCTCCATGCCGATCACAATCCCGCGAGCGTTCTGACCAACTACATTGAGGACGAGATCCAGAAATTCAGCCTCATCCCCATCGAGCAGGAGCTGACCGAAGCGCAGGATGAGCGCCTTTATCAGTTCAAGCAGGCCCTTTCCGTGATCCATGGGATCAAGGCCGGGTCACCCGGCGAAGTCTCGAGGATCCTTGCCCGCATCCGCCGCGACCTCGAGGGCGGTGCCTTCGATCCCGAGCCTTATTACGAGACAGGTGAAACCAAGGGAAAGACCTACTCCGTCGGCGAGCTCTATCTCAACAGCAAGGTCCAGGATCTCTTTACCCGCGCGGAGGTCGAGCGAGAGGATTACCGGAAAAAGGTCAATCCCCCCAACGTCTTCTTCGGAGCCGAGCGCCAGTTCCGCTTCCCGCCTGAGAGCGATAAGCCGCTCTTTGGCTTCCGCATCAAGACGGTCTCCCTCAACCTCCTCGCCATGATCGGATTCGTGATCGGCGCCTTTTTCTTCCTCCACGCGAGTTTGAAGCGGCAGCTGCAGAAGGTGTGAGAACTCCTCGCAGGCACCCGCTTGCGATTCTCCGGGGATGGCCGATCTTTCCACCTGCGAAAGGCGCCCTTAGCTCAGTTGGATAGAGCAACAGATTTCTAATCTGTGGGTCACTGGTTCGAGTCCAGTAGGGCGTGCGTTCATTTTTAATCACTTATGGGGAAGAGCGTTTTTCATCTGAGAAGGCGTTCCCATTCCAAAACCACTTTTGTGGTTCTTTAGCGGTCCCAGCGGACTCCGCCGTGGTCTCGAAAGTAGCCACCAAAGGCCGGGCCTTTGGGACTTGGGGGAGAACCGACCAACGTGGGCCGGACGCAGCTCGATGTGAAGTTGAGGCAGCCCGCTGAGAGGCAGTCCGAAGGAGGAAGGGGTGCGGCATCAAGAGATGATTCGCAGGATATCAGGCCCGTTTCAGTAACCCAGGGTCATCCTCTCTCCTCTTCCTCCCGCAGGATATCACCCATCGGCTTCATCAAGTCCGCGTTCGGAGCCGCATCGTCGCTTTCCGAGAGGGCCTCCCGCATCGCCCTGGCCTTGCGGCTGAAAGCGCGCGCCGATCCCTGCACCCCGTCGGCGCTGTAGCTTGCGGTGGCGGCGTTGTGGGCTTGAATATTCATCTGCGCGGCCGTGGCAATCGCATCCTGATTGGCACCGAGAAAGAGAAACTGCCAGCCCTGCCTCTCCTGGCGCCGACGGATCTTGCCCGCGATCTCCTTCCAGGTGAAACGGTGCGAGGCATTTTCCTCTCCGTCCGTGAAGATGGCGAAGATGACCTGATCGGGCCGGCTCTCCGGCGGAAGATCACGGGTGCGAACCTTGAACGAATCGACCGTCTCTCCAATCGCATCGAGCAGGGCCGTCGATCCGCGGGTGGTGTAGGTGCGGGTGTCGAGCTCGACGACTTCGCTGACCGGGATGTTGTCGATGGGGATCTCAATCCGGTCGTCAAACAGCACCAGTGTGAGCCGGGCCTGCCCCTCGATCGACTGCTGATCGCGGAGGAATTCGTTGAACCCGGCAATGGCGGCTCCGGTGTGCGGCTCCATCGAACCCGAGCGGTCGAGGATGAAGGCGATCTCGGTGGTTTTTGGCTTGTTTTCGGTCGTGGTTTTCTTGCTCATGAATGCAATCTAATCTAGGGGGTAGGACAACCGTGGACCCACTACCCCCGAAAAGTGCGGGATCTTCGGTGGATCCGTGCGCACGCTCTGGCGCGATTG
The DNA here is from genome assembly GCA_002288445.1 of Verrucomicrobiia bacterium Tous-C2TDCM. Classification (GTDB taxonomy): domain Bacteria; phylum Verrucomicrobiota; class Verrucomicrobiia; order Verrucomicrobiales; family DEV007; genus Arctic95D-9. The sequence goes on along the minus strand of NEUQ01000049.1, from coordinate 4,844 downwards.
ACTCGTCTGCACCGGCTTCTTGCCTACTGTCAGGGACCATGCTGATGACCCCGCCATCCGGGCCTGTGTGGATTTCGGCACTCTCATTGCGGGACGGGGCGACTCTACCGCCGCTCTGCGTCTCGTAGCCTCGGGCTTTCCCGCCGCCTCGTCACGGCTGCGCCAACCCTCCCAAGACCACGCTCGAAATCGGATGAGCTCGCGTCCGGGGGGCGTATAATCTCCCGTGCCCAGTGACGCCAAACCGGATTTGCAGAAGAAGCTGCGGGAAGTCCCCCACAAACCGGGGGTCTACCTGCACAAGGATCGTCTCGGGTCCATCATCTACGTGGGCAAGGCCCGGGATCTGCGCAAGCGGCTCGCCCATTACTTCACGCCCTCGCGCCAGCGCATGGCCGAGCACAAGACGCGGGCGCTGATCGAGAGCATTTGGGATTTCGACCACCACGAGGTGCGCAACGAAACCGAAGCGCTGCTGCTCGAGGGCAAGCTGATCAAGGAATACCGCCCCAAATACAACATCGCCTTCCGCGACGACAAGCGCTTCCTCCTCGTGAAGGTGCATCTGGCGGAGCCGTGGCCGCGCTTCCAACTGACCCGGACGAAGAAGGAGGACGGGGCGCGCTATTTCGGTCCTTTCGCGCACTCGGGTGCGCTGCGGAGCACCATCTCGTGGCTGAACCGGGAGTTCGGCCTGCGGAGTTGTCGTCCATTGAATCCCGGCGAAAGCGACTACCGGCACTGCCACAACGACGTCATCAAGAACTGCGCGGCGCCTTGCATCGGCCGGGTCACCCGCGAGGACTATCTTGCCCGGGTGGAGCAGGGCTGCAGTTTCCTGCAAGGACATTCCCGCGACCTCGTCACCTCGATCGAGGAGGAGATGCGCGAAGCGGCGGCCTCGCTCGATTTCGAAAGGGCCGCGGAGCTGCGCGACATGATCGCGAACCTGCAGCAGACCCTGAAACCCACCCGGCAGTTCCGCGGTCGCGGGGTGCCGGGCCAGGCGATCGACACGGAGGCCGATGTCGCGGAGTTGGGCGAGATCCTCGGGCTGGGGGGCGCGCCCTTCGTGATGGAGTGCTTCGACATTTCGAACATCTCGTCGAATCACATCGTCGCCTCGATGGTGCGCTTCCGTAACGGGATGCCGGACAACGCGAACTACCGTCGTTACCGCATCAAGACGGTGTCGGGTCAGGACGATTTCGCGAGCATGGCGGAGGTGATCCGGCGGCGGTATTCCCGTATTCTTCTCGAGGCGCGCGAACATGTCGGGGCGGAGGAGGCGGACGCCAGTCAGGAGGATCCGCTCGAGGCGATGCGCCGGATCGAGGCCGAGGAGGAGGCGCGGGCGGCGGGGGGCGTGACGCCAGCCGCGGCGGGGGATGGCAAGGGCAAGGCGCGAACTCCTTTCGTGCGTTTGCCCGATCTGGTGATCGTCGATGGCGGCAAGGGCCAGCTCGGCATGGCGGTGCGCGAGTTGCGGCGCCTCGGTCTGCAGGACCTCCCGGTGATCGGTCTGGCGAAGCAGCGCGAGGAGGTCTTTCGTCCGGGCGAATCGGACCCTCTCGTGATCCCGCACGACCGGGGGGCTCTGAAGTTGTTGCAGCGGATCCGCGACGAGGCGCACCGCTTCGCGAACGGCTACCACCAACTGCTGATGAAGCGGCGGGTGGAGGAGAGCATCCTCGACGACTGTCCGGGCATCAGCCGGGCACGGAAGGAGCGGCTCCTTGAGAAATTCGGGTCCGTCTCGCGGATGCGGAAGACGACGGCGGAAGAGATCGCCTCGGTCGCGGGGATCAACGAGAAGCTGGCCGGGGAAATCGTGCATTTTTTGAAAACCCACTGAGGAAAAGGGCGTAAACGGGGGTGACCGGCCCGCTTTTCGTGTTAACGTGCCGGAGTGCCCCGCGCCCTCATTCTGGACCCGCTCATGAGCCTTCCTAACTCCCGCCTTTCCCGCGCCGCGATCTGTCTGGTGGTGATGTCCTGTCCAGCGCTGCTGCTGCCTCAGCAGCTGATCCCCGGCATCCGGAGCGGCGTCGTGACAGGCGATCCCCGGCCCGAGTCGGTCGAGCCGTCCGCTCCCGGCGTGCCCGTTGCCGATCCGGCGGCGGTAGCTGACATGCAGGCGATCCCGCGTTTTGAGGAAGCGCCTGCGGTGGCGCCTCCGGTCCCCTCGGTGCGGGCGATGCCGGTGGCGGAAGAGGAATCCGGCGCGGTGGAGATTCCTCAGGAGCTCCAGGGCGAACAGCCAGCCATGCTCCGGGCTGAACCGATGGTGCCCGAGGCGGATGTGGAGGAGGCCGTGCCTGAGAAGGATTCGACCTTGAAAAAAATGGACACTCTCGGTGTCGATGCCACCGAAGCGCCGGTGACGGCCAGCGAGGTGAGGGCTCAGGCTCCGCCGGAAAATCCGGGGCAGGTCGGATCTTCCGTGCTGACCCGGACCGAGGCGCGCACCTTCACCTTCTCGATTCCCGCGCCGCGCGGGCAGATCCTCGACCGCAACGGCTATCCGCTCGCCCAAAACAAGGTCGCCCACTATGCTGCGATCACCTTTCCCTTTCTCGGGAGCGAGGTCTCCGATGCCGAGGTGCTGAGATACGCTGGCGAACGCATGGTGCACGTCAACAACATCCTCGGGACCAACTGGGACCTCGCGGGAAAGGTCGTGATCGAGCACTACCGCCATCGCCGTTGGGTGCCTCTCACGTTTTCCGCGGTTCTGACGGACAGTGAGGTGGAAGAGTTGAACCGCCAAAAGATGGAGGGGCTCACCCTGCACCCGGTCTACCTTCGCCATTACCCCCAGAGCAAGACCCTCTCCCATGTCGTCGGCTATGTCGGGAAGCGTCCGCCCCGCACCACCGGACCCATCGTCAACGACGAGGATCTCTGGGGCCCGGCGATCGGGGTCGACGGCCTCGAGCAGACCTTCGATGCCGAGTTGAAGGGCACGCCTGGACGCGTCAATGTGGTCTTCGAGGCCGATGGCACCAAGGTGAAGGAAGAGGTCCTCTCCCGCCCTCGTCCCGGCTACAATGTCGTCACCTCGATCGATCTCGAGATGCAGAAGATCTGCGAAGAACTGCTCGCCGAGCGGGTAAAGCGCGGTGCGATGGTGGTGATGGACGTGCGCACCGGCGACGTCATGGCGATGGCGAGTTTCCCGCAGTTCGATCCCAATGATTTCATCCCGGCGATCACGCCGGATAAATACGCCGCGCTCGTCAACGATCCGGCAAAGCCCCTTTATCCGCGCGCCTTCCGAGGGACCTATCCGGCGGCCTCGACCTTCAAGGTGGTCTCCGCCCTCGGATTCCTCGAGAGCGGCTACATCTCGGCGAACGATCTTTACCCCTGTCCGAACGCCTGGACGGTTGGCAATGTCGTGATGCGCAACTGGAACAAGGACGGCGAGGGTTCGATGAATGTGGTCGGTGCGCTGACCCGATCGTGCAATACCTGGTTCTACGAGGTGGCGACGCGTGCGGGGGCCGATTCGATGAGTTACATGGCGACCCGTCTCGGTCTGGGGGAGAAGTCCGGTTTGCCGCTGAAGGAGGCTGACGGTTTCATCCCGAACAACCGCTTTTGGGTCGATAAATACGGTTACCTGATGTCGGATGGTGAAGAGGCCGTGATGAGCATCGGGCAGGGCAGGGTGGAGGTGACTCCGCTGCAGGTCGCCCGCATGATGGCGGCGGTGGGCAACGGCAGTGAGGTGCTCAAGCCGCGCCTCGTGCTGCAGGTGCAGGATCTCAATCATGAACTCGAGCGCACTTTCCCTGTCGAGGTGGCGAACAGCCTCAACGTCGACTCGTATTCGCTCAAGGCGGTGCAACGGGGGCTTTACGATGTCGTCAATGCAGGTAACGGCACCGGGAAGCAGGCCTATCACAAGATCACGGTCTCTGGAAAAACGGGGACAGGGCAGTGGAACGTCGCCCTGAAGCAGAACATCTCTTGGTTCGCCGGTTATTTCCCCGCGAAGAATCCGATCTACTCGTTCTCCGTCATCTATGAAGGGGATCCCGGAGAAGTCGTCAGCGGAGGCAAAACATCCGCTCCGGTCGTGGGCGCCTTTCTGGAACGTTATCTCAACGAGGAAAACTACAACAAAGTCCGCGAGAGGTCCGAGGAGATCGCCTCCCAGTTGGGTGAAATCGAAGAGGAAGAGGCCTCCTACCGCGAATTTCAGCCGGCCACCTCGATCTTTCGCGAGGGAGAAGTCGCGCCCGGAGAGGATCCTGCCACGATGCCACCGGTGCAGGAGGAGGTCGCCCAGCCACAAGTGCCCGAAGAGCCCAGTGGCGGTCTTCTGAAGATTTTCAGGAGGAAGCGGCCGTGAGCGGCCCACCTCGTCCCTGCTCCTCCCTTTTTCAGGTGTGAACTTCGAGCGCCATCCCACGCCGCCGCAGCTCTTTCGCCAGTTTGAGCGGGGCGAGATCAGCCGCGAGACCTTGCATGCCTCGCTTGCGGTCCATGCCCGGGGGCTCATCGCCGAGATGGTCGAGGAGCAGCGAAATCCGAAGATCTCCTACCTCGAGTGCCTCCGCAACTTTGCCGCCGCGAGGAAGCTCGCGAGAAAACACGGGGCTGCGAAGATCCGCGAGATCCTCTCCACCCTCGGCGCCATCGAGACCTTTCCCCCGGCCCAGCTCCTCTGGAACGCAGGCCATGCCGATGTGCCCTTGCACTGTTTTTTCCGCAGCAAGATCGAGCCTGTCTTCCGTATCACCCGCCTCGAGATCCAACCGATGCTGGTGAGCCTCGATGTCGAGTACGGCCCCCATTCCCCCGACAAAACGAATCGCGAGTCCATCCTCCTGCAA
>NEUQ01000048.1 GCA_002288445.1 Verrucomicrobiia bacterium Tous-C2TDCM | reverse complement strand
CGACGTAGACGCCGACCGAGAGCAGCAAGGCCTCCCACGGCACCGGCATTTGGTTCACTCCGAGGAGCCAACCGCCGAGCAATCCGTAGAGTAGCAGCATCGTCAGGGAGTTGATCGCCACCATCACAAGAGTGAGGCCACCGTTGCCTCGGGCGAGATGGCCCCAGACCAGCACCATTGCCGTGCAGGGGGCGATACCGAGAAGGATCGCACCGGCGATGTAGGATCGGTAAAGCTCGACTTCGCTGCCGTCCCTCACGATTTCGGAGCCGGGGAGGAGGTCGCGGAACCAGACCCCGAGAAAAAGCGTCGCAATCGCGAGCATCGTGAAGGGTTTGATCGCCCAATTCACGAAGAGGGTGAGAAGGACTGGCCGGGGATTGCGACCCGCTGCGACGACTTCGCCGAAGTCGATTTTCACCATGATGGGATACATCATGAAGAAGAGGCAGATCGCGATCGGGATTGAGACGACCGGGGCCCCGTTCACCATCAAGGACATGCCATCGAGCGAGGCGGCGAGCCCTGGCGCAAGCTTGCCGAGGGCGATTCCGGCGACAATGCAAAGACCGACCCAGAGGGTGAGATGGCGTTCGAAGAATGCCATGGATTGGGAATTGGTGCTCATGGCAGGAGATGGGGAAGATTCGGGACCGGGTAACGGGGACAGCGGAATGCCAGGATGGGACTGGATCGGGTTTTGAATTTCTTTGTCCCCATTCCCTTGTCAGGTTCCGATTCAGCCTTCGACGCCGTGGAATTCGTCGAGGCAGCAGAAGAGGTTGAGGAGGCAGGGTTTGCGCAGCGAATAAAAGACCTGAGTGCCGCGACGGTCATCCTTCACGATGCCGACGTTGCGGAGGACGGCGAGGTGATTTGAGACGGTGGACATGTCGAGCCCGACGAGTGCGGTGAGATCGGCGACGCACCGCTCGCCTGCCCCGAGGGCATCGACGATGAGGAGTCGGTTCGGATTCGAAAGGGCCTTGAAGACCGCCGCGGCCGCCCGGAAATCGGACGGAGCCTTGGGAGGGACGCAGCAGGCGGGGGCGGTCATGGTTTGCTACTTTTAAACTTTGCAAAGTAGCAAGGTTTGGCAAGTGACGTTTGGGTCGTCACCCGACTGCCGCGTCACGATCAGCTTTGTCTCAAACGGAGTCCCTTCGAGTCGTGAGTCGTGGCGCTCGCGGAGGGTTGGCATCCGTAGCGCTCTTCCGGCATCGACGGGGGAGGCGTCTCAGCGACTTGCGCGAGAAGATCGCGAGTCTCCCTGAGGAAACGAGTCGTGGAGAAGCGCTCGGCATTGCGGCGAATGCGGTGAGGGTCCCATTCGCGCGACTCGAGTTCGCGCACCGCTCCGGCCAGAGAATCGGGGTCGGGATGGTCGAAGAAGAGTCCGGTCTTGCCTTCGAGGACGGTTTCGAGGGCGCCGCCGTCGCGGAAGGCGATGACAGGTTTGCCGCAGGCCTGAGCCTCGACCGGGACGATTCCGAAATCCTCGCTGCCCGGGAAAATGTAGGCCCGGCAAGTCGACATCTTTTCGGTGACGACCTCGTCGGAGGCGCGGCCGAGGAACCCAACGGTGGGTCCGGCCATGGCTTCGAGGCGGGCTCGGTCGGGCCCATCACCGATGATGACGAGGCGCTTGCCGAGTTTCGTGAAGGCCTGCACGGCGAGGTCGATCCGTTTGTAGGCGACGAGGCGAGAGACGATGAGGTAGAAGTCTTCGCCCTGCCCGCCCACCTCGAATCGTTCGACATCGACCGGTGGATAGACGACGACGCTGTCTCGTCCGTAGCATTCGCGGATGCGTCGGTGCACGTTCCGGGAGTTGGCGATGAAGAGGTCGATCTTACGGCTCTGGCGCAGGTCGCTCCAGCGGAAGAGTGGCATCATCCTCCTGACAAACCAACGAAGAAGCGGGTTGCCGATCTCGTTCTCAAGGTATTCGTCGGGGGTCCAGAAGTAGCGAGGTGGCGTGTGGCAGTAGCAAACGAAGCGAGCGCCGAGGGGTTTGGGGAGCCATTTCGAAAAGCTGCTGCTGCTGATCCAAGCGAGCTTTCCAGCGGGCAGGCGAAGGGAACGGAAGGCAAGGGGATAGAGGAAGAAAAGCTTCTTGTGGGCCTTTGGCATTCCCGGGAGGCGCTGCATCCAACTGTTGACGACCCGCGGAGAGCGGAAGGCCGGAAAGAGGTTCGCCCCCATCGTTGCGCTGGTGTAGATCGGGGCGTCGGGAAAAGCTTCGGCCATGACTTCAACCACCTTTTCGGCCCCTCCCATCTGGATGAGAAAGTCATGGGCGAGAACGAGGTCGGAGGGATCGAGTGCGGCTGAGCGCGTTCTCATTTCGCTGGGAAAATTTGAAAACGGGGAGGGCGCAGGTCAGCGGGCGGAGCGCGGGGGGAAGAAGACCTGCAGGGCGGTGTCGCAGAGGATGCAGAGATCGAGGAGCGGGGACCAGTGGCGGAGGTAGAAGTGATCGAGGCGGACGCGGTGACGCACTTTTCTCTCGGTATCGGTTTCCCCCCGGCGCCCCTTCACCTGGGCTAGTCCGGTGATGCCTGGCTTGGCGAAGTGGCGGACCCAATAGTCGTCAACGAGGTCGGCGAACTGTGCGTCGTGATCGACGAAGTGAGGGCGCGGTCCGACGACGCTCATCTGGCCGATGAAGACGTTCCAGAATTGCGGCATCTCGTCGAGGCTCCTGCGGCGGAGGAAATCGCCTCCGGGGTAGATGCGAGAGTCGCCCGCGACGGACTGCCTCCCGGGCGTGTCGTTCACGTGCATGGTGCGGAATTTCAGCACCTCGAAGACCTCCCCGTCTCGCCCGGTGCGCTTCTGTTTGTAAAAGAGGGGGCCGGGCGAATGGATCAGCTGCAGGGTCTTGGCGAAGATGCAAAGAGCAGGCAGCACGGTGAGGGAGACCAACCCCGAGAGGAGAAGGTCGACGCTGCGTTTGACGAGGCGGTTCATCGGATCCTCGAGCGGTTCTCGCCAGTTCGTCAAGAGGAGCCTCGATCCGGAGCGGCGGGCATCGAGATTGCCGTCGAAGTGTTGTTCCTTGTCGTCGACCCAGATCAGCCGCATCCCGAGCGAGTCGCAGAGTGCTTGGAGCGAGCGGATCAGGTCGGGCTGCGCCTCGAGGCCGAGAGCGAGGAGAAGCCGGGCGTGGCAAGAGCGGCAGATGTCTCGCAGATTCGAGAAATCCCCCAGTATGGGAAAGACGGGCATGGTCGCGACGGAGCCTCCGCCGAAGGTGACATAACCGAGGACCTCGGCGCCGGGAACGTCGCTGGACATGTGGAGGGCAGCGTCCCGCTCGATCTCGCGAGGGGTGGCGAGAACGACGGTGTTCGCGTGATGTTTCCGCGTCGAGCCATTGATGCCTCGGGGCTTCGCATAGAGGGCGCGGTGTAGCAGTCGGTAGCCGGTGAAGTTCATCCAGGTTACCCAGACGGCGTAGATGGCGATGAAAAGACCGAGGCATACCCGGGAGAGGCGGTCGTCCTTGCTCATCACGATGACACCGAAGATGGCGACGAGGGCGAAGAGGATTTCCCGTTGGGAGATGCTCCACACCTGGGGCCGGGAGAGACCTCCAAGGGAGCGATGCCGATCTTCCCGGGCGAGGAATTCGATCACGGCGGCGGCGGGAACGATGATTGAGACCCACATGTAGTTCCGAGGCTGAAGTTCAGTCCCGTAGCAAAAGAGGTGCAGCACCCACACGATGCCCCAGAAGAGGAGCAAGCTGCCCAAGGTCTTGAGCAGGTAGTGAAGACGGATTAAACCATAATATCGGTTATTTATCATACAATTTGCATCTTTAAAATTGCAAAAATAAATATCAAATTTGCAACTATTATCATATTTTGGTTGATGTGGGAATTGTTTCAAGTAAATTTCTAAAATTTTTCTTTTTCTGGAAATTATCCGAACCTCTTTCGCAGTGATGTCCACACACGCCCTCAGCACCCGGCCCCGTATCGCCACCCGCACCGCGGTGCCGGCCCAAGGCGATTGGGATCTCATCGAGGTGAGTCCACTCCTTGATCTCGACGACCTCTTTGGAATTCTGAAGCGGCGACTTCCCTGGCTCGTCCTCCTGCCGTTGCTCTGCATCGCGACCGCGATAGCCTACGTCTACTTGGTGGCGACTCCGCTCTTTCAAAGCAGCGCGCTCGTCTTTGTCGATCCGATGTTCGACCGCGCCCTCCAGATCCAGCCTTCGGGGGCGGGCATGTCGGACCTTGATTCGCTCAACTCGTTGGAAAAGGCGATCCTCTCCGATTCGATGGTGTTGCGGGTCGTCGACAAGCTGCAACTCCGCGAGGACCGGGGTTTTCTGCCGCCCGCCCTCCAGAAAATGAAGGACGCGGGTCAGGAAGTAACCGATTCCCGAATGCTCAAGGAACTGCGTGAGGAGCGTTTTTCGGCCAGCCTGATTCGTCCGACCCGCCTCATCGAGCTTTCGGTTCTCGACCCCGACCCGGTCCGGGCCCAGCGCATCGCTTCTGTTTTTGTGGAGGAGTTCGAGACTTTCCTCGGAGACCAGAAGCGGAAGGAAGCCGGGCATTCCACCGAGGACCTCCGCGCCCGCGCCGAAGAAGCCTACGAGAGCGCGCTAGAGGCTGAGAAGGAACTCGAGAGGTTCCGTCGCGAAAACCCCGCCGTGACCGTCGAGCAGGACCACCAACTTTTCGCCGAGCGACTGACAAAGATGGGGGAGGAACTCAACGCCGTCTCGAGCCGGGTTTTCAATCTCCGCAGCTTGGTCGAGACGCTCCGTGGTGTTGATCCCGAGGTGGATTCACTGAAGGTAATCCATCTGGGGGGATTTTCGGAAGCCGAGCACGTCTCTGAGCTGCTCAATCAGCGGAACGCCTCCCACGCCGCCCTCGCTTTGGTGAGAGGTCAATACACCGAGGCTCATCCGCGATACCGTGAGGCGCAGGGCCGCGTTGACGAGATCGATGCGCAGCTCAAGTCTCTCGCGACCGATCTCAAGCAGTCGCTCGAGGCCGACTATAGCGCGGCGGCCACCAACGAAAAACTCCTCACCGAGCGGGTCGGTGACTTGCAGGCGCAGCTCACCGGAGTAAAGACCGCGAGCTCGCAATTCCGCGCGATCCAGCAGCGTGTCGAAACTGAATGGCAAATCCACCAGTCGCTTCGCGAGCGCATCGGACAGACCTCGCTCGAATCGGAAAAATCGTCGAATGTCACCCGCCTGATGTCCGAGCCCATCGTCGCGCACAAGCCCGCGAAACCCAGCAAACCGATCGCGGTTCTTGCCGGTCTTGTCGTCGGCGGATTACTCTCCACCGGACTCATCGGATTCGACCTTCTCCGTTCGAAACCCTTTGCGAACCGCCGCCAGGTCGAGCAATCGCTCTCCGCGAAAGTCGTCGCCGAGATCGCCACGCCCGCCCGTGGGGGAACCGATCGACAACTCATGGACGCGATGACCCGCGTTCTCCTTGCACCCGACCACCGTGGTGCGGCGATCCTGCACCTATCCTCGTTGCGGGAGAACGAAGAGGGGCTCCGCGTCGCCGCCTGCCTTGCCTCGGCTTCGGCGTTTCACGCCTGTCCTACTCTGCTCGTCTCGGTCGTCGCTGGCGGAGATCCACGCCAGCCCGTGAACCTCGCGCCGAAGGCCTCGCAAACCGAGAACCTGCACACCTTGCGACTCCCCTCGAGTTTCCTCATCGCGCCTCAGGAGACCTGGCAGCTTCTCAGCCCGCACCGCCAACGCTTCCACCGTATCATCATCGAATCGACCGCATTCACCCAGGAAAGTCAGATTCCGGCGGCGGTTGCCCCGATGGCGGACGCCAACCTCGTGCTCGTTGACCGTCACCACGGCACTCGCCGCGACATTGAGGAGAGCGTCTCCCTTCTTGCCCGTGGCACCCAGGGTCCGCTCTCGGTCATTCTTCAGTCCTGAGGCGGGAATCCTTCTTGGAGAACGAATGATCGCCAGCGAGACCACCGGAAGGAAGGGGATCGGCGCGAGGAACGCCGGGCCGGTTCCGCTGCGTCTTCTTTTCGGCAAAGTCATGCACACACTGATGCCCTCGGCGGTGCGCATGGGCGGCGCCGGCTTTCAGTTTCTCAGCACCGTGATGGTCGCCCGTAGCCTCGGTGACGGGCCAAGCGCGCTCTTTTTCTTCTGGTCGTCCGTGCTCATGACGTCGGCTCCGATTGCCACCTTCGGACTCGAACAGATCGCGCTCCGCAATGTGCCGCGTCTCGAACCCGAGGGCCGCGGTGCGGTTGCCGCGTTTGTCGCAAAGCTGCGAGCCATCTCCTTGGCCGCCTCCGGCCTCATCGGACTGGGTTGGCTGTTCTACGCTGTCGCGACCGAACCCAATCCGGGGGGATTGCAGCCGTGGCACGTTCTCCCGCTCTTCGCCCAAGGCGCCATCGCCCTCACCCTCATTAATGGAGAAGCACTCAAGGGGCTCTCCCGTCCAGTCCTCGGCAGCGTCTTTGCCCATGTCCTGCCTTCGGGACTGTTCTGCCTGTTCGTGGCGGTCACCGCTCTCTTGGAAAGATCTTTTCACTCCACCGAAATCCTCGCTCTCTATACCGCGAGTTTCGCCATTGGGGCAGTGCTTGTTCGCTTCGCCCCCGGCGCTGAATTCAGTGACCCCTTCATTCTCCGGCCCTCGAAAAGCCACTTTCGAATCCTCCTGCGCGAGGGATTCCCCGTCTGTTGTGTCAGCCTGTTCGGGGCACTCGGGTTCATCGTTCCGCTCACGATCTGCGAGGCGACTCGACCCGCTGCCGAAGTCTCGCATCTCACCACCGCCTTCCGCGTCTCGATTCTTTTCGTCGTGCTTTCCGGAGCGATTCACAGCGTCTTTGCCCCCGCCCTATCCCGCACCGCGGAGGTGAAGAATCCGCTTCGCCCCGTGATGAAAGTCTACGGCAAGTCCATCGCCATCGCCCTGCTCACCCTAGGTGTCCCCATCTCGATCGGGTTGGGATTTCCCGAAAAAGTCATGACCGTTTTCGGTGAGGAATTCCGCGATGGTGCCGAGGCCTTGCGTCTCCTCCTCTTCGTCCAGTTACTCTCGTTGATGATGGGGCCGGTTCCGTATCTGCTCCTGATGACCGGGCACACCGACTTCCTTGCCAGGTTGGGAATTCTGAAACTTGTCACCGTCGTCGCTCTCTCGTTCCTTCTCATCCCGCACTACGGCGGCACCGGGATGATCGTCGCCATGGGCATCGCCTTTCTCGGCGAGGGAATCATCGGTGTGGCCTACGCCGTAGCGAAAATGAGGAATCGGGAAACGCGGGAGGAGGAGGCCTCGGCGGGATGAATCTCCGGAGCGGCAGATCCTATCATTCTCCGAAACTTTCGGCCGCTTCGCCGGTCGGAGGCTGGCTTCCCTGGTGGTGCCGGCCCTCGCGCCTGCTGATCGGAGCCTCGATCCCGGCTCTCGTGATCTTCTCCCTCTCCGATTCCTCCGTGAGTCTCTCACAGGCGCAACACTTCTACGGGATCCGCGATTTTTTCGTGGCGCTTTTCGCGATCGTCGCCCTCATCATCGGGGCTCTTGTCGGCGAATCGGGGTGGCTCGGCCACCTCTGGAGAAGAATCCACCCCGGTCACCGCGCTGTCCGCGAGCCTCGCTTTATCCGCGACCCGAAGCTGGGTGAAACTCTCCTGAGCGAGCGATTCGACTATTTTTTGATGGCCGTTTTCGTGTTTTCACACCTCGTTTTTTTCCGGAATTTCTTTCTCAACCCCGGACTCGTCGCCGCCGTTCTCGGGGGCGATCTCGAGCTGAAATACACTTTCAAGACGATCCCCGGCGTCACCACCTGGACGCAGGTCTCGCTCGTGCTCGGCGCAATCCGGGGAATGCGGTGGTCGGGCATGCTCCCTGGCAAGGTCAAACTCCTCTCGCTCTTCCACCTGGTTTTTTTCGGCACTCTCTTTGTGAGGGCGGTGTTGTGGTCCGAGCGACTGGCCTTCATCGAGGGATTCGTGCCCTTTTTCCTCTGCGCGCTACCCCGAATGACCGCCGCGGCGGGTCCTCGGGGGCGGACGTTCTGGCGTTGGTTGCCGCTCCTGCTGCCCCTCGCGACCTTGTTGATGTTCATCTCCTTCGAGTTTCTTCGCTCTTGGCAATACTACTCGGGGCATCATTCAAGCCTTTTCGAATTCGGCTGGCGTCGGCTCTACACCTACTACTTTGAGGCGATGAATACCGGGGCTGCGATCCTCGAGGTCGGTGGATTCTACGATGGGATTGCCGGACCGCTCTCCTTCAGAGCGCACGAAGCGATCTACGATGGGCTTTACCTCGGCACCCTCGATGTCGAATACAACAACCCGGGTGGCATCCACTATGTGGCCTCCCGGATGGGCAACGTGCTCCTCTGGCCCTTCCTTACGCTGGTCGGGATCTGGTTCGGACTCACCTGGCGGGCCTACGTCGATGCCAGGCTCTTCGCCCTGTTCTACCCCATCACCTTTCTCGGTTTGATGGAGATTCTGCGGATTCCCTACTGGTTCGGGCTCCATCGCGTGGTGCCGACCAGTCTCGTGATTTTCCTCATTCTCCTCTGGGCGGCAAGCCTGAAAAAACGGGTGCGATGGCGGCGGTCCGAACTGGACGTCTCTCCACCCGAACAAGGTCTGATGCACTCAGCGGTCGCGTTCTCGGCGACTTCCTTGCAACAATGACGATGGTCCGCCTCAACGCCCGCTTTCGTGGTCGGTCAGTCACCGGTGTGGAGCGTTTTGCCTCCGAGGTGACCGAGCATCTCGCGCGGCGCGATGGTATCAGCATCGCCGAGACCGCGCCCTCGCTGCCGCAAGCGGGATGGCGGGGTCACGCGTGGGAGCAGTTCATCCTGCCGTGTGCCGTGTCCCGAGATGAGATCCTCTTCTCACCTTGCAACACGGGGCCTCTCGCCGTCGCCAGGCAGCTCGTGGTGATCCACGACGCGGCGGTGTGGGATGGGCCGGAGGGGTTCAGCCGTTCCTTCCGCACCGTCTACCAGCATCTCCTCCCGCGCCTCGCGAAACGCTCGGCGGTCGTCGCGACCGTTTCGCAGTTCTCCCGCTCCCGTCTTGCGCCTGCCCTCGGCATTGCAGAGGAAAGGATCCTCGTCCTCGGCAACGCCGTGAGTCCTGGGTTCTCTCCCGGCATCCGAGGGGAGGAGCGGGCCGACGGATCAACCTTCTTGTGTGTCGGATCACTGGACCCGCGCAAGAATCTCGGGCGTCTCCTCCGTGCTTGGATCCGGCTCCTGGAAAAAGGCCGGTTGCCTGAAGGGGCCACGCTTCAGCTCATCGGCGGAGCCAATCCCCGCAATTTCGCCGGAATGGAACGCATCGAGGGCTCCGGTATCGAGTGGCTCGGCCGCGTCGACGACGCCGAGCTCGTCCGCCGCTACCGCGCGGCAGACGCCTTTGTTTATCCGAGTCTCTACGAAGGCTTTGGCCTGCCTCCGCTCGAGGCGATGGCGTGTGGTTGTCCCGTTTTGCTGGCGAATGCGGCGAGCCTGCCCGAAGTCGGCGGAGCTGCTGAGGAGGGAGCGGTGCGCTATTTCGATCCCGGTAGTGAGATCGAGATCGCCACGGCGATCGAGCGGTTCCTCGCCCTCGATGCGAGCGAACGAGCCTTGATGCGTCAGCGGGCGCTCAATCGTGCCGCCCGCTTCTCCTGGGAGACGATCGCGGAAAAAGTGGCCGCAGCGATGGCCGCGGTCTGATCCTCACACTTGCACGACAACCTTTCCGAGATGTCCCGCGCCCTCGAGATGGCGATAGGCTTCGGAGGCTTCTGAGAAGGGGAAAATCCGGTCAATCACGGGTCGAATCGCATGCAGTTCGAGGAAGGCGTTCATCCTGACAAACATCTCTCGATTGCCCACGTAGATGCCCTGCAGATCGGCATTTTTTTTCACCAGCGTGAACAGGCTCGCCTTGGGCGGATCAAATCCCGTGAGCACGCCGATGAGAGAAACGATGCCTCCCGCCGCGACGGAATTCATCGAACGCTCGATCGTGCCGGGACCGCCGACTTCAATCACGCGATCGACACCCCGTTTGGCCGTGATCCGCATCGTCTCCCCATCCCACTCCGGCGTTTGAAGGTAGTCGATGGTCTCGTCGGCACCCAACTCTCGGGCCCGGGCGAGCTTTTCTTGCGAGCGGCTTGTCACAATGACCCTGGCTCCGGCCGCCTTTGCAATTTGCAGGGCAAAGATCGAGACCCCGCCGGTGCCGAGGCACAGCACCGTCTCGCCTCTCTCGAGCGGGCGCCCCCGTTCCATGAGGGCATGCCAGGCGGTGAGGGCGGCGCAGGGTAGGGTGGCGGCTTCCGTGAAACTCATCGCGGCGGGCGCCGCAACGAGACTGTGGGCCGGAGCAATAACGGTTTGAGAGAGCACACCGTCGGAGGAGCCGCCGCGGGCAGCGGCATGGAAGGACGTTTCGAAAGGGCCCGAGAGCCAGTCGCGGAAAAAGGTGAGTGCGACGCGATCTCCGGTCTGCCAATCCACGACCCCCTCACCCAGCGCCACGACCTCGCCCGCACCATCGGAGAGCGGCACGACCGGATCGAAGCCGCCCGATGCGGATTTGCCCGCACGCACGAGCAGATCGCGGTAGTTCAGCGAAGCAGCGTGAATTTTCACGGCCACTTCTCCCGGGCCCGGAGCGGGTTCTTCCACCTCGCGGAGCAGGAGGTCAAAAGGTCCGCCGGACCGGGGCTCGAGGAGATACCGTTGCATGGTTCAGGAGAGGGGATCGAGTCCAAGCCATGCTTCGACGGCGGCGAGATCGAGAGTGTTGATCACATCCTCGCGACTCAGCCAACCTTTGCGGGCAAGACGCACGCCGAAGGCGAGATATTCGAGATGGTCACAGCGGTGGGCGTCGGGATTGATGGCGCATTTCACCCCCTTCGACACGGCGTATTTCCACCAGCGCCAGTCCATGTCGAGACGCCAGGGATTGCAGTTCAGTTCGATCACGGTGCCGTGCTCGGCGCAGGCTTCAATCACCGCGGGGATGTCGACGGCGTAGGGCTCGCGTTCGAGGAGGAGGCGTCCGGTGAGATGCCCCAGCATCGTCACGCGCGGATGACTCACCGCGCGGATGATACGCTCGGTCATCGCGGCTTCGGGGAGCGTCATGGCACTGTGGACACTCGCGACGACGTAGTCGAGCTCGCCGAGGAGGTCGTCGTCGTAGTCGAGGCTGCCGTCTTTGAGGATGTCTACCTCACTCCCGGCAAAGAGGCGGAATTTCACACCTTCCTCGCGGAAGTGTTTGTTCAGTGCCCGAACCTCCGCGATTTGGGCACGCAGGCGCTTCTCGTCGAGTCCGTTGGCCTGAAACGAGGCTTTCGAATGATCAGCGATGCCCAGGTATTGCAGCCCGTGGCCGATTGCGGCGGCAGCCATTTCTTCGAGGGTGTTTTTTCCATCGCTCGCAACGGTGTGGTTGTGGAAAGTGCCCCGGAGATTTTCCAACTCGACGAGTCGGGGCAGGTCGCCCTCGGTCGCGGCCTCGATCTCGCCGGTGTTTTCGCGCAGCTCGGGGGCGATGAAGTCGAGTCCGAGGAAACGGTGCAACTGCTCTTCGTTTTCAAAGACGGGAGCCTCGGGAACTACCGCGCCATCTTTTACCGCGAGACGGTATTCGTTGAGGGTGTAACCCCGCTCGAGGGCCCGACCGCGCATCGCGACGTTGTGCTCCTTGCTTCCCGTGAAATAAGCGAGGGCGCAGGCGTATTCGGTATTGGAGACCGCGCGCAGGTCGCATTGCAGCCCGGAAGCGAGATTGATGCTCGCTTTGGTCGGACCCTTTGCGATGACGCGCGCGACCCAAGGCTGCTCCACGAAGTGCTCGATGAGCGAGTCGGGTCGGGCTGTTGCGACGAGGAAATCGACATCGTGCACCGTCTCCTTGGCGCGTCGGTAGCTGCCCGCTGCCTCGGCACGAAGACAATCGGGATGTCCGCGCAGGCTCTCGAGGATCGCCTCCACCGGACCTGCCACGTCGCCGAGGCGGAAACGGTCGGCGTTTGATTCCCGAAAGGCGATCGCCTCGAGGATCTTCTCGGCCGTCTTCGCTCCGAAGCCGGGGAGTGTCGCCACTTCCCCCGATTCGCAGAGCTTCTTCAGCTTGGAGATCGAATCGACTCCGAGGGACTCATGGAGAGCCTTGATCTTCTTGGGTCCGAGCCCTTGAAGGTCGAAAAGCTCGAAAAGCCCGGACGGGAATTCCGATTTCAGTTTTTCGTGGAAGCCGAGTGAACCGGTCGAGGCGAGTTCGTGCAGTTTCTGCTGAAGGGCGTCGCCGATCCCCTTGATCCCCTCGAGTTTTCCCTCGCGGGAGAGTGCCACGATATCTCCGGGGAACTGAGCCACGGTCTCCGCTCCCGTCCGGTAGGCCCGGATTTTAAAAGGATTTTCGCCCTTCAATTCGAGGAGCAGGGCGATCTCTTCGAGCGTTTCGGCAAGGGTTTCGCGGGTCATGCTCTCGAAGTTAGGCCGTGCCGCCCTGTTTCGCCAGAGCTTTCCGTGTCTGCAGCGGGAGACTGAAGGGAGAGAAAAAGAAATTTTCTAAAGGTGAAATTCTCCTCAAGAATCGCTATATTGATCGTCCCATCCCTCGCTTGACGATCCCGAAACCGTGTCCTCATGAGCAAACGCTACGAAATCCGCGATCAGATCGGCAAGGGCGGACTTGGCGCGGTCTTCAAGGCCCTCGATACCCAGCTCCAGCGGGAAGTCGCCATCAAGCGCGTGCTCTCCACCTCGAATGCGACCGAGGAGGAGGTGAAGGAATCGGCGAACAAACTGATCGCCGAAGCTCAGACGCTCTCTAGCCTGAACCACCCCAACATCGTCACTGTCTTCGATGTGGGGCAGGATGAGCAGGGTGGCTTCGTCGTGATGGAGCTCCTCAAGGGCGAGACCCTCGACGAGACGGTGGCCCGCGGTGTCTTGACCCAGGAGGATTTCACCGAGGTGGTCTATCAGACCCTTGAGGCCCTCATTGCCGCGCAGGCGAACAACGTCATCCACCGCGACATCAAGCCAACCAACATCATGGTGATCTGGCAGGCCTCGGGGAAATTCCAGCTCAAGATCCTCGACTTTGGGCTCGCCAAGTTCAGCCGATCTCCCTCGGTGCAGACGATGGACCAGGAGGAATCGGTGATGGGCTCGATCTTTTTCATGGCTCCCGAGCAGTTCGAACGGGGTGAACTCGACGCCCGGACCGATCTCTATCAGATGGGTTGCGTTTACTACAATGCCCTCACCGGTCAGTATCCCTTCAATGGCGAGACCGCCCCGCAGGTGATGAACGCCCACCTTCAGCACCGCGTCATCCCGCTCGATCAGGTGCGCCCCGACCTTTCCCCTTCGATCTGCCAATGGGTGATGTGGATGATCAACCGCGACATTGCCCATCGGCCGAAGGATGCGCGCGAGGCATTGAAACACTGGCCCCGAAATCCTGAACCTCCCGGAGCCAAGCTCGTCGAAGTCCTCCCGGTTGAGGCGACACCGAATGTGAAAACCGGGGAGGTCACGATCGTGCGTGCGGCCCGGGGGGCATCGGCTCCGCCGGCGCTGGTCGTCGTTTCAGAGAAAGCTGGCGGTGCCCCGCGTGCGGTCACGGGTTCGACGACCAACCGCCTGAAGACCGGGGCGACGACCGGACGCCTCAAGGAGAATCCGGAGAACGCGACCCCGGTGTCGGCAAAGCCCGGGTCAATGGGACCGATGGGCCAAACGACGGTGCTCAAGCCCAACGTCCGCAAACCCGAGGCGCGGGCCGGGGGGAACCTCGTGAAGTGGATCGGCCTCGCCAGCGTCCTCTCAGCCGTCGTTCTTTTCGCGGTCTTCACTTCGATCGGCAAAGCGAACGCGAAAAAGCGGCAGGACCGCATCATCGCCCTCTCTTCGGCCGAGGTCCCGACCGGCGATGTTTCCGACGTCGCGCTCGCTGTCGCCTTTCTCGAAGACCCGAAAGCTTCGCTCTCGATCAAAGGGGACGCCCGCAAGGTGCTGGAACGTCTCGAGGGAAATGGCATCAGCGAGAGCATCCATGCGCAGCTCAAGAATGCCGAGACCCTGAATGCCAAAATTCTTCTTTCCCAAGCCCTCGCCGAGCGGAACTATGCTCCCGCCGTGAAGGACATGATCGACGTTTTCAAGTCGGCCACGACGGACGAACAGCGCGTCCAGATTCTCAATTCCGTCCGCAGCATCGCGAGCCTCAAGGATGTCAATACCCTCCTCGGAGCGCTCCACAGCGAGCACACCCTGCCGGTGCGGAAGGTTTTCGAAGACACCGTCCTAGCCGTGTTGCGACAAGGCGGAGAGACCGATCCGGTGATCGAGTCCATCCTCACCAAGGTATCCAACACCAGCGGTAATGAACGGAAAAGCCTCTTTCGCATCCTTGGCGTGCTCGGCGGAGACAAGGTCAGGACCCGCCTCACGGCGATCTACAAGCAGAAGAGCGATGCCGCCTATCAGGCGGATGCCATCACCGCCTACCTGAACTGGCCTGATCGCTCCGTCATCGAGGATGTCGAAAAGATCATCGCGTCGACCTCGGATGCTCCCCTCCGAGCGGCGGCCGAGAAAGCCTACGTGAGACTCACGACGCTGCCCGGTCGGGAGAATCCGTCCGAGCTGGTGCCGCTTTGGCAGAAGGCCTTCGGGCAGACGAAGAACACCAACGAAGTGAACCGGCTTCTCAG
This sequence comes from Verrucomicrobiia bacterium Tous-C2TDCM, assembly GCA_002288445.1. Lineage (GTDB taxonomy): Bacteria > Verrucomicrobiota > Verrucomicrobiia > Verrucomicrobiales > DEV007 > Arctic95D-9. The sequence goes on along the minus strand of NEUQ01000048.1, from coordinate 1,654 downwards.
TTCCATCGTGATGTTTCCGTCCCCCGAGACGCTGGACTTGTTGAAGGAATGGTCGGGACATGCGACGCACGGCAAGCTGGCCGCGGGGTCCGTTGCGGTCGTGGAGAAGATGATCGGGGAGGTCGTCGAACTCAAGCCCGGGGGGGAGATCAAGGGAAACCTGGCACGGATCCGAGGGGATGGGGCGGCTTCCAACAAGTTCCTTTCCTCAATGACCGGATGGACTTCGCCAGAGACCAGCTTCTCTTGGTTTTTCAGGGTGTCTGAGGCTGGCGAGTATGCGGTCGAAATCGATCAGGCGACGTTGCGTGAGGCGCCGAGCGATTTTACAGTCTACCTTGCGGGTGCTTCTCTCAGTGGACAATCCAAGACAACGTCAACCCTCGAGGAATTCGTGCCGGTTCGTTGTGAGGGAAGCGTCTCGCTCCAGCCAGGCCAAGTTTACATCCTGACCATCGTCGCCGGCCGGACGATCCAGCCCCGCATGATGGACATCGGCGCGGTGCGGCTCGTCAAACCCTGATCGGCCGCAGAGCATTTCAGCGCCGATCGGTGCGACCCTCGCGATCGCCTCCTCCGGTGTCGCGTTTCCCGGAGCGGCTTTCCCGCCGGTCACCCGAAGAGTCTTGAGCAGGCGGGGCGGAGTTGACCGGGGCCGTCTGACCCGGCGGAGGGGACTGAGGGATCTCGATATCGCGTCCGTCCGTCAGCCGCATCATCGCCCCGCGGATGAGGTTACCCCGTTCCTCGCGCGACAGGTTCGGGTAATTTTTCATCACCGCGCCGATGTATTCCCTCAGCTTTGCCTGCTTTTCCTCTGGCAGAGCCTTGTAGCGTTCGATGTCCTGGGGAGAGGGACCGCGTTGTTCTCCCTCGGGTGGGCGTCCTCCGGGAGACTGGGGAGCCCCCGGGCCTCCTTTCGGCTCGGGGTGGAGTTGGGTCATCTCGTACTTCAACTCGGCCTCATCGCCGGCGAAGGAAATCTTCGCGGTGACGGCGTCGAGTTGCGGCGCTCGCGAGACGCCGACGAGGGCGATGCCCGCCTCGTTCTTGCCGTCCGGTGTCACCACGAGAGTTTTCTTTGTTTCGCGGTTGTAGACTGTGGCGACCTGCTCTCCGTTGATGCGCGCCACTCCGCGGAGCGTGTAAGTTTCCGAGAGATTGAGGACTCGGGTGAAGGGGCTTGTCTTTCGCAAGGCCTCAAAGTCGGAAGCGGAGGGCGCCTCGGGCTTGGCGGGGAAGGAGGTAAGGATATCCTCCGCGTGGACCGTCGTCAGGAGGAAAATCGCCAAGGTTTGCAGCACGACGGACATTTTCATGGGGGATTGGCGGGCACGCCACTCTGTGTTCCACTGCTACGATCCCACCCCGTTCGGTGCCGCCGCTTCCGCAGCGGTATTGGCGGGTGTCTCTCTGGCGGCAGGGACCGGACCGGCGGCCTCCTCGACGGGGATCGCATCGCCCGTCTCCGGATGATACCAGCGGGCGATCGTGATCTCGCACTCGGCCTGCGGCTCCAGTTCCCTCGAGCGGTTGTCGAGCTCCAGTTCGAGCGACTTGATGACTTGAAATTGGTCAGGCCCCTGCAGCGTTGTGAGCCAGTCGATCACCGCGGTCTCGGCGCCCTCGACTTCGAGCCGCACCGCCACCTCCG
>NEUQ01000047.1 GCA_002288445.1 Verrucomicrobiia bacterium Tous-C2TDCM | reverse complement strand
ATGTCTGGCTCACCGAGAACCCGCAGATGCCCCTGCGCCAGTGGCGGGCGATCGGGACGGATGCATCGCCCGAAAGCGTTTCAGTGAGTGGCTTCGAGACGATCGTGGAATCCTTCGAGCCGGTGCCGGAGTTTTTTCGTTCGCTCGGAGCGGGCGAGGATGGGCGGTTGTTGAGGGCCACCGAGATCGTCCTCCATCAGGACCGCCTCACCACAGGGACCAACTGGACCTTCGGGGCCGGGGTCGATGGAACCGTGGCGCAATTCAACGTGACCTATGGACTCCAGCCCGGATCGAGGGAACGGGCCTACCTCCGCACGACTTCACGACACGAGCCGCCCGCTCCTCCCGATCCGATGGATCGTCTCATGGGACGCTCGGAGGACGAAGGCTTCGATGCGCTCCACCTCGCCACCGTCTACCTGCTCTCGCCCGAGGACATGTCCGCCGGATCGAATCCGGGTCCGGACTGGACGCCTTACGTGAAGCACCGGGTGTTCTGGAATCTGGTCCACGCCGTTCGCTTCGATCCACCGGTTGGCAGGACCGAGAACATCACTCTCTTCACAGGCCTCGCGGGCGGGGTGGCCGATGGCATCATCAACCAGCTTCTGGCCGAGAACAACGACAAGAGCGCGGCGGCCTCGGAGTTCCTCGCGAACCGAACGGTGGAGGGAAGGTTTTGGAGCATCTGACGATGGACGACAATAAGGACAACGAAGAGAAAGACGGCTTCGGTCTGGACAAGGACCGACGGCTGACGGAGCGGCGGGAGCGAACGGCTGAGGAGAGTGGTCCGGAGTCGCTCGATCCTTCGTTTCCGTATCGGGTAATTTCGATTGATCCAAACCTCTACCGAAGGCTTGCCGGTTCGTGACTCCTCTCTTATGCTTCCACCATGAACGCGAGAGAATCCGTGCTCGAAGAGATCAGGACTGCACCCGAACCGATGGTTGAGGAGGTCCTGGATTTCGTGAGGTTTCTGAAGAGCAAGCCTGCGGTCGAGCAACTTGCCCCGGCCACACCTCGGGTGCTACCGGATTTCGCAGCCCGCAAAAGGGCCATCTTCGGAGACCGCATCCTACCTGATTCCCAGGAGATTCTGGACGAACTTCGGGCCGACCGGATCTGATGCGCTACTTCGACTCTGGATTGCTACTGAAGCTCTACCTGTCGGAGCCTCGCGACCAAGAGGCGGAGCAGTTGTTTTATTCATCTCCGACGCCACCCCCGTTCACGCACCTTCACGGACTCGAAATGCGCTCGGCGGTCCGGCAGAAACTTGGACGCGGAGAGATCGATCTGACCGAGTCGGAAAGGATCCTCCTAGCGTTGAACGGCGACCTGGCGGCGGGAATTTTTTCCCAACCGAACGTCTCGTGGCCCGATGTTTTCCTCCGGGCCGAAGCCTTTTCCGCCGCACATGGCGCATCAACGCTTTGCCGGTCATTGGACACCCTGCACGTTGCCCTGGCGACCGTTCTGGGAGCGAACGAATTCTGCACCTTCGACGCGCGGCAGGCAAGGATGGCAACGGCGGTTGGGTTGACGGTGATCCCGTAATCATTGCCGCACCCCGCGTTGACACCCTGCACGCCCCGACGTGCAGGCCCTTCTTTACGCGAATCTGACTTCCCGAAAACTCTCCGACTCCCTCGGAGGACCGGACTTCGATTGGCCCGAACTGATCGAGGGAGACACCGTCCAGATCGGTCTTCGCTTCGCCCAAACGCTCGGGGATCAAGACCTCGAAATCGAGCGCAATGTTCGTCTCGTGCGCGCCTCCCTCGGTCGACTCGACACCCGGCCAGGTTCAGGCCAATGGGCCATCCAGATCGGAACGGATCCACCGGAGGTTGGCGTAAACACAACGACGCTCCTCGCCCACAATGCCGGAGCCGAAGCCGTGCAGGCCGCGTTACTTGCCCTGATCACCAGTCCGTCCTTTTCCGTTGCCGGTGTCGCCGCCGATTCGGCCTCGGTCGAAGCGAAGGATGGAAGCTGGCTGGTTCGCTTCGAAGAGGAGGGAGCACCGATTCCCGAGCCTTTTGAACTTCGCGCGGGCCGCAACTCTCTCGAACCTATCTCCTTCCTTCGGTCCCGGACCTACCATGTGGACGGACGCTGGGTCCACGAGCTGCGACTTGTTCAATCGCCCGTCGCCTTCACCGATACCTCCGCTCCGGTCGTCCCAGCCGCTCCCGCGATCAGCGAGGTTCAACATGGTGGTTCGGAGGGCGACATCATCTGGAACGAAATCCAGGCACTCACCGTCTCGCCCCAGTTCCGGGGAGCCTATCAACTGAAACGGCCTGACACGTTCGCCAGGTCCACCCTGCTGAGCGTTTCGGACGGCACGGAAGAAATCGCAGAGGCGATCAGGCCGCTCGCCGATGAAGGCGGCTCCTTCGTTGTCACCAACCCGCTGCCCCACGTTGCCCACATCGAGTTCGCGGGCGCGATGAGCGGACTCGGCTACGAGGAGCTTCTGGTGGAGGTCATCACCGCGCCTCCCGGTGACGTGACCTTCGAGCTGAACCTCGCCACCGCCGAACTTGCGAACCTGCTGCGTGCGGCATCTCTCGTCGAAAACCTGCCCCTCGAAATCGAGGTTACCTACGAGGACGAGAACGACTCCAACCATCTCCAAGTCTGGACCTATCGCGCCGAGGTCTCGGTCCGGCGCGAACTCATCCACGAGGAACTCGCCACCGCGCAAAACATCGACTGGCTGCGTCCGCCCTTGCCGAAGGACTACGTGCCCTTCACCTCCGATCAGGTCATCACTGGCAGCCAGCACTACGTCTCGACCCTCGGCAACGGCACCGACACTGTCTTCGTCGTCGATCACAATCTCGCCACCGAGGCGCTCCACCTCACGCTGAGGGAGAACTCAGCCGGTGGAGCCATCCTTCGTTCCGGCATCGACTTCACCACGACTGTCGTTGGACCGAACTCGGTCGAGCTCACGCTCTTGGGAGCCTACGCCGTCCCCTCGCCCGCAATCGCTGCACTCGCGGTTGTCATCACCACGGCCGGTCCGGTTTCTGCCTTCCAGGCCCATACTCACACCATCGCTCAGATCGTGGGACTTCAAACCATCCTCGATGCTTTTGGGGCGGACATCGCCCTGCTGAAGGCCCTCGCACCCGCCGGAGTCCTCGCCTCCCAGGAGCGGGACTCGGGGCTGTCGTCGAACTGGACCCTGCCGAAGCTCTTCGAGATCTATCCCTCGCGCCGCCCGGTCGAACCCTCCACCGACGGACTCATCGGCCTGCTCAACGCGGGCGACTCCGCTCTTCCCCGCGCCGGGGGACTGCTCGCCGCCGTCCATGATGCGGTGGTGGAGGCGCTTCCCAACCCGCTCCCAGAACCGACCGCCGTCTACGTGGACCGGGTCTTCGAGAACCAGGGCGTGGCCAATATCACGATCCCCGGCGGCCTCGGACGCCGCAGCGTGGAGCTGGCACCGGGCGAGTTCGCCGCCTGCGACGGTCGGGTCTGGTATCGGGTCGAGCCATTCGGCAACGTCGCCGAGTCGAGCTACTACCCGAGCGACTTCACCCGGGAACTGTTCCGCTTCTTCGTCAACGACCGCCAGCTCCGCCTCCGCACCGAGTTGGCTCTCCAGTTCGCCTTGGAGCTGGCCGTGCTCAAGTCGAACACCAACTGCCAGTGGACCCTGGCCATCGAACTGGGCACCGCGCCGCAGGACTCCGAACCCGGCTCGACCGGTATCAACCTCCAGAACGTGGTCTGGTCCGCCGTCCCCGTCCTCGAGCAGCGACTTCTTCTCACACCAGTTCCCTGCACGCACACCTTCGGCATCCGGGTGAAACGCTTCCTCAGCGGCGGGGCCGATACCTTCTCCCTCGACCGGATCCTCTACGGATCGGCCGAGGGAGGCACCGCTCCAGCTTCCGCCAACTTCGCGGTGCGGGCCAGGCTCCTGCGTTTCGACACCGAGAACCACCAGAGCGACCCGCGCGGTTTCGTTGCCCTGCGAGGTCTCGATCTCCAGACCGAAGGGGACGCGGGAGTCCAGCACATCGGCAAGGCCATCATCCGCAGATAAACACCCATGCCGATTCCGACCATCCATGGCAACACCTCGCTCCTCGCCCTCGTGCGCGGCGTGGGGTTCGCCTTTCAGCCCACGGGAGAAAATCTTCCCCGTGTGGATGCCACGGCCTCGGCCTCCAACGACTCGCTAACCTTCGCCTCGGCCTCGCCGTCCCTGGCCAATGGAGCACGAGTGCGGGTGCTGCCCTTCGCCGGTCAAACGCTCCCGGCCCCGTTGAACGAGGAGAGCACCTACTTCCTGCGCGACTTCACCGCCACGACCTGCAAGCTCGCGGCCACCAGCGGCGGGGCGGCGATCAACCTGACGAGCAACGGCGGGTATTTCCGGCTCGTGCGTGCTGACACCTGGAGCGCAAACGGTTTGCCCGAAGGCCTGGAGATCGACCCGGCGACCGGCCTTCTCTCCGGCGCCGCCACTCTGCCGGGCGTCTACAACGTCACTCTCCGGGCCCGCAACGCGAGCGGCCAGAGCGCCGACCATCTCATCGTCATCGGCGTGGAACCGAACCGCTACCTCCAGGACGCTTCCGTCGAGATCGACATCAACCTCCGCGACGGTCGCGTCCGCCTTGCCGGTCCGCCGGTGGTGAATGGCGCGACTTCCTCCATCTCTGCCGAGCCCGAGCCGGTCCTGCACGTGAAGTCGGGCGACCGGATCGTCCTGAGCATCGGTTTCATGAAGGACGAGACCCTCGTCGAACTGCCCCTCGAACAGATCCGCTTCGGCCTGAAGGAATACGAGCCCGAACGTCTCCACCTCCTCAACGACGGCACCTACACCCAGATCGGGGAGTTTGAGGAGGCGCGCTACCAGATCGTGGCGGGGTTCACGGCTTCGGCCCTGACCTCCATCCTTTCCGGCTACGAGGGCGACGTGGACACCTTCTTCGACGCGGTGGCGGAAATCGAGTTCGTGACCCTCTACGAGCAGGGCGGGCAGATCCTCGACCTGCGCCGCACGACTCGCTCCTTCCTCGTCCGGTTCCACCGCGACCTCATCGTTCCCAACGCCTGAGCCCGACATGCCGACCCTGCTCCAGCCGCCCAAGCTGATGCCCCTGCCGGCAGCACTCCGTTATGCCCGCGAAGGCTACGCGATTCGCCGCGCGGTCTGGGATGGCCGTGCGGGAGGCCCGGCGCTCGCCTGGTTCGTCTACCGGGGCGGGATCTTCTTCCGTCTCGACGGAGAGGGCCGCGAGGTCGTCCAGAATGACGAGATGACCCGCGAGGACTTTCTTGCGCGGGACTGGACGCTCCTCCCGCCCGAGTGCGTCGGCAGCGCGGAGGTCTGCGACTGCGGGCCGGGAGCGGTCGAGGCGATGCCCTACCCGGACTGGGATGACGAACCCGATCCACTGGCCGATCAGGACGCGACCAACCCGAACCGCCTCCTCGGCCTCGAAAGCTGCCAGTGGCGCACCGGCCCCTGCGAGTGCGGCGGTGGGCAAACCAATCCGCCACCCTGGCCGCTTCCTCCCGGCGAGACGCCACCTAAGCTTCCGTCCGCGCCTGTCGTTCCGTCCGTGCCCACCTCGCCGGGAACGCCTGGAGCACCGGGTGGAGGCCCCTCCGGTGGAACTGGTCCCACGGCTTTCGGCCCGGGAGGCGGAGGGGGCGGCAATCCCACAAAACGTCCGCGCAAGCCGCGCAGCTACCAGCTCCCGGAAGTCAGCATGGAGGCCGAGGTCACCGATCCGAGCTGCATCCAGCGCCTCCCGGAGCCTCCCTGCGGCAACCTCAACCTACCCGACAACTCCCTGCAATCGCGCTCCGTCTCCGGCTCGATCACCATTGGCCCTCATCCCGAGGGCCGACGAGACCTTTGCTGGATCACCGTCACCTGTGGCGGCGAGACCCTCCTTCGCCAGGTCGGGGCACCCGGGGATTCCTTCGACTTCGGTCCGGGCGGCCCTTTCCGCCAGGCGGCCGGTGGTTCGATGACCGCCTTCGCCACGGTTCATTTTCCCGGCCAACGCGGCGGAACCCGCAATGCCCGTGCCCAAGCCGACTGGCCACCTCACTGCGAACCGCAAGGTCCCTGCACTCCGCCGCCCCCGCCTCCACCACCTCCTCCGCCGGATCCCTCGGGTTCGATGAGTCCCCCATGAACGCCTACCTACTCCTCGCCGGAAAGTCCTCGCCGGGTCTCTTGAACGATGCCATCGCCCGCCTGCGCCAGCACGATCCCACCTGCCAAGTGGCGGTGATCGACACGCCCGAGCAGCGCCTCCCTCGCCGTCCCGAGTGCGACCTCTATCGGACCCGTTCCCTGGGCCAAGGAGGCTGGGCGGAGGAAACCGCCCTCCTCGCGATGATGAACCAAGCCTTTCCCGGCGCCCGATGGATCGGACGCCTCTTCAAGCCAGAAGCGATTCCCAATCTTCCGCCGCACCACGACCGCCTCGATGCCTGGATCTGCCCGAACGGATACTTCCTGCGGCGGTCCTTCCTCGCCGCGCATACCAGCGCGTTTTCCGATGCCGGAACCTCAACCCAACACCTCGAGGACGGACTTATCGACTTCATGACGAAGGGCGAGGGAAGAATCGAGCGCAAGCCCGCCGCCACTCCTGACCAAGACACCTATCTGACGAAGCGCCTTGCCTCCTCCTCCATCCCGATGCGGGCGCGGGCCTTCTGCGCGGTGGCCACTGCCGAAGTAGCGGGCGAGGCGGAAATCCTCGTGCGCACCCTGCGTCGTCACCACGGCGAGCCACTCGTGCTGGTCTGCGACGAAACAGTGGCCTCGCGCATCAGTTCGCTTGGCCTGCCGCGGATCGAGATCGAGCCGATCAGCGCCGCGCTGCTCGGGCGCGCCGAGGAACTAAGCCGCCGCGTCGTTCGCCACGACCCTTACTGGAAGGCCGACCTGATCGCACTCAAGTTCCATGCCCTGCGCACCGCGATCCAGCGCCACGGCCCGAGTCACCTCCTCGATGCGGACATCGCGGTCAACGGCTCCCTTCACGCGGGCGGACCCTGGATCGCCGATCTCGTCTTGAGCCCTTTCTACTGGCCCGACCCGGCGGCGGCCGTTCCCGTCGCCCACGGATTCTTCAATGCAGGCTACCTCCTCGCGGGGAACACCCGCGTGGTGGACCGCTGGGAGGAAATGTTCGCCACCGGAATGGGCGGATTCTACGAGCAGAAATGCCTCGACTACCTGGGCCGCGAGTTCGTCACCACTTGGTTCGGCCACGAACACAATTTCGCCAAGTGGCGCTGGGAATCGCCCTCCCTCCGGCCCGTCGTCAGCCTGCACCACAAGCTCAGAGCCAAGGGCAACGCGCCCAGGATCACCGAGATGAGCGAGGCGGTGCGATCCTCGGACCGGAACACCGCCGCCCCCCGCAAGATCGCCCATGTCCATTGCGTGAGGAGCTGGGGCACCCATCTGCGGAGCCTCTTCCGCGACCGGATCGGACCGAGCCTCGGACTTCAAAACCTCGTGAGCTGGGATCTCGATCTGGACCGCGAGTGGACTGAGGCGGAACTGCTTCTCCTCGCCGAGGGCAAACTCTGGGGCCAGCATCCCGGCGGCTGCGGATTCGTCCACAACCACACCTTCGGCTGGACCGAACGGGCGCTGGACGCCTTCCACGCGAATGATTGGTTCACCGTCGCCTTGGTGCGCGATCCCCGCGAAGTGCTCGTGAGCCTCGCCGCTTGGAGCCTCGATGCCGTAAAACAGGGGCGGCCCTGCCCGGTCTGGCACCGCGAGGGCCTCGACAACCGCGCCCTCGCCTCCGCCCGGTCGATCAAGGAGGCGGTCCTCGTTCTCCTCAACGATCCCATCTACCACCTTCAATGGGTTCTGCCGCCGTGGCTGGGAAAGGTGCGGTGGATTCGCCGAGTCGGCCCGGAGGCGGTCGAGGAATTATCCTGCGAAGTGTGCGGTCTGCCGGAGGTTCCGCAGGTCGGGTTTCTCAACGAGTCGAGTTCTCCCGGCTGGAAGTCGGCCCGGCTTTCTGACGCCGTGCGGAAGCTGGTCAATGCTCACCCGGAGGTCTTGGCGTGGGATGAGTTTCTGAAGACGAACCCCATATCCGGCAGTAAAAACGCTTGAATTTGTCAGTATGTTGATTTTAACTCAACATACTGACAGATTTCGTGAACCTTCTACCACTACCAACCGACACCCCGTTCGACTACCAGCTCCTCATGGATCGGCTGGAAGGACGGTTTAGTGCGCCCAGAAACAAGATTCAGGCGCTCTGCCGCAGCGGCGAAATCATTCGGGTCAAGAAGGGGCTCTATGTCCCCGGCTCCCGTCCGGGACAGGCACCGGAGATCGACCCATGGGTTTTGTCTGGGCTGATCTATGGTCCTTCCTACGTCAGCCTGGAGGCGGCCCTGGCCTACCACGGACTGATTCCGGAACGAGTCGACGAAATCACCTGCATGACCTCCAAGCGAGCCAAGCAGTTTCGAACGCCTTTGGGTCGTTTCAACTACACGCCGATCAGCGAAGAAGCCTTTCCTCTAGGAGTGCGCCTCGAATCCGGCAAGGGCGGGTCGTGGTTTCTCGCGGAACCCGAAAAGGCTCTTTGTGACCGGATCGCCCAGGTGAAAGGCTTACAGGCGATGCGGGATGTGCCGGCTCTCCTCGAGGACGACCTCCGCATCGAACCCGCCACTCTGTCCACGTTTCGCTTGTCGATGGTCCAGGAGATCGCGTCCCGCTACCGAAGAAAGAATGTCTCCGCTTTTGCCCGATGGCTTGAAAAGAATCAGGCCTCCATTCCTCCCACCGCATGAATCAGGCACTGCAAAGCCTCATTGAACGTTATCGCCCGGAATCCATTCAGGACTGGGAAAACGCGCTCAAGGAAATCATCCAGGAACTGGCCCTGCTCGGGCTCTGGCGGTCGAAATTCTATGAACACGCCGCCTTCTATGGCGGCACTGCTCTGCGCATCTTTCATGGGCTTCCCCGTTTCTCGGAGGACATGGACTTTTCCCTGTTGGTTCCTGACACGGAATTTGAGATGTCTTCCCACCTCGAATCGATCCGAGCCGAGCTGGCATCCATGGGATTCACCTTCGAGGTCGAGCAAAAATCGAAGCGGTTCGAGACTGCCATCGATTCGGCCTTCATCAAGGGCGAGACCCGGGTCAACCTCCTGAGCATCGGAGCGCCTGGAGGTCTGCGTGATCGCCTTCCGGGAACCCAGAAAATCAAGATCAAGCTCGAGATCGATACCAATCCTCCTCCGGGTGCGAATTACGAAGTCCAGACCTTGCTCGTTCCGATCCCGTTTCAAGTCAAACTCTTCACCTTGCCAGACCTGTTCGCCGGGAAGCTTCACGCGATCCTCTGCCGTAACTGGAAAGATCGAGTGAAGGGCAGGGACTTCTACGATTTTATCTGGTATCTCGGCCGGAATGTCCCGTGCCACCTCGCCCATCTGCAGATGCGGATGGAACAGACCGGGCATTGGGAATCATCCCAGAAGCTCGATCTGGATGCGCTGAAAGAGCGCCTCCGCGAACGATTCGCGACGGTCGATTTCGAACAGGCCAAGGCGGACGTCCGACCCTTCATTCGGGACGCCGACGAATTGGCGCTCTGGAGCAACATGTTCTTCGGCACTCTCGTCGAGCGGGTGGCGGCGGCGGACTGAGTTTGTTGCGCAACAAAGATCGCTCACCGATCCGTCGCACTCACTCCATACCTCTCGCGGAGCGCCGCCTTCACTTCCTCCAGATCGAAGAGGTGCATCCTGGGACTGACAGCGATGTAGGGAATCGTTCGCCGCGCCACCCAGTTGTCCACGGTGCGGGCGCTCACGCCAATCGCCCTCGCAACTTCGGCTTTCTTCACAAATAGGGTTTCTGTAGGTGTATTCATCATGTTTTGTTTCTGTTGTCAATGTCGGTCGCAGAACTGAGTTCCAGCTTCCGGTTAAAACGATTCCATCTTACCTGCGGAGGTGCCCATCCCTCGGGCGGGAGGATTCCGAACCAGGCGCGCGCAGCCTCCTCGGTGACGAGTTCCCGGTAATGCTTGAAGATGATCGCGGGAGAGTTCCCGGCCTCGAGCGCCACTTGATTGACGTCCTGAATCAGGGCTACCCGATAACTGATGAAGGAGTGGCGCAGCACGTTCCGAGGCCACGGGACGCCAAGCTTTTTCGCAAGGGCGGTGGTCTGCCGGTAGTAGTCGAGATCGGGGATGACGGCCCCCTCGCGTTCGACGAATTGCAACCAGGCTGCAAGGTTGTCACTGATGGGCACAATCCGGCGGGAAGCCGTCTTGGCTTGACCAGCTCGCAGCTCGATCATGCGCCGATCCAGATTCACCGCACTCCAGTCGAGGCGGGACAATTCAGCCGCGCGCAATCCGGTGAACCCACCGATCGCGAGGATGGGGATAAGGCGGGCCGGGGCGGCGAGGAGCAGCTTCTCAAGGTCAGCCGGCTGGAAGATCTCGGTTTCCGTGTCGCCTGTTTTGACCTTGCGAACGGAATCCGCTTCCGACGCCTCAGACTTCGGCAGGTAGCCACTTTGTTTGGCGAAGTTCAAAAAGACTCGGACCACGGTGAGCCGATTGTTCCGCGTCACCGGCGCCAGGTTGCTTTCGCGAAGCCATCGGTCGATCTGCTCGCTCCGGACGTGCATGATCGGCCCGGGGAATGCTTTGGCGAAAAGGCCAAGCGTGCTCTGGAGTTGGAGCTTGTAGCGCTGGCTCATGCCGTCTTGCGCTTTTGCTTCGAGGAACTCCCTGACTGCGTCCGGAACCGTGACCCCAATGGTGACTCCGTTCATGCGGCGCACGAATTCCTCGATCGCCGAGAGTAGGGGGATGTCCCCGAGCCGTTTCCGGCACTCCGCGTATTCCTCGACCGCCGACACCAAGGGAACGGCGACATTCTTGAGGAGGCCGATCGCAGTCAGATAAGCATCCCGCTCCGCCGGCCTCAGGTCGTTGTTTTCCTGAAACCCCCTCTGGATGTTCCCTGCCACGATCTTGGCTTCGCGTTTGGCGTCATCCAGCTTGGTGAACATTCGCCGAACGCGTCTGCCGTCGTGGTAGAACGCGATGGTGTAGCGAATTTTGCCGTTCACCACCCCCGAATAGATCGGCACGGAAGCGGATCCCTGGCGCACCGTGCAGAGGGGAGCCCTTCTCTGTTCCGAGGGACCAATCTGCTGGCCCTCCTTAGAATTTGTCAGAAATTTGTCAGACACGACTGGGGTTGGACGTCAACCCGCTGGCTCATGGTCCGCGTAAGTCCTTCATAATGAAGGTGGTGGGCAGAGAAGGATTCGAACCTTCGAAGGCATAGCCAGCAGATTTACAGTCTGCCCCGTTTGACCGCTCCGGAATCTACCCGTTCACAGGCGGTGGATTTGAGTCCACCGGTTTGCGAGGACGGCAAGATGTAGGCTCCCACCGCTTTTGCAAGGAGATTTCTCTCCCCACCTCCGCTCTCAGAGAAGGTCTTCGGCGACGACCGAATGCTGCTCGCGCATCGAAAGGACCCGGGCCTGATCGATGACGCGGTCTTCGTCACACTCGAAACGGTAAGCGTGGCAGTTCGGGCAAATGTTTACCTTGCTCGCGACGATCGAATCGCACCCGAAACAGACCTTGTAGAGGGCGGGATTCTTGACGATCCGACGGGCCCTCTTGGCTCGCTCGGCTAAAGCAATGTTCTCCTTGGACATGAAAAACACCGTACCGGGTGAACCCTTTTTTTGCAAGAATGAAATCACAAATCTGCAATTTTATCATATTTTTGATAAAATCTCAGACAAAATTAAGTTTCCTTAACTAATCGACCGGAAGAGCGTGCTTTTCTGCTTCGTGCGCACCGAACGGGGCGAAAATGAGGGTCTCGGGCGCGAGGAAATCCGTTTTCACGAGGGCCGAAGTGCGGCTAGCGTCCCGCTGACGTGAAATCCACCCGGGAACAGATCGATCCGCTCGACCTCGCCTCGCCCGCGCTGCGCCGAAGCCGTCGCATCGCCGCGGCCTTGAAGCGCGTCCCTCTCGCGACGCCCGAGGAGCCGGTCGTGATTGATCACGTTGCGGAAGCGGGTCATCCGCTCTATGTCGCGGCGGCGATCGCCGCTTGGCGCGAAGCGGGTGAGCTTGATTCGGCCGTATGGGTGCTCTGCTCGCAGGTGAAAACGCAAGAGGTGATGCAGACCGAACTGGGCGTGTGGGGACGTCAGGCGCTTTTTCTCCCGGAATATGAGTGGGCCGGTTTTGAAGAGACCCTTCCCGATCCTGAATCGGCGGCGGAGCGGCTCGCCGTCTTGAAGGAACTGCACGAGATCACCCGCGAAAAGGGCGAAGCCATTGTGGTGCTCACGGCCGAGTCGCTTTGTGAGAGCGCCCCGCCCCCGGGATCGCTGACCCGGCACGCGGAAAGCCTGAAGCCGGGCGACAAGCTCGATCTGGATTCCTTTGCCGCGCGACTCGAGGCCGCGGGCTACGAGAGTGAGGCACAGGTCTATCAGCGTGGGCAGTTCGCCCTGCGCGGCGGGATCATCGATGTCTTTTCATGGCAGGCGCTCCATCCCACGCGGATCGAGCTCTTCGACAACGAGATCGAGTCGATGCGCGAGTTCGATATCGACCTGCAGACCTCGATCGGCAAGGTGACGTCGTGCGAGATTTTGTTCAGCGAGGCCAACCTCGAGCAATCGGGCCGCATCGCCGACTACCTAGGGGAGAAGGATCTCGTCATCGCGGTCGATTGCGAAAGTGAATACGCCCATGTCCGCATCGTCACGGAGCGGGCCGACTTGATCGAGGGGCCCGAAGACCACGACGGGGCCTGCTACGACAATCCCCTCGGCGAATTCGGTGCGGGCGACTTCATCCTGCAGGAGGCGCGGCGCGAGGAGTTCTTCCGCCAGATCGCCGATTGGAAAAAGAAGAAGTGGACCGTGGTGATGGCCTTCCACTCGGATGGGGAAAAGGAGCGCTTCACTGAGCTGATCTTCGAGAAGGCTTGGAAGGACGGCTTTCTGAAACCGGTGATCGGCTCGCTCAGCCGCGGGTTCACCATTCCCGACGCGAGGCTCGCGGTGCTGAGCGATGCGGAGATCTTCGGCCGTTATCAGAATCAACGCGGCCACCGCCGCTACCGTCTCGCCCGCGAGTTGCAGTCGAGCAAGCAGGTGGCGAGCCTGCGTGAATACAACTACGGCGACCTCGTCGTGCACATCGATTACGGAATTGGGAAATTCAAGGGCATCCGCACCCGCGAGACGTCCGACGGCGGCCAGGAGGTGCTCGAGATCGAATACGACGAATCGGCCCGGCTCTTCGTGCCACTTGACCAGGCCCACCTCGTCTCGCGCTACATCGGCACGGGCAAGGGTGCCCCAAAACTCTCGCGCCTCGGCGACAAACGCTGGTCGCGGCTGAGGAAGGATGCGGAGAACTCGATCATGGATTACGCGGGGCGGCTCCTCTCGATCCAGGCCGAGCGCCAATCCCATCGCGGCTTCGCCCACCCGCCCGACAACAAGTGGCAGTGGGAATTCGAGCATGCCTTCATTTACAAGGAGACGCCAGACCAGCTCCGCGCCATCGGCGATGCCAAGGTCGACATGGAGAGTCCCAAGCCGATGGACCGTCTCATTTGCGGCGACGTCGGATTCGGCAAGACCGAGGTGGCGATCCGCGCGGCCTTCAAGGCGGTGATGTCGGGCAAGCAGGTCGCGGTGCTCGCCCCCACGACTGTCTTGGCAGAACAACATTACCGGAACTTCCGAGAACGCATGTCGGACTTCCCCGTGAAGATCGAGATCCTCAGCCGCTACCGCAGCGCCGCCGAGCAGCGCGTGACCCTGACCAACCTCCTTTCCGGCACCGCCGACATCGTCGTGGGGACGCACCGCGTCATCTCGAAGGATGTGCAATTCAAAAATCTCGGTCTCGTCGTCGTCGACGAGGAGCAGCGCTTCGGCGTGCAGCACAAGGAGCGCTTCAAGGAAATGTGGCGCTTCGTCGATGTCCTGACCCTTTCGGCCACGCCGATCCCGCGGACGCTCTATCTCTCGATGATGGGCGTGCGCGAAATGTCGGTGATCGACACGCCGCCACCCAACCGCCGTCCCGTCGCGACGACGGTCTGTCCCTATGATGAGCGCATCATCCGATCGGCCATTGAGAAGGAACTGGCGAGGCAGGGTCAGGTTTTCTTCCTGCACAACCGGGTCAAGTCGATCGAGGGCATGAAACGCCGCATCGAGGACCTCGTGCCCGGAGCCCGTGTCGAGGTCGGACACGGGCAGATGGAGAGCGATCAACTCGAGGACGTGATGAGCCGCTTCATTCGCCACGAGTTCGACGTGCTGGTCTGCACCACCATCATCGAAAGTGGGGTCGACATCCCGAATGCGAACACGATCATGATCGACCGGGCCGACCGCTTCGGTCTCGCCGACCTCTACCAGATCCGCGGCCGCGTCGGACGCGCCGACCGCCGCGCCTATGCCTACCTGCTCCTCCCGCCCGACATGCTGACGGTGGGCGACGCGCGCAAGCGCATCAACGCGATCAAGCAGTATTCCTCCCTCGGGGCCGGCTTCAAGATCGCGATGCGCGACCTCGAGATCCGCGGCGCGGGAAACCTGCTGGGGACGCAGCAGAGCGGTCACATCGCCGCGATCGGATTCGACCTTTATTGCCAGCTCCTCAAGCAATCCGTCTCCAAGCTGAAGGGCGAGCCCGCCGCTGACCGCGTCGAGATCTCGATGCACATCGATTTCCTCCGCACGAACGAGGCGGCTTGGTTGAAGAATCCCGATGACGGCCTGCCTGCCTTCATCCCCGCCGCCTACATGCCCGAAGCGAGGCTTCGCATCACCGCCTACCGCGAGCTGGCCGAGGCCGCCCAGGTCGAGGACCTCGATTCGCTGCGCGAAAACTGGACTGATCGCTTCGGTCATCTGCCGCCGCCGACCGTGCACCTTCTCGCCGCCACCGAGATCCGCATCCGCGCGGCGCGGAAAGGATGCAGCCTTCTGGAGATTCAGGAAGGGAAGCTGAAGTTGACTAAAAATGGCAAGTATCTCCAAATAAACGGCAAATTCCCTCGTTTAATCGGGGATAACGAGGAAGAATGGCTCGAGTCGGCCCTCGACTGGGTCCTCGACTTGTGAGAACGTCTCTGCCTCGCGAACTTTCCGACCATGATGATCCAACAACAGACCCTTCCGGCGGCGTTCGTCCTCGCCATGTGGGTGACTCAGAGCCCCTTGATCGGTGTCGCCGCTCCAATCGAGTTGAACCGCATCAAGGCGGTCGTCAACGGCGAGCCTATCACCCAGACGATGGTGGACTCGGCGGTGCAGACTCAGGTGCAGGTCTGGCTGATGGGGAACAAGGGCATGGTGAGCAAGGTCGAAGCCGAGCGCGAGATCCGCCGCATGGAGGGGAGCGCCCTCGACGACCTCATCGATCGAAATCTCATTCTCAGCGAGTTCAAGAAACTCGGCGGCCAGATCAAGGACCAGTATGTCGATGAATCGATCAACCGTTTCATCACGGAGCGCTTCAAGGGCGACAAGGACAAATTCATCGCCGAGCTCAAGAAGTCGGGTATGACGATCGCCCAGTTCCGCGAGATCCAGCGGGATCAGATCGCGATTCAAGCTCTGCGCTCCAAGCACGGCGGCGAGGAAAACGTCCCCAATACTCCCTGGGAGAAGCGGGCAAAATACGGCGAGATCAAGGACGAATTCGCCTCGGAGGGCCAACCCAAAGTGCGAATCATCTCGATCCCGAAGCAGACTTCGACGAGCAATCTTCAGGCCCAGCAGAAGGTTCTTGAAGAGGTGCTCGGCAAGCTCCGCGCCGGCGGTGATTTCGGCGAGATCGCCAAAAAGTATTCGGCCGACAGCTTCGCCAGCAAGGGGGGCTATGTCGGTGTGCTGGGCAAGGACGTCCTCAACGAGGGTCTTACCAAAGCCGCTTACAGCCTACCGGTCGGGCAACTCAGCCAACCGCTCGATAGCGGAATCAATTGGCACGTGCTGAAGGTCGATGAGCGGATCGGGCAAAAGACCCCCTCCTTTGAAGAACTCGAGGAGGAAATCGACAAGCGCCTCACCATCGAGAAGCGCCAGAAAAACCTCGAAGGTTGGCTGAAAAAGCTGCGCCGCGACGCCAACGTGCGCATCTACGACAATTGAGCGGGTGACGGTTCGAGGGGTGTCGCCGGCGTCGACTCGCATCAAAGAGCGGTGCGCCTGAGCCTTCGGCCAATTCCGCGAGGGAATCCCTTGCGAAACCGCGAAAGCCGGACTTCGTGAGCGCGATCCCACCTTGAAGCCATGACGACCGATCCTCCTCAAGTCCTCGGCGTGATCCCCGCCCGCTGGGGATCGACGCGTTTTCCGGGGAAACCGCTCCACCTCATCGCGGGCAAGCCGCTCGTCCAGCACGTCTGGGACCGCTGCCGGGAGTGCTCGAACCTCGCCTTTCTCACCGTCGCGACCGACGACGCCCGCATCGCTGAAGCGGTCACGGCGTGGGGCGGCCACGTCACGATGACGCGCGATGATCATCCCAGTGGCACCGATCGCGCCGCCGAGG
>NEUQ01000046.1 GCA_002288445.1 Verrucomicrobiia bacterium Tous-C2TDCM | reverse complement strand
CGCTCGCGCGGGCCACCGAGGACTGGTATTCATCCATCGTTTCGAAGTCGCCAGTCAGCCCGAACTCCGCTGGAAAGGCCCGGAGGAGGTTCGCGAAAAAGCTGTCGAGCGTGCCGAGGAAAAGCCGTGGCATCTGCGAGATGAAGGCGCGGAGGAGGCGCGTGTAATCTTCCGGCGTCAACGTGGCCAGCAGCGGTGCGAGCGGATCCTCGCGATCTCCGGCGAGGGCGGCGGCCTTCGTCGGATCGGTGGCCGCCTCGGCCAGTTTAACGAGGATGGAATCGAAAAACTCTCCCGCCGCCTTCTTCGTGAAGGTCGCCGCAAGGATGCGCTCAGGTGCAACGGGCTCGCCACTGCGAAGCTGGAGCGCCATCAGGGCGATGTAGCGATTCGTGAGCTGCCACGTTTTCCCCGACCCGGCCGAGGCAAGGATCATTTCGTGGGGCAGATGGAAGGAGTGGTTCATCAGACGGGGGAGGTTGCCCTACCCAGACTGGTCGGGTCGATGGCGTCGGCAGCAGTCGGTGAGAGCATGGCGCGGAATTCGTCCCATTCGGGCATGCGTTCGTTGGCGGGCCAGAAGATCCCGTCGCGAACGGCGCGGATGACGCCGATAGCACAATCTTGGGCCGATGAAAGGAGGGTTTCGTCCAACCCTGTCCAGAGATCGATTCCGATTTCCTCGGCGGTGCGGCCGAGGGTGACGTAGCCGGCCGTGATGGTCTCACCGGGGAATCGCTGAGAGAGGGCGAGGTAATAGAGCGGCACCTGTAGATCGATCCAGCGCCGCTCCTTGCCCTTCGCATCGACGGTGCGCGACCAGGCGGGGAAGGACTCCGGATCTTCAGTGCGCTTCACGCTGGCGAGGTGGAAACGATCGACGGTCTTGCGGCGACCGTTTTCCATGGGGGAGAGGGTCTTGAAATCAAAGACCCGGAGACCCTCCGTCGGGTGGCGTTCGATGCGGTCGATTTGTCCGGTGACAGGCATGCCGTCGATCTCGAAGGTCCACGATTCGGTTTTCCCGAGTTCGGCCTCGACTTCGAGGATCTCCCATCCCTGCGCGCGCTGTTCGGCTTCGATCGCGGCCCAGCGGGCAAGGCGTCGTCGCGCGGCTTCGCGCTGGATGAGGAGGGGGGTCGAAAGGCGGCGGCCGAACTGCCGGGAGAACCAGCGGTCGATCTCGGCCACGAAAGCGGCTTCGAGGAGTGGGGCATCGGTGGCGCGGCGCAGATCTTCGTCACGGCCGTAGGCTTCGAGGGCGCGGTGAATGGCGGTGCCGAAATCACTGGCGTCGAGCTCGCTCTTTTTGACGTCGACCGCCCTCATGGAGAGGCCATGTTTCAGGTAAAAGCGGAAGGGGCAGGCCAGGTAGGTCTTGAATTGAGTGACGCTGATCCGGGTAAAGACCTTGTGGTCGGCCGGCAGCGGCGCGGGCTTCAGTTGCCACGCGAGGGTGCGGGCAGGCGGGACGTCTCCGGTGTCGCTCTCGCGGAAGAGGCGCAGGGTGCGTGCGGCGAGCTCGCGATCCTGACATTGAAACAACAACCGCGAGGGGCGCAGGGGGTCGCCGGTTGCGGAAAATCGACCGAAGAGCAGGTCGAGACGGCCGTTTTTCCGTCTCGTCTCGACCAGGAGGGTCAGGACGAAGGCATCACGCGCGAAGCGCGCGCCGTTGTCGGGCACACCGAGGCGCGTGCGAGCCGTGTCAGGGAGGAAGGCATGGCCGACGAGCGATTCGGGCACGGCATGGTCGTTCATGCCGGTGATGAGGAGATGGGGGGCGTCCTCCCAGATCAACTCGAGCCATCCCTGCAAGTCGAGATCGCGTGGTTTTCGTTCAAGGTGGATGCGGCAATCGCCCAATGAGGCGAGGAGGAGGTAGAAGCGCTCGTCGCTGCCGGGCTTTTTCGGAAAGGCGGGCGCGGCGGCGATCAGGTCGGTCTCGAGTGCATGGATCGCGGCGGCGACCTCCTTGAAGACGGCGTTCTCCGGATCGTGGGGGGAGAGCCGCCTTTCGGCGAAGACATCGCCGAGAAAGGCGCAGAGCTCTTCGGTGAAATCGCCTGCGCGGAGCCGGGCGATGAAGGCCCGGGTCTCTTCGAGGGCGGTGTTGATGGAGTTGAATTTTCCTGGGTGACGCGCGATGGCATCGAGGGCGTCGCCGAGATCTCCGGGGAGATGATCGGCGGCGAGCTGGTCGGCCTCGCCCAAAAGGCATCCGGATCGCAGGGAACCGCGCCCGGAATGGGGCCGCATCGCGGCAGCGAAGCCAGGACAGCGCAGCAGTTGCTGGAAGGTCTGGTAGCGTTCCGTGGCGAGGAGTTCGGAAGTGAGGCGCAGGAGGTGGACGATGCCCTCGCGCGAGACGGCGCGTCCGGCCGGATCGTAAGTGGGCAGCCCGTGCGTGTCGAAGCGGTGTTCGAGGGTGGGGGCAAGCTCGGGATCGGGTAGACCAATCGCTGCCGAGGCGGCGGGCTCCTCATAGGGAGCGAGGAGTTTTCGGCAGAGGTCGGCTTGGGCGAGTGGATGGGTGCAGGAGTGGAGGGTGGCGGCGGGATCAGCGAAGGCGATCTCACGGTCCCGCCAAATCGTTTCTCGCGGCCTCCCGAAGTCGTCGAAGGAGTTGGCCTCGGTGGCCGGCGCGGGGACGAGGATTGTCACGGGAAGACGGGCGCCGTGGTGGAGGAGCGCTTCGGCAGCGAGGGGGCGAAGGTCGGGCACGGCAGCGACGACGAGGTGGCGGATGGACACCGGAACAGACCCGGTCCTCGCCGCGTTGAGCGCAGCGACCCCGGGATCTTGGAAGCCGCTCGCCTCGATGAGCGCGACGGCCGCTTCTTCGAGGGCGGCGAGTTCCTGCCAGCGGGCCGTCTCGAGTTCCGAATCGGCCAGTCGGTCGGCGGCGGCACGGAAGTCGAGCCCGGATTCGATGAGGAGGTCGCGCACTTCGAGGAATTCCACGGCATGCTGGTTGGCCCAGGCGAGGTGTCGATCCACTGGCTCGACGGGGAAGAGGCGGCGAAAGGCCGTCGACGGGAGTTTCAGGAGGAGGGCACCCCAGAGGAGGCGCGCCGCCTGCGGCGAGGCGACGGGGCGTTCGTGGTCAGGCAGTCGCGCGGGCGCGAAAAGCTGGTTCGGTGTAACAACGAGCGGGGGCAGAACCCCTGCCCCTCGCGTGGCGGCGTGGCGGGCAAGGGCTTCGCGGAGGCGGCGGCCGGCTTGCCGAGTCGGGACGACGACGAGATGATCGGAGAGGTCGAGCGATCCGCCGCCTTCCCAGTCGCGAGCGAGCCAAGCGACCGTCGTGTCTACAACGGGCGCGTTCCAACCGAGAAAGATTCGTGTGGGTGGCGTGGTGGTCATCGGTGTCAGCTCTCCCATTTTGGTTTTTTCACCCCGACGTAGGCGATGGTGAGTCCGATCGCGACGTGGAGCAACAGGACGACGAAACCCAGCCACATGGGGCCGAGCCACGTGTCAGTGACTTCCTCGATGTAGCGGTGATAGTCGCGCTCCATCCCGTCCATGATGCCGGACCAACTCCAATACGCGGAGATGAAGGGCCGCGTCGCCCACCCGGCCCACTCGGGTAGGGCGAGGACAGCTCCGGAGAGGGGGAGCTGGAAACCGACGAGGTAGATGGAAAGAAGCGAGGCTTGGTCGGCGGTCTTGGCGAGCGAGGAGATGCCGAGACAGATGGCGGTCATTCCGCCGTTGACGAGGAGGAGGAGGAGGAAGTGCGGCACCATCGCCTGAGAGGGGATCTCGGAGATACTCTGCACGAACACGGTCATCCAGAGCGACTGCATCAGCACGAGCACTGAAAGAAAGGCGACCTTGCTCGCGACGTAGACGGAGGGACGCACCCCGCCGAGTTTTTCCTTCTCGAAAATAAACCGCTCGCCGGCGATCTCCCGGGCCGAGTTGTTCGATCCCATCAGGGTGAGGAGGATCACCTGGAACATGACAAGACCAGAAACGATGCCGCCAAGGTTCAAGTTGAAAGTGAGCACCTCGCGTTCCGCCTGAACGGCTTCGAGGCTGTCGGGCCGAGCCTCGGAGAGACGTTGCACCTGCTCGACGCCCTCGAGCTCGAAAACGACAACGAGGAGGGGGAAAATGACGAGAATGGCGAGCTGGAGAGATAGCTGACCCTTGTCGCGGAAAAAAATCTTCCAGCGCCGGAAGAACAGTGCCAAGAACTGCGCGGTCGCTCCCGGGGTCGCGGCCGAGACGGAGGCTTCGGGAGCGCGGGTGGTTTGCCGTGGCATCGTCGCCTCGTAAGCCTCGCGATGTTTCGCCCAGCTGTCCGCCCATTCCCCCGTCTCGCGTTTGGCGAGTCGCAGGTAGACATCCTCGGCTTTGGCGACGCTGAAATAATGCTCGAGTGCGCGGGGTGGACCGTGATAGACGATTCGGCCGGCGTCGAGGACGAGGACGGAATCGTAGAGATCGAGGTTGGCGAGGCTGTGGGTGACGTTGACGACGAGGCGGTGCTCGTTGCGGCTGAGTTGATGCATCAACTCGACGATCTCGTGTTCGCTCTTGGGATCGAGACCGCTTGTCACCTCGTCACAGAGGAGAAGAACGGGTTCGGTGACGAGCTCGAGGGCGAGTGAAAGGCGGCGGCGCTGTCCGCCCGAAAGCACTTTCACGGGCCGGTCGCGCAGGGAGGCGAGGCCGGTCGAGGCGAGGACTTGGTCGACGAGGTCGTGCAGGGCATCGCGTCCGTTCGTGGCCGCGCGCAGTCGCACCGCCGACTCGATGTTCTCCTCCACGGTGAGGGCCTCGTAGGCGATCGAGAACTGAGGCACGTAGCCGATTTCGGCGGCCTCGAGGTCACCGTCTTCGGAAAGATTGCGACCGTTCCAGAAAATGCTTCCCGAAGACTCCTGATTGATGCCGGCGATGAGTTTCAGCAGGGTCGACTTGCCGCAGCCCGAAGGCCCGACAATCGCCATGAAATGACCGGTGGGAATCCGGAGGTCAATCTGATCAAGAAGAGCGACCTCGTCGTTGCCCTTTTGAATTGCGAAACGGATGTCCTTGAGTTCGAGCACTGGCTTGTTTACGGGATGGAAGGCATCGGCTCAATCGCGCATTGGCGGCATCTGAGCGGTGACGGGGATCCACCGCTCCGCCCGGGCCTAGCCTACTCGCGGATTTCCTTCTGGGTCTTGGCATCGGCGACGACGACCTGCTCGCGGTGGTAGGAGGCGTCGCTGCGGAAGGTAAGGCGGGCGTTGTGGCGCCGCTCGAGCTCGACGAAAAGCTCGCCGTCGTGGGTGCGGAGCCGGTCCATCACGTCGGGGTTGACGATGACGAGGAGTTCGCGTCCTGGGGCCTCGCTCTTGCCGAGGATGGAATTGAGGCGGCGCTGGAGTTCCACGCTCATGGATTCGGCACTCTTCACCATGCCGCGGCCCTGGCAGTGGTGGCAGGGTTCGTTGACGGTGATATTGAGGCTTTCGTGGAGGCGTTGGCGGGTCATCTCCATGAGGCCAAGCGGGGAGATCTGAAGAATCTGGGTCTTCGCCTTGTCGTGCTTGAGACGTTCTTTCATCGCCTTGTAGACCGCCATCTGGTCGCGGCGCGACTTCATGTCGATGAAGTCGATCACGAGAAGCCCTCCGATGTTGCGGAGGCGGACCTGGCGGGCGACTTCCTCGGCGGCCTCGATGTTGGTCTGCAGGATCATCTTATCCTGATTCTTGGCGCGCCCGGTATTCACGTCGATGGCGATGAGGGCCTCGGTCTCGTCGATCACGAGGTATCCGCCGCTCGGCAACCAGACCTGACGGTAGAAGGCGTCGTCGATCTGGCGTTGGATTCCGAGCTTCTCGAAGATCGGCGTGGTCGTCTGGAAATACTGGATCCGTTTGCGGGAACGCCGCGAGATCACTCCGATGAGATCCTTCATGCGTTCGGCCGCGGCCGGGTCGTCGCAGAGGACCTCGTCGATTTCGTCGGTGAGGAAGTCGCGAACGGTTCGTTCGATCAGGTCGGGCTCTTTGAAAACGCAGGTCGGCGCCTTCGTCGTGGCGGCTTTCTCTTCGATTTCGTGCCACTGGTCGACGAGGATGGCGAGGTCGCGCACAAAGTAACGGACCTTCTGTCCGGAGGAGACGGTGCGGAGGATCACCCCCATCTTCTCGGGGATGGTGAGCTTCTCGCTCATGATCTTGCGGAGGCGGGTGCGTTCTTTGGGATCTTCGATTTTCCGGGAAATGCCAAGCTGGTCGTTTCGCGGCATCAGCACCATGTAGCGCCCCGGGAGCGAGATGTTCGTGGTGATGCGGGGCCCTTTCGTCCCGATGGGGCCTTTGGTAACCTGGACAAGGACCTCGGAGCCGACCGGATAGAGATCGGGAATGTCTTTGGACTGAATCCGTTTCTTCCCCTTACCGTCGCCGCCGCCCTTTTTGGCATTGCGCTGGATCTCCTCAAGGCCAGAGTCGAGGGCTTCGGGAATCGCGTCCCAGAAGTGGAGGAAGGCGTTTTTCTCGAGACCGATATCGACGAACATCGCGTTCAGCCCGGGCTCGATGTTGCGGACGACTCCTTTGTAGATCGATCCGACGATGCTCTCGTCATTTTTTCGCTCCACGGTGTATTCCTCGAGCGAACCGTTCTCGAGGAGCGCGACGCGGGTTTCGAGTTTCTCGCAGTTGACGATGATCTTGATTCCTTCGTTAAGCTTTTTGGAGCCGAAGAGTTTGCGAAGTCTGGCGAACATGATGTGGCAAAGGGATGGTTGAAAGTTGGAAAGGGGACGGCGGTGCGCCGATGAAAAGTGCAGGGGGGTGGCGGCGGAGAAGGGCTCCGCGACCGGGGAGATTCATCGCTTCTTTTTCAGCCACTGGAAAGGGCGGAATTTCGGGCCGGGGTTGGAATTGAGTTGGCCCACCCGTCCACGGGAGTCGGTGTTCTCCTTGATGGTGGGTTGGGCGAGACCGCTGAGGGGCCGGAAATGGCGCTCCTGAAGGGAATCGGGGACAAAGGCGGCGACATCGACGGCCGATTCCTCGGCGGCGGCGTCCGCTTGGACGAAAGTGGCAACATCGCTGCCCTCGAAGGCGACGCTCATGACTCGGTCGTTCCGCCCGATGGCCTCGGGCAGGGCGGTCACCTCGATCTCGGCGCCTTTCTTCATTGCAATGACGTTGTCGATGATGTTCTTGGCGATGGGCGAGGCGGCCCCGCCGCCTGAGTTGCCGTTTTCGACGAAAATGCAAATGGCGAGCTCGGGCACATCGTAGGGGGCAAAGGCGATGAACCAGGCATTGGTCGGCTGCTGCGGATTCGCGGTCTGGGCCGTGCCGGTCTTCCCTGAGAGAGTCGTCAGCTCGGACTTGGCCCGGCCCGCGGTGCCGCCGGCTTCGTTGACGACTCGCCACATGCCCCTCTTGACGAGCTCGAGATGCTCGGGCTTGAGTCCCTCGCGGGTGAGATCGGCGCGGAGGATGGGTGTGTCGGCTTTGACCACGGTTCCGTCCTTGTCGATCACCTTCCGGACGAGGCGGGGCTGGTAGACCTTGCCGCCGTTGGCAACCGAGGCCGTCACGGAGGCCATCTGCAGCGGCGAGGCCTCGGTGGCGCCTTGGCCGATCGAGACGAGGGCGGTGAAGGCATCGCTCCAGAGCAGTCCCTGCATCCGGAGCCATTCAGGATTCGGAATGTTGCCAGGATTCTCTCCGGTGATCTCGACGCCGGTGGTGCGCCCCAGCCCGAGGAGATTGGTCATCGTCTGGATGTTGCGGATGCCGGCATCGTTCGCGTAGCGGTAGAAAAACCCGTTGCAGCTGACCTTGATCGCGGAACTGAGGTCGAGGGTGCCGTGGCCGGAACTCCAGCACTTCATAAATTTGTTCCCGTATTGGGCGCCTCCTCCGCAGGAGAAATTCCGGTCGCACGATCCGGAGAGGCAGCCGGCGAGGGCCACCGGGATTTTTCCGGTCGAGCCAGGGGAGTAGGGGTTGATGGCCCGGCTGAACATCGGGCTGGTGGGATCCTCGGTGTAGCGTTTCCAATCGTCGATCCGGACCTCTGGGATGAAGACATTGGGATTGAAGGACGGAACCGAGGCGATCGCGAGGACGTCGCCGTTGCGGGGATCGATCACCACGGCGGCACCCCGGCCGACCTTGCGCAGGCTCTGCTCCACGACCATCTGGATGCGCGCATCGATGGTGAGATAGACATCGTTTCCGGGTTCGGGATCGGTTCGGCTGACTTCGCCGACGAATTTGTTCTTCTCGTCTCGCTCGAGGATGAGCTTCCCGGGCTTGCCCTGGAGGTAGTGGTCCATCGTTTTCTCGATGCCCATCACTCCGTAGTCGTCGCCGACATAGTAGTTGAAACCCTGTTTCCGCTCGGCCGGCACTTGGTCCGGGTCGGCGAGGTTCAGGTAGCCGAGAATATGGCACGCGAAGGAATTGTAGAGGTAACGCCGCCGCCCCGCGCGGGTCACGGTGACACCCGGAATGCCGATGTTGTTCTCCGCGAAGCGGGCGAATTCCTTGAAGCTGAGATCGCGTCGGAAAGTGAAGGGCACGACCCCGCGGGTGGACCGGTAGTGCACCCGCATCGCGCTGGTGCTGTAGTCGGCGAGTAGACCCTGATCCTGCAGACCCGGGAAGACCGTGGCCTCGACCACGGCGATGATGTCTGTCTCGGTCTTGATTTCCTTCTGACCATAGCTGTCGAAGCGCTCCCACGTGTATTCGGGCAGCTTCTTGTGGGTCTTGAGATAGGCCGCGACGATCTCGCGCAGGTCGAACTGAAGTTCGTAGGTCGGGGTGCTATCGACGAGGGTGAGGCCGTTTCTGTCCTTGATCTCGCCGCGTATTCCGGGGATCCGAACGGACTCGAACTTGCTGCCGGGCACGCGTGCCGACCAGGTCGCGTAGTCGGTCACCTGGATCCGGTAGAGCCGGTAGACGAGCAGCGAGAAGCCCGCCATCACGAGCACGGCGAGGAAGTAAAGCCGGAATCTAAAGTGCGTCACCATCGGGAGTATGGCGTCGCTTCAGGCCGTCCATGCGGATCCGATACCGCATGCGCTCGGCGGCGCGACTCAAGAGTAGCAGCAAAAAGGGCGAAACGAGAGAAGAAAACAGGCAGGTCATCAGCAATTTCCACCAGAACTCCGGCGAGACTTTAAGGCCACCCCGGTGAAAGCTGATGACAAGGTATTCGAGGAGCAGGATGATCCCGGTGCAGAGTCCGATCATGAACACCGGCAATTCCCAGCGGCCGCGGCGGAATAAAGGGCGCACGCCCTGAAGGAGGGCTCCGGTGATCCCGAAGAGGAAAATGGTGAACCCGAAGGGCACTTCCGACTGCGTGAGGATGCCGAGGGTATCACCGTCCGGGTAGATCGGCACGTGATAGCGGGCGTCCCAGAAAAATCCGCAGGCGAAAGCCATCACGAGCATCGCAGGGAACGGAACAGCGATGGCGGCCGCGAGGAAGAGGGTGTGGACGAGGAGTAGTCTTGATCCGTAGGCCCAGTCAAAGACCGGGAGGAACTCCTGGACGATGAAGGAGAGCGCCAGCAGGCTCCCGAGGAGAAGGAGGAATCTCATCGGGCGGAAACGGGCTTCGGGGGGATGGCGGTCGCCTCGGGTGCGGTCACCTCCGGCTCGGTCGACGGATTCGGGAGAATGACGAAGAGATCGACGAGTTCGTCGAAATTGACGGCCGGCTTCACGATCACTTCCGCATCAATCACCCCGATGGAGAGGCGGACGACCTCTCCAAGAACGAGGCCGGCCGGAAAGAGTTCACCGGCACCGGAGCTGTAGACCTTCGTGCCCGGCTTCGCGTCGGCTTCCTTGGAGAGGTAGCGCAAGTGGAGGTCGGGCAGGGCGCGGGTCGCACCGCGCTGACCGCTGAGGATACCCTGCTCCTGCGAGTTCTCGAGTTTGGCCGAGACTTGGCACATCTCGTCCGTGAGGAGCAGCACGACCGCGGAGTGCGGGCCGAGCACCTCCGAGACCTTGCCGACGAGACCGGCTTCCTCCCCGAGTGGAAGGATCACAGGGCTGTCGACAGCGAGCCCTTCGGAGCTGCCCTTGTCGATCACGAGGGTTTGATACCACTGAGCCGGCTTCCGGCTCACGACCCTCGCGGCGACGAGAGAGAGCAGGGATTTTTCCCGGTATTGAAGGGCGCGGCGGAGCTCGTTGTTTTCCTTGAGGATCTCGTCGAGCTGGATCACTTCGAGTTTCAGCCGGTCGCGCTCCTGCTCGACTTGAGAGAGCCGTTCCCGGAGCTGGGCAGGTCCGAGCGCTTCGCCCCCGAGTTCCGCCACCGCCGTGTCGATCCCGTTTGACGCTCTCATAAAGGGGCTCATCGCCACCTGCGCCCCCCGCTGAATCGTCGAGACGGCCCCGGGATTGAACAAGGTCACCCAGATCAGCAGCCCGATGAAGGTGATCAGAAAAATGAGATTCAGTCGGCTCATGTCGGCTCGTGCACGGGCACTCCGAGGCAGTGATGGCGCGCGTCAGCGGCGCGCCGGTTGGGTGACTTTCTTGAGGAAGTCGAGTTCGTCAAGGAGCTTACCAGTTCCCTCGGCCACGGCGCTGAGCGGATCTTCAACGACATGCACGGGCAGTCCCGTTTCCCTCGAAATCAGTTGATCGATGCCCCTGAGAAGGGCGCCGCCGCCGGTCAAGAAAATACCGCGATCGACGAGGTCGGCCGAAAGCTCGGGGGGGCAGCGCTCCAGCGTCACCCGGATCGAGCCCAAGATCACCGAGAGCGGCTCCATCAGGGCCTCGCGGATCTCCGTCGAGGTGACCTTGATTGTTTTTGGGAGACCGGCGATGAGATCTCGGCCCTTCACCTCGACCGCCGACTCCGTGGCCTGGGGGAAGGCCGATCCCATCCGGATCTTGATCTCTTCCGCGGTGCGTTCGCCGATCATGAGGCTGTAAGCACGTCGCAGGTAGCGGATGATCGCCTCGTCGAGTTCGTCGCCGGCCACACGGACACTGCGGCTGTAGACAAGACCGCAGAGCGAGAGGATCGCCACCTCAGTCGTGCCTCCGCCGATATCAACGATCAGGTTCGCGGCGGCTTCCTGCACGGGCAAGCCGACTCCGATGGCCGCAGCCATGGGCTCCTCGATGAGGTGGACTTCGCGAGCCCCCGCAGCGGCGGCGGATTCATTGACGGCGCGTTTCTCCACCTCCGTGATGCCCGAGGGCACCGCGATGACGATGCGGGGCCGAATCCAGCGGCGGCGGTTGTGGACCTTGCGGAGGAAATGTCGCAGCATCGCCTCGGTCGCCTCGTAGTCGGCGATCACTCCGTCACGCAAGGGGCGCACCGCGCTGATGTTGCCCGGAGTGCGTCCGAGCATACGTTTGGCATCGTCGCCGACGGCGAGGACGAGGTTGGTGCCCGTCTTGACGGCGACGACCGAAGGCTCCCTGAGGACGATTCCATGATCCCGCACGTAGACGAGGGTGTTCGTCGTTCCGAGATCGATACCGATATCACTCGAAAAGGCTCCGATGAGTTTGCCGATCATGAAGTCGAAAACGAAAGAGAAGACCGCCAGAGGAGCCTCTCCTTGGGGACTGACTTTCCTGAAACTGTTTTAAAAACCGTAAATCTAACACATCTTGCGATTTTTGCCAAGGCGGTGGTGTCTTATCACGCAAAAAGGGGGGCTTTCCATCCTTGGAGCAAGAAAGGCAGGTGCCGGAACGCGAAATCCGGGCCATGTTTTGCCATGAGTCTCCACGACATGGAGGAAGGAACGGACTACCTCTGTCAGCGCTGCGGCAATTGCTGCCGCTGGCCGGGCGAGGTGGCCGTGTCAGAGATGGAGATCGACCGCATCGCTGAATTTCTCGGGATGGAGCAGGGGGACTTCATCACCCGCTTCACCGCCGTTCGGCTGAACCGCACCGGACTCACCCTGATTTCACGACCCAATCACGAGTGCATCTTCCTCGACGGGATCGACTGTCGGATCCAACCCGTGAAGCCGGCTCAATGCGCCGGCTTTCCCAACCAGTGGAATTTCCCCGGATGGCGCCAAACTTGTGAGGCGATCGCTGTTCCTCGTGACGGGCGCGGGAGGGAGGAGTCTTGAGTCCCAGGGGCTGAAAACGAAAAAGCGCGGCAGGGGTCCTGCCACGCTTTCCGGGTTTTTTTATCCGGGTGGATTCCCGGGCACGATTTCAGAGCTTGCCCTTGAGAGCGGACGAGGGCTTGAAGCCGACGGTCTTCGAGGCGGCGATCTTGATGGTATCGCCGGTCTTGGGGTTGCGACCGGTGCGGGCGGCACGCTTGCGCACTTCGAAGGTGCCGAAGCCGATCAGTTGGACGCTGCCGTCCTTCTTGATGCCTTTGGCGATGGATTCAAGCACCGCTTTCACGGCTTCTTCGGATGCTTTCTTGGAGGTTTCCCCGCCAAGCGCTTTCTGGACTGCATCAATAAGTTCTCCCTTGTTCATCACAGTGTAGTAGTTTGAATGAGGAGGCAGTCTAGCCGTTTTTTGCGGTGGAGTCACCTCGAAACCCCGTAAATCAACGGTTTCCGCCTCTCTTGTGCGACCAAATACGAAGAGATAATTTGTTTGGCAAGCTTAAATTTCAAGGTTTCTCGCGAAAACTTCCTCTCCCTAGACCCCCATTTTTCCCCGCCATGACGCCGAATTTGGTCTGCACCCACCTCTGGGAAGACCCTGACATTCATCCAACCGCCTGGGTCGCCCCAGGTGCCGTGGTGCTGGGCGATGTCGTCCTCGGTCCCCTGTCGAGCGTCTGGTATCAGAGTGTCTTGCGTGCTGATATTCAACGGATTGTGATCGGTGAGGGGACGAATCTGCAAGACGGCTCGATCCTCCACCTCGCAAGTGATCTCGCTACGACGGTGGGCAGTTTTGTCACGGTCGGACATCGTGCCCTCCTCCACGCCTGCGAGGTCGGTGACGAAGTCCTCGTGGGCATGGGGGCCATCGTCATGGACGGTGCAAAAATCGGTGCCCGCAGCATCCTTGCGGCTGGGGCGCTGGTCCCGAAAGGCCGACAGATCCCTCCCGGATCGCTTGTGATGGGTTCTCCGGCGACCGTCGTGCGGTCTCTCGATCTCACCGAGCAGGGCTCGATCCGGCACTGGGCCGAAAAATACATCCGGGTTGCTGCCGAACATCGCGCCCGCTTCGAGGCGGAAAAGGGCTGAGAGGGTTGCGGTCGGAAAGGTGCGTTGCCAAGCGGTGAAATCCTCTCCATACTATCACTTCAATCAGGCATGATCGGAAAACCCGTGGTTCAAGTGGAGGTGAAGAACGTTCTCGCGACGAGCGCGGGTTCGGCGATTTTTCTCGGCAACGACGAAAAAGTCTTCGTGATCTATGTCGATCATTCCGTGGGCTCGGCGATCAACATGTTCCTTCACGGTACTCCGAAGCCACGACCGCAGACCCACGATCTCTTCGCCGACGTTCTCACCGCCCTCGGTGCCCAAGTCGATCGCGTCGTCATCAACGATTTCACCGACACCGTTTTCTTCGCCCGCCTTATCATTGTCGCCGAGAACGAGCTGGAAGATCGCAAGATCGTCGAAATCGATGCCCGTCCCAGCGACAGCATCGCCCTCGCCGTGCAGGCCGGAGCGCCGATCTACGTCGCCCACCACGTCTGGGAGTCGGTCGAGGACATGTCGGTCGTCCTCAAGAAGATGCAGGACGCCAACAACGAAGCCGAGGAGGGATTTCCAGGAATGTGATTCGCGCCCTTCTCTCCGCCCCGCCTCTTCGGTCGGGGAAAGGAAACGGGCGGTGTCATCAGTCGATCGTGTAGACAAAAAGTCCCGATCGGAGCTTCGGCTCGAACCAGGTCGATTTCGGCGGCATGATTTCGCCGGCGTCCGCGATATCGATGAGCTGCTGCACGGTCGTCGGATACATCGAGAAGGCCACCGCCCAGTCGCCGCTGTCGACGCGCTTTTCCAGCTCGGCGGTGCCGCGGATCCCGCCGATGAAATCAATGCGGTTGTCGACCCGGGGATCGCCGATCGCGAGCAGCGGTGCGAGGAGGTGATCCTGAAGGAAGGAGACGTCGAGGCGGTCGATCGGATTGGCCGCCTCCGGAGCATCCCACTTCAGGGTGTGCCATTGGCCCTCGAGGTAAAGGCAGACCGCCTCCGGACCATCGGGCACCTTTTGTCCGTTTGAATCGAGCCGGAATTCGTCGGCGAGACGCTTCAGGAAACCATCCGCCGACATGCCGTTGAGGTCCTTCACGACGCGGTTGTAGGGGAGGATCTTCAGCTGGCTCGCCGGGAACATCACCGCGAGGAACCAGTTGTAGCCCTCGCTCCCGTCGTGGTTGGGATTGGCATCGCGTCGCTCCTTGCCGACACGGGCGGCGCTGGCGCTGCGGTGGTGGCCATCGGCGACGTAGGAGAGTGGCACCTTACCAAGTGCCTCGAGGATTGGAGCGGCCTCCGCCTCGGTGACCCGCCAGACCGTGTGGCCGACCTTCACGTCGTCGACGAAGTCGATCACGGGCGCGTGGGTCGTGGTCCAGTCGGCGACAAAGGCATCGATGGCGGTAACGTCCTTGTAGGTGAGGAAAACCGGGCCGGTGTTCGCACTGAGCACGTCCGTGAGGCGGGTGCGGTCGTCCTCCTTCACCTTTCGGGTCTTTTCGTGCTTGCGGATGAGGTCGTTTTCGTAATCCTCGATGTGGCAGGCGAGGGTGATGCCGGTCTGCGCGCGACCGTCCATGACCTGACGGTAGAGGTAGACACAGGGCACCGGTTCCCGGAGAAAAGTGCCTTCGCGCTGCATCTTTTCGAAATTGGTCTTCGCATGGGCATAGACCGCTTCGCTGTAGGGATCGGTTTCAGGCGCGAGTTCCAACTCGGCCCGCTCGACGCGGAGGAAGCTGTGTGGTTTTCCCTCGGCTAGGGCGCGGGCCTCTTCGGTATTGAGGACGTCGTAGGGCACCGAGGCCAGTTCGGCGGCAACGCCGGGTGCGGGAACGAGGGCGGGAAAGGCTTTCACTCTCATGGGATCTGGAAAAAGGGTGGGGCTGGAACGGTGACACTGCTACACGGAAGACGCCCGATCACAAGTGAGATTCGTGGGGAAGACACGGCTCAGGAAAGCAATTCGCGCACCACGGCCGCGTCCACCTCGACGAGCGAATCGACGATCCGCGCGGCACCGCTCTCGAGGAAGCTCGCGCGCGGGTGCGTCGTGGTCACCGCGAGGGTGCGCATCCCCGCGGCGAGGGCGGCCTCGATCCCGACATGGGCATCCTCGACGACGAGGCAACGGACCGGTTCGCGACGGATCTTGCGGGCGGCTTCCAAAAAGACGTCCGGGGCGGGTTTGCCGCGGGTGACGTCCTCTGCCCCGGTATAGTTCGGACCAAAGAACCGGGTCAGCCCCGTCGCCGCGAAACAGACCTCGATGTTTTTCCGCGACGTCGAGGACCCCAGTGAAATGGGCACGCCCGCGGCCGCGAGGGATTCGAGTAGTGCGACGACGCCGGGGAGCGGCTTGATCCCGTCAGCGGCGAGGAGTTCGCGATAAAGAGCCTCCTTGCGTTCGCCGAGAGCGTGGATCGTTGCGAGGTCATCCGCCTCGGCCCAGTGAAAGACGTGGGGGATGCACATGACGTTGCGCATCCCGAATGATTCCTTGAACTGGGCCTGCGTGAGGGGTTTACCGACTTCCTTGGCGAGCTGGAACCAGCTCCGTTCGTGCTGATCGTGCGAATCGATCAGGACCCCGTCGAGGTCGAAGACAACCCCGATGGCTGAGAAGGGAAGGAGGGACGACATGGCGCCGGAGTATCGCGCGACTGCGGGAAAGGGCAAGGGTTTGGGGGGCGACTTGCCTTGGGTTTCCTGCAGGAATGATGCTGGGCGGGCCTGCGACCCTACCACCTATCGCAATACCTCAAAGCTCCCTCCGCTTTCGGTGACGACCGCGGCGAGGGCGGGGTCGACCTTGCTGGCAGTGCTTCGCACGTAGAGGCGCACGCCGTTAGGTCGGGAGGTGGAGGGTGCGAGGGCGTTGGCGAGTTCGCGCAGAGCCGCCCCGGTCCGCTCATCTTCGAGGTCGGAAAACCAGTAGATAGAATCGACGCCATGCACCTCGATCAGTTCGCGGATCGCATCCATGACGCTTTCCCGCTCGCCCGATCCGGACGGGTCGGTGATGGGGCCTTCCCCCCGGGCACGCGACGACGGTTCGAGCAGACAACCCTCGACCTCGAGGAAGCGGGGATCTTGGAAACGCGAACGGATTTCGGCGCGGAGACCAGGCAGGTAGCGGCGCATGCTGTCAGAGGTATCGAGGATCACGCCGAGGGAGATAGCCTCGATCCTGAGTCCCCCAACCACCTCGCCCGCAGGCTCGGAAACGGGTTCGGCCGCGCCTGTGCGACCACCGGATTCCGGCTGAGCCGGTGAGCTCCCGCCTCCGGGGGGCTTCCCCTCGCCGGGCGCTGGAGCGGACTCTGACGCTTCCTTGGGTTCTTCCTTGGGTTCTTCCTTGGGTTCTTCCTTGGGTTCTTCCTTGGGTTCTTCCTTGGGTTCCTCCTTGGGTTCCTCCTTGGGTTCCTCCTTGGGTTCCTCCTTGGGTTCCTCCTTGGGTTCCTCCTTGGGTTCCTCCTTGGGTTCCTCCTTGGGTTCCTCCTTGGG
>NEUQ01000045.1 GCA_002288445.1 Verrucomicrobiia bacterium Tous-C2TDCM | reverse complement strand
CGGGCGCGACGGTGGCGGTGGTGGGACGCAGCGAGGAAAAGGGCGCCGAGCGTCTCGCCCAAATCGAGGCAGCAGGAGGGACGGGATTCTTTGTCGCGGCCGACGTGGCGGACCGAACCTCGCTCGAGGGACTCCTCGCGGAAGTCGTCGCGAAACAAGGCCGCGTCGACATCCTCGTGAACGGAGCCGGGGTGAACTCGCCGACTCCGGTGCTCGAGATCACGGACGAGGAATTCTCTCGCATCCTCGACATCAACCTCGGTTCGATCTTGCGGAGCTGCCAGATCTTCGGCAAACACATGCTCGAAAACGGTGGCGGCTCGATCATCAACCTCGGTTCGATCTCGGGGCTGGGGCCGCTCAGCCGGGTCTTCACCTATTCGGCGAGCAAGGCGGCGGTGCACAATCTCTCGAAGAATCTCGCCCGCGAGTGGGCCGAGCAAAAAGTGCGGGTAAACACGCTCGTGCCCGGCTTTTTCCCGGCGGAGCAGAATCGCAAGGTGCTCAACGAATCGCGTGTCGCGGCGATCATGGGTCACACCCCGGCGAAGCGCTTCGGCGAGGCTCACGAATTGATCGGCGCAACCCTGCTGCTTGCTTCGGAAAAGGCGGGATCTTTTATCACCGGAATCGAGATGGTCGTCGACGGCGGCTTCTCGGCAATGTCGATCTGAGGAGTAGGGTCAGTGGATCGCGGCTCAGGCGAGGATTTCCTTCACGAGGTGCCCGTGCACGTCGGTGAGACGGAAGTGCCGGCCCTGATACTGGAAGGTGAGCCGTTCGTGGTCGATTCCTAACAGATGTAGAATCGTCGCGTGAAAGTCGTGCACGTGCACTCCTCCCGCGGCGACGTTGTAGCCATAATCGTCCGTGAGGCCGTGGGAGTGACCGGCCTTGATCCCGCCGCCGGCCATCCACATCGAGAAGCAGCGGGGATGGTGGTCGCGGCCGAAGTTTGCGGCATTGAACTTGCCCTGGCAGTAGTTCGTGCGGCCGAATTCGCCTCCCCAGATCACGAGGGTGTCCTCGAGAAGACCCCGTTGCTTGAGGTCGGTGACGAGGGCGGCGGAGGCCTGGTCGGTTTCCCTGCACTTGCTCTTGATGCCGCCGGGAAGTCCGCCGTGGTGGTCCCAGTCCTGGTGATAGAGCTGGATGAACTGCACGCCGCGCTCGGCGAGGCGGCGGGCCATCAGGCAATTCGCCGCGTAGGTGCCGGGGGTCCGGGCATCCTCGCCATAAAGCTGGTAGGTCGAGTCTGGTTCATCGGCGAAATCGGTCACCTCAGGGATGGAGGACTGCATCCGGAAACCCATCTCGTATTGGGCGATACGGGTCTCGAGCACGGAGTCGCCCGACTTCGCGAGCTGGATGCGGTGCAGCTCCTCGAGCCGGTCGAGCATCCGGCGGCGCGAGGTGGTGTCGAGGCCGGGGGGATTGTTGAGATAAAGAACAGCGTCTTTGTCAGGATTGAAACGGACTCCGTCGTGCTCGCCAGGGAGAAAGCCGCTGCCCCAGAGCCGGCTCACGAGCGGCTGGCCTTTCATCCCCTTGGTGACAAGGACGACGAAGGCGGGCAGGTTCTCATTCATCGAGCCGAGCCCGTAGCTGAGCCACGATCCGATACTGGGGCGTCCGCCGATCTGTGCGCCGGTCTGCATCATCGTGACACCTGGACCATGGTTGATCGCCTCGGTAAACATCGACTTCACCACGGTGATGTCGTCGGCGATCATCGAGGTGTAGGGGAGCAGTTCGCTGAACCATTGGCCACTCTTTCCATGCTGCGCGAACTGGAAGGGCGAACCGACAAGGGGCAGGCTTGCCTGGTTTCCCGACATGCCGGTGAGGCGCTGGCCCATACGGACCTCTTCGGGCAGTTCTTTGCCCTGTTCGGCGCTGAGGCGTGGTTTGTAGTCGAAAAGATCAAGTTGCGAGGGGCCGCCCGATTGGAAGAGGTAAATGATCCGTTTCGCCTTGGGGCGGGCCGTGAGATGGGCGGCCGGTGCACCTTCTGCGGCGGCGGCCCTGCCCATCAGACTGGCGAGGGCGATGCTGCCGAGGCCACCGCCAAAGCGGGTGAGCGCTTCGCGGCGGGAGAGGCTTGGGAAGTGGACACCGGTCATCATGGTTTACTCGGGTGGTCAGCGTTTCGAGAGGCTCTCGTCGAAATTCAATAGAGTCGAGACGAGGGTTGCTGCGGCGGCGACTCGGGCGGGTTGGGTGGTTTGTGAGGGTGCCGATCCCCCGGCGGCGAGGAGGGCCTTGGCGTCCCCGGGGCGGCTCTCGAAATGCGTCTGTTGTTCCGCGAGAAGGCTGCTCAAGACCATGCGTTCCTCGTCATCGGGGAGGCGGCTCGTGAGGCGACGGAAGGCATCTTTGACGAGGGCAGCATCGTCGTCCCCGTGTTGCGCGACGAGCTTTGCCGCGAGAACCCGGGCCGCCTCGGCGAACTGGGGCGCGTTCAGCATGACGAGCCCCTGGAGGGGAGAATCGGTGCGCTCGATCTTCACCTGACAAACGTCCCGTTTCGAGGCGTTCAGGGTCGTCATGAGCGGGCTCGGTGCGGTCTGCCTCATGTAGGTGTAGACGCTGCGGCGGTAGAGTCCCGGGCCTTTGTCGGGCGAGGAAGGCTTGAAAGCGAATTCGATGTCGTAGGGTTTCACCGAGGGCCCGCCGACTTGATTGACGAGAAGTCCGCTCACGGCGAGGGCATTGTCGCGCAGCATCTCGGCGGTGAGGCGAGGGGCGGGATATCGGTAGAGGAGGGTGTTCTCCGGGTCGATTGTGGCAAGTTCACCCGACGCGACGTTCGAACTCTGGCGATAGGTCGCGGAAAGAACGATGGTCTTTAGCAGGTGGCGCAGGTCCCAGCCGTGATTGACGAAGTCGCGGGCAAGCCAATCGAGCAGCTCGGGATGGGTCGGCAAGCGCCCCTGGCTCCCGAAATCCTCGGCGGTGGCGACGAGCCCGTTGAGGAAAAGCCGTTGCCAATAGCGGTTCACGGTAACCCGGGCAGGGAGTGGATTTTCGGCGGACACCGTCCACTGGGCGAGGCCGAGGCGGTCTTTCGGAGCGTCGGCAGGCATCGAGGGGAGGAAAGCCGGGGTGGCCGGGGCGACCACCTCGGCAGGAGTGAGATAAGAGCCCCGCTCGAGCAGGTGGGTCTCGCGCGCTTTGCCCTCGAGCTCCGCCATCACCATGATCTCGGGAATCTTTTCGACAAGGGCGCTCTGCTCTTTCCGCTTCTCGAGCAGCCTCCCGCGCAATTCACGCGAGGCCGCATCGTGTTCGGTGAGGAAATAATGGGGATCAGGAGTGAAGGTGGCGGCATCCGAGGCAAGGCTTTTCACGGCGGCACCGGAGAGGTTGCGATCGTAAACGCGGAAGTCGTCGACGAGCCCGTTCTTGAAGCCGCTGTCGCGCATTCGTTCGCCGATGACGATCGTATCGCTGCCGCCTCCGGTGATCTCCCGCGTGAGTTTGTCGCGCACGATCTCGATCGGAGCTTCTTCCCCATCCACGTAAAGACGAAGGCCGGCGGCCCGGCTCGACCCGTCGTAAGTCAGGGCGACGTGGTGCCAGGAGCCGACTGGAAATTCGTTCTTCGTCTGCACGCGGAGAGCGTTGCCCGGCTCGTAGTGGACGAGTGCGGCGTTGAGCTTTCCTTTCTCGATGAGGAGTTCATAGCCGCGGCTCGCGGCATCGGTCCACGCTTTCGAGCGGCTCAAGACGACGGCGCGGGCCTTCCGATCGGGCGTCTGCATCCAGAGCGAAACCGAGAAGGGATCCGAGCGGGAGAAATTGCCCACTCCGAGGGTCACGGCATCGTCGCCGGTGAGTTTCACGGCCTGGCCACGACGACCGGCGACGAGGACGTTGTTCGCGTTCGTCTTCGCGGCCGCGCCCTTCGCGACGAGGTTGGGAAAACCTCCCCCAACGAGCTCGTCAAAATCGTGGGCGGCGATCGGAGCCGGAAGCGTTGCGGGGGTAGTCTGCGCGGCGAGCCAGGTTTCGTAATCGCTCTTGGCCGAGGTGATCCGGGAGGCGAGGTCCTTCTCAAGAGCGGCGACTTCCGCGGAGATCCGCGCGAGTTCTTCCTCTTGTTTGGGGTCGGGCAGCCATAAAGTCGGCGTGGGGACGGCGGGCGTGAAGTAGGAATAGAGACCGGCCTCGTCGATGTTCGCGAAGAAGGCGGAGAGGGAATAGTAGTCCTTCGCGGTGATGGGATCATATTTGTGATCGTGACAGCGCGAACATTCCATCGTCAGGCCGAGGAAGGCGGTGCCGTAGGTGTGGACGCGGTCGGCGACATATTCGACGCGGAATTCCTCGGGCACGCTGCCTCCTTCGACATTCTGCGGATGGAGCCGGTTGAAGGCGGTGGCGAGCTTCTGATCGCGGGTTGCGTCGGGGAGCAGATCGCCGGCGAGCTGCCAGGTGATGAAGTCGTCATAAGGCAGGTTTTCGCGGAAGGCACGGATGACCCAGTCTCGCCACGGCCAAACGAAACGGTCACCATCGACCTGAAACCCGTAGCTGTCGGAGTAGCGCGCCACATCGAGCCACTCCGCGGTGAGGCGCTCGGCG
Source organism: Verrucomicrobiia bacterium Tous-C2TDCM (assembly GCA_002288445.1). Lineage (GTDB taxonomy): Bacteria > Verrucomicrobiota > Verrucomicrobiia > Verrucomicrobiales > DEV007 > Arctic95D-9. The sequence goes on along the minus strand of NEUQ01000045.1, from coordinate 12,152 downwards.
CTCGCTTCGCTCGCGAGGAGGCGGTCGACGACTTTTTCGTAGGCATCGGGATTGCTGTCGGCGAGGAAGGCGTCGAGCTCGGTAGGAGTAGGAGGCAGCCCCGTGAGATCGAAGGTGACGCGCCGCAGCCATTTTTCGCGGCTCGTCTCGGGCGAGGGTGAAAAACCCTTCTCCTGAAGTTTTGTCAGGACAAAGGCATCGATCCCGTTTTTCACCCAATCGGATGCCACCTTCGGCACGGGGACCTCCGCGGGGACCGGAACGAAGGACCAATGTTTCTGATATTCGGCTCCTTGCTCGATCCAGCGGTCGAGCAGTGCAATCTCGGCGGGGTTGAGGGACCGCTTCGACTCCGGCGGCGGCATCACCTCGGAGGCATCGTCGCTATGGATGCGCCAATGGACCTCGCTATCTTTCAATTTGCCCGGAACGATGCCGGTGACCCCGTCGACCGCGGTGGTGGCGTGATCGAAGGTATCGAGGCGATACTCGGATTTGGCGTTCTTCGCATCGGGACCGTGGCAGGCGAAACACTTGTCCGAGAGGATCGGTCGGATATCGCGGTTGAATTCGATCTTCTGCGCCTGGGCCTGGACCGCGGCCAAGCAAATCGCTAGGTAACAGGTGAAACGCTTCATCCGAGGTGATGGGGGAGGGGAGTTTGAAAAGTCTGCCGACCTTCCAAGGAGATGTCGACAATCGTCCGGTTCTCACGCAAGTTCGCCTTCTCATGGATCGCGCAATCACGGCTTACCCCGAATCCCACGAGTGGCTCGCCGAGACGGTGGCGACGATGAAAGTCGACGTGGTGGCTCTGGAGCGTCCGCTGAGCCGTTGCGATCTCGCCCACTGCCGCGGCACCTGCTGCCATGATGGCGTCTATCTCGGTCCGGAGGAGGCGTCCGTCTTGCGCGAGGTGGTCGCCGGGGCGAAGGAGGAGTTTGAGGCGATGGGGCTGGAACTGCCAACTCGGGTGGTGGTTTACGGCAGCTGGCGGGACATCGCTTCGGGCCCCAAGACTGCGGTGAGGCAAGAAACGAGGCACGGAGTCGTCGAGGGCTATCCCGCCCATTTTCCCGAGACGGCCTGCGTCTTCCTTCTCAACGACGCACGTTGTGCCCTGCAGTCGCTCGCAATGCAGCGCGGACTGCCGCCCTGGTATTACAAACCGCTCACCTGCTGGATGCACCCGCTCGGCTTCGACGGGATCGAGGACGGGGTGCCGGTCCTGACTTTGCACAACGAGGAGAACGACCCGCAACGCTTTTCCGACTACGACGGATTTGTCTGCCGCACGCCCTGCGGCAAGACCTGCGAGGGCGGCGAGCCTGCGTGGAAGGTCTTGGAAGAGGAGTTGCGTTATCTCGGCGAGGTCGGGGGGCGGGATTTGATCGGGGATATCTCGACGAAGGTGGGGGCGTGAGGTGATGTCTTGGGTTCTTCTCTCCGTCTGCTCCGCCCTCGTCCTCGGGGTCTACGACCTTCTCAAGAAACTCGCGGTGCGGAACAACGCGGTGCCGCCGGTCCTGTTTTTCGGAGCGCTCACGGGGATGCTCGTATGGTGCGCCCTTCGTGTCATCACGCCGTGGTTGCCTCCCGCATGGCAGGCCGGATTGGCGATCGATCCGCTGACGTGGCGGGAGCACGCTTTCTTGCTCGGCAAGGGTGTCCTCGTTTCGGCTTCGTGGATTTTCGGCTACTTCGCGCTGAAGCATTTACCCATCACGATCGCCGGTCCGGTCCGGTCCAGCGCGCCGCTTTGGACGATCCTTTTTGCCGTTTGTTTCCTCGGTGAAAAACCCACCTTCATCCAGTGGCTGGGCTTTTGCATGATCCTTGCTGCTTTCTACGCATTTTCGCTGCTCGGGCGCGCCGAGGGGATTCGATTTTATCGCGACAAATGGGTCGGCTGTCTCGTTGCTGCCACCCTTCTCGGGGCGATGAGCGCGGTCTATGATAAGCTGCTCCTGCAGGAACTCGGACTCCGTGTCGCGACTCTTCAGTTCTGGTTCGCGGTCTACCTCGTGGTGGTGATGCTGCCTTTCCTCCTCCTTTGGCGCTTCAGCTTGAAAGAATCGGACCGGGGTAAATTCGTGTGGCGCTGGATGATCCCGGCGGTCGGTATCGGACTGCTCGTGACCGATGCCCTCTACTTCGCCGCGATCGCCTCCGAGGGTGCCCTCATCTCGGTGATCTCGCCGATCCGGAGAACCTCGGCGATGGTCGGATTTCTCGGGGGTGTTTTCATCCTCGGGGAGCGGCGCCAAGTCGGATGGAAGGCGGCCGCCCTGCTTCTCATGATTGCCGGAGTCGTGGTTTTGAATTGGAAACGATAATGCAGGCTGCGGTTTCTTTCCCTTGCCGGCTCCGCGTATCCGCACGATTCCTTTCCCATGAAACTCGCCCTGCCGAATCCGAGCGGTCCCGTCTTTGAACTCACCCCCGCGATCCGCGAGGAGGGCCTGAGTGAATCGCGACTTAGTCCGCGGCGGCGCATGCTGCTGCCCTTTCACCGGGGGCAGGAGGACCTCGTCCAACGCATGCTCAACTTCATGCAGCCTGGCACCTACATCCGGGCCCACCAGCATCCGCGCGACTGGGCCTCGGAGACTTTGATGGTGATGTCAGGGTGTCTCGGTTTCGTCACCTTCGATTCCGAGGGGAATGTCCTGACGAAACACCGTCTCGGGGTGGGTGATCTCGTTGACATCGAGGCGCGGGTCTGGCATTCAGTGTTCGCTCTCGCCGAGGATACGATCATTCTCGAGATCAAGCGGGGGCCGTTCAACGAGGAGGACAAGGTCTTTGCGGATTGGTCGCCCGAGGAGTTTTCCGCTGGGGCTTCGGACTATCTCGACCGACTTACGAATCTGGTGGTGGAGTCGCCGGGTCTGGACCGATGAGGCCGACCGGTTCGAAGACGTTTCGATCCCACCAAGCTTCGGTCGCCGTTTTCCAAGCGATCCGTTCGGTCGCGAGGAGTCCCGCGCCGAGCAGAAGCAAGCCTGCGACCAAGTGGGAAAGCAGCACTCCCTGCGCCCTGAGGTAGGTGCAGTTGTAGACGGCCGACAGGAAGAGCGGGGTCACCGCTGTCGCCACGATGATTCCGAGCAGGATGACCTTCGGGCCGCCGTCTAGCCTCAAATCGAGGAAGGCGTAACAAGTGGCGAAGATCAGCAGCACGATCCACGACCCGAAAAATCCGGCAAGAGCGAGGAGGGGATGGATGCGGCCCGTGAAAAACCAACCCGCCAGCCAGAAGCTGAGGAAGAAGCCGGCGGCTGGGATTCCAAGAGCCGGGATGAGGAGCCGGCGCTTGGCCGGGCTCCAGAGTGGGATCTCCCGGGAGATCTTCTCCGCCGCGAAAGGTCCACGCAGCGGAGACTGGCACGGTGTCGGCGAGCTGGGAGCCGCACAGTAGCAGGAGCATCCATACTCTGAGACGCATGAATCGAGGGTGCAGGATCGTTAATGGCCCTGCGCCGCGGCAAGGCAATCGGATTTTGGAGCTTCCGGATCGCTCGCAACGACTCCGTTCTCGCCTCCAAAGCGGAATTCCGTGACGTGCTCGTAGGGCACGCCCGGGCGCAACAGGCACGAGGGGAACTCCGGCCGGTTCGGAGAGTCGGGATAGAACTGGGTTTCGAAACAGATCCCGCCCCACCGTGGAAAGGGCGAGCCGTTGAAGGAATTTGCGGTGAAAATTTGCACGCCCGGTTTGGTCGTTGCGATCACGAGTCGGCGTCCCGAGACAGGATCCCGGAGCGTGGCGAAGGGAACGAGAACGGCCGGTTTCGCCAGTGGATCGCGGGGGATGACGAGGCAGTGATCGTAGCCTCCGCCCTCGACCAAACCAAGGTCCCGGCCGATCGACTTCGACTTGCGGAAATCGAAGGGCGTGTCGGCGACCGAGAGCAAGGCCCCGGTGGGAACCTTACGCGTGTCGACGGCGAGGACTTCGGTGCAATCCATCTGCAACTCGTGCTCCAGGATGTCGCCCGAGCCGGCGAGATTGAAATAGGTGTGGTTGGTAAGACTAAGCGGGGTGGGGCGAGTGGTCGTGCCCGAGTAGGCAAGACGGAGGGTGGAGTCTTCCGTCAGGGTGTAGGTGACCGAGACTTCGACTTTTCCGGGGTAGCCCTCGTGGCCGTCTTCGCTGACGAGAGAAAAGGTTACGCTTTCTTCCGTGCTCCGACTCGTCCAGAGTTGTCGGTGAAAGCCGGTCTTGCCACCGTGGATGTGGACGCCATCGGCATTGGCACTCTCGAGGTCATGGCGCGCTCCATCGATCACGAAGCCGGCTCCGCTGATTCGGTTCGCGAAGCGCCCGATCACGGATCCAAGGACTCCGCCGGAGAGGGCTTCTTCCAGCGAGCGATACGGGAGAGTCACGTGACCGATCCGGCCCTCTCGATCCGGCGTCTCAACCGAGACGAGGAGTGCCCCGTATTCGGCGAGGACGACCCGGGTGCCGTGGGTGTTCGTCAAGGTGAAGGTCCGCACCGGACGGCCATCGGGAAGGTGGCCCCAGAGCGATGCCGTCACGGAGCCGGCGTCTGCCCGTGGGCAGGAACATGAGAGAGTCAGCGCCGCCAAGATGACGGTTGCGAAGGCCCGGATTTGCGTGAGGTTAGCCATATGTCGATGCTGCCCTTTTGGTTTCCCCGCGTCAATCCGGCACTGCTTCTTTCGGCCTTCCTCTTTCCCGAAGGTGACGAACTTTCGCTGCGCGCAGCCGACTGGCCCCGCTACCGCGGTCCTTCGTTCGACGGCATCTCCACGGAGGAGGGTTTGCGCACCTCGGGTGAGGCAAAGGTGCTCTGGAAAAAGTCAGTGGGGCTCGGCTACAGCGCGCCGGTGATCGGCGGCGGACGGGTCGTCATCAGCGGTCACGACGGGGGGGACAACGACTCTCTTTACTGCCTCGACGAACAGGGGGGCGAGCCGCGCTGGGTCTTCACCTACCCTCAGCCGATCGGGGATCTCTACTTCCAAGGCGGCACCACTGGCACAGCCACAATCGACGGCGACCGCGTCTACCACCTCGCCCGCGAAGGGGAGCTCTTTTGTCTGAATGCCGCCGATGGAAAAATCGTCTGGAAAAAGCACCTTCAGGAAGACTTCGAATACACGAAGCCGACCTGGGGATTCACCGGGGCCCCCTTGGTTTGGGATGATTGGCTTTTCATCAACGCCGGCGACTCCGGTCTCAATCTGAAAAAGGAGGACGGCTCGGTCGTCTGGAAATCGGGCAACGAGGAGGCCGGCTACTCGACGCCTTATCCGGTTTCACGGAACGGCTGGCGTCTCGTCATCTTTTCAAACAAGAGATCCTATGTCTGCGTGGACGCGAGCAACGGCACCGAGGTTTGGCGGCAGAAGTGGATGACTCGTTATGGCGTCAATGCCGCGGATCCCATCGTCTCGGGTGACTCGATATTCCTTTCGAGCGGCTACGGTAAGGGCGCGACGGTCGTCAAGTGGGTCGACAAGGGTGAGCCGCAGAAGGGTTGGCAGAACCGTGAGATGCAGACGCAGATGAACGCGCCCGTCCTGATCGACGGACATCTCTACGGTATCACGGGAAATGAAGGGCAGGATGGCACCGGTCTCCGTTGCCTTGAACTTGCCACCGGCACCGTCAAGTGGACCGATACCACGGTGGGCCACGGCACCGCCATGGCGGTGCGGGGGAATCTTCTCGTGCTCACCGAAGGTGGCGAACTGCAGGTTGCGCCGGCGGTCCCGACCGAATACCAGCCCATTTTCAAGCAGCAGGTTCTCGACCCCAAGGTCTGGACTGTGCCGGTCTTCGCAAATGGCCGTGCTTACTGCCGCAATGCTTCGGGTCAGTTGGTCGTTCTCGACATGAAGTCGGAGTGAGTGGGGCGTCCCTCCACCGCAGCGGTTGGAGGAGCCTCAGCTGAAGACCTCCTCGAGACCGCTCCGCATCACCCTCGCATCGGGCGTGCGCCCCGTCCAAAATTCGATCCCGATGACGCCCTGGGCCACGAGCATGCCGAGGCCGTCAATAACGCGGCATCCTTTTTGGCGGGATTCCTCGACGAGGCGGGTGACGGGGGGATTGGGAATGACGTCGGCGACAATCATGTCGGAAATGACCGAATCCATCGCCAACGGGATGCGTGCTTTGATGTCGGGAAAGAGGCCGATCGAGGTCGCGTTCACGAGGATTTCGGTCCCCTCGGGGACGCGGAAATCGTCCTGCCAGGAGACGTAGGAGACGGAGAGGTCCCGGCCCGTCGCCTCGACCGCCTCTCGCAACTTGCCGGAGAACAGCGCCTCGAGTTCTCGTCCGCGCCTTTCGTCGCGGTTCACGAGAGTGATGCTAGAGCAACCGGCGAGAGCCATTTCGACGCCGATGGCCCGGGCCGCTCCGCCCGCGCCCAGGAGGACAAGCGATTTTCCCGCCGGATCGGCGAGTTCGCGGAAGCTCGAAACAAACCCCTTGCCGTCGGTGTTTTCTCCGATGAAACGTCCGTCGCGGTTGACCACGCAATTGACCGCGCCCATCAGCGAGGCCGACTCACCGAGCCCATCGAGAAGCGGAATCACCGCCACTTTGTGGGGGATGGTGCAGTTGAATCCGCGGAAGCCAAAGGCCCTCGCCCCGGCGACGGCGGCGGCGAGGTCGTCGGGACGCACCTCGAGGGTGAGGTAGCGCCAGTCCAGACCCATCGCGCGGAAAGCTGGTTCGATCATCGCCTGGGTCGGATTCTCCGCCACCGGAAAACCAAAGCATCCCACCAGTTCCTGTTTGAAATTCAATTCCTTCGCCATGAGGGCGGAGTTTAGGGGAGCGGGTGGTGAGGGCAAGGAATTCTTCGCGGAAGCTGATCCGATGGGGGCTTGCGGTCGGAAGGGGGCTTCGCACCGATTGCGGCATTTTTCCCTTCCCACGTTGGCCTAGTCTGGTCCATCCTCTCAAGGATGCACGTGCCCACGCTCATCGAACGAAAGCGGGACGGATACGCCCTCGATCAGGATGCAATCCGCTTTCTGGTGGAGGCCTTTACGGATGGACGGATGCCCGACTATCAGATGTCGGCGTTCGCGATGGCGGTCTACTTTCAGGGCATGGACGCCGGCGAGACGGCGGCCCTGACCCGGGCGATGCTGGAATCGGGAACTACCTTTCGCTGGCCCCGGCATGCGCCTCGTGTTGTCGACAAACACTCGACCGGCGGAGTCGGGGACAAGGTTTCGCTGGTGCTGGCGCCGTTGCTTGCCTGCGATGAACTATGGGTGCCGATGATCTCGGGCCGGGGGCTCGGCATCACTGGGGGCACGCTCGATAAGTTGGAGTCCATTCCAGGTTTCCGCGTCGGGTTCGAGCCGGAGGAAGCCATTGCGCAGCTCGAACGGATCGGCGTGGTGATGATGGGACAGACGGTGTCGATTTGTCCCGCCGACAGAAAACTCTACGCCCTGCGCGATGTGACCGCGACGGTGCCGAGCCGGCCGCTCCTCGTGGCCTCGATCCTCTCAAAGAAATTGGCCGAATCGCTCGACGCTCTCGTGCTCGATGTGAAGTTCGGCTCGGGTGCCTTCATGAAGACGCGGGAGGATGCCATTCTTCTCGGCGAAGCCATGCTCGAGGTCGGCGTGGCGATGGGGGTGGAGACACGGGTCCGGTATCATCGGATGGACGAGCCGACCGGCTGGGCCGTCGGCAACGCGCTCGAGGTAACCGAGGCGATCGAGTGCCTTCGTGGCGGTGGGCCGAAGGATTTGCGCGAGCTCGTTCTGGCGCTCGCCGTCGAGGTGAGCCTGGCGGGACGGGAGCGGCTCGAGGGTTGGCTCGACGGTGGCGCTGCTTTGGCGAAGTTCTACGAGCTGGTGGAGGCCCAAGGGGGGGATTCGGCGTGTCTCGATGAGTTTTCCAGGATACACCCCGCTGCGACGGTGCGCGAGATCCGCTCGCCGAATTCGGGGGTGGTCACCCGCGTCGATGCCGAGACCGTGGGGCGCGCCGCCAACGCCCTCGGGGCCGGCCGCGACCGGGCCGAGGACGCGGTGAATCCGGCGGTGGGGTTCGATCGGATCGTCAAGGTCGGCGAGCGGGTCTCTTCGGGTGAGGTCATCGCCCGGGTCCACGCGGACTGTCAAGGGGACGCGGAAGAGGCGGAGAGGAGATTTTTGTCAGGATTTTCAATAGAATGAGAGCGATTCTTGCCGCCCTTGCCAGTTCACTGCTGGTTGCCTGCGAGCGCACCGCCCCGCCCCAGATCGTCATCGAACAGGAACCTTCGGTCGAGTCGCTCGTGACGACGGTGTTGAACGGCGGGGGCCTTTTTCGGGAGGTTCCTTTCTCCAGTCTGGTCGAGATTTCCACGGGAAAACAGGTGTTGCCGATGAGTCCGGATGATCCCGTCGACGCCGAGATCCTTACACGGCTCGACGAGGCGATCGGACGGGTCCTCGTCCGCCTGAACGCGGCCGACTCGATCACCCATCGCGAGAGCCGCATCAACGAGGTAAGCACCTATTTTGAGACGGCCCTTTTGGAGGAGATCGACCGGGCTCCGGAGCTGGAATGCGCCTACCCCCGCAACGCCGAGGGAAATTTGCAGCGCGCCGGATACCCCGATCTGATGATCCGCCATCCCGAAAGCGGACGGGTCGTCTACCTCGATCCCAAGCTGGTTGAGGAGGGCTCGCTGGATTCTGATCTCCGGACTTTCTACTTCACCCCGAGCGTGCAAACGCGGAAAGTGCTGCACGACGCGAGCCATCTCCTCGTGGGGATCGAGCATGACGGGAACGCCGGTAATTGGAAATACCTGCGGTGGCATCTCGTTGACCTCGCCCGGTTCAAGGTGCGCCTCAAGGCCGAGTTCCAAGCCAGCAACGAAGATCTCTACCGGCCGGAGTTGATCATCCGTCACGGAGAGGCGCTTTCGTCGGGAAAGTGAATTCTAAGACCGCAGAGTCTTCCCCTAACGCGTCGTCGGTTTTAGCAAAAAAAGACCGTGGGTCGCCTCGAAGGCGTTCTTGGCGTCCATTCGTTTGAGTTCGTGGCCCGCTCCCCAGGAATCGGAGAAGAGGATCTGATTTTTCCCTTCGTTGTATCCGATGATCATGCGCATGTGGCCTCCTCCGGTTTGTTCCCGCAAGGGGGGATCTTCCGGGAAAAGTCCGACTTCAAGTGACCAGAGCAAGGGGATGCCTTCGCCAATGTGTTTGCGGATGGCCTCGTGATACTTCGCCCGGGGCACTTCGGGGCCGACATAGCGGCCTTCGACGAGTTCGACGAGCTGGTATCCCTGCCGGACCGCGATGCAAGTGAAGCGCGTTTTGAAAAGATGGTCGATACGGCCGAGTTCCTCGTTCGTGGCAAGGATGCTTGTGCCGCGTTCGGGATCGGATCCCGCGATCTGGGCAAGCTGGTGCATGTCGCAGGCGATGCCGTAATATTCGAAGAGCCGTTGTGCCGAGGCGACGACACAATAACCCTTCGCCCCCTGATCGACCATGGGAATGCCGGAAACGTAAATATCTCCATCGTGGCCCTTGGTAACGTTCGTTGGCAACTCCGAGAGTTTCACCGAGGCTCCGGCACGGTCCTGCATCGCGGCTTCGTAGACGCCGCCCGCGTCGCGCTTCGCGAGGCGCATCCTCAGGTATTCCACGGGTGTGTCATCGGGGGCATTGCGTTCCAGCACCGCCTTGCCTCGGGCCGAGATCCACACGTAGCCCTTCGTGAGGAGGCCTTGGGTGGGTTTTCCTTCGCGGCTCGTCGGACGGATCTGGAGCTGTTCGCCGAGGTGGCGTCCCATCGCCTGAAAACGTTTGTTGTAGTCATCCATCGAGATCGACCCGCCATCGCCGCGGTTGAAGATCGAGATGGTCACGCCGAGGAATTGGCCGTCCTCGAAATCAACGACGGCTTCTTCGACGGTGAAAGCTCCCCGCAGCAGCGTGAGGTTGACCTTCAGGTTGCCGAGATCCTTTTTTTGGAAAATGGCACGGGTGCGATCTTCGGTGAGCCACTCAAAGTAGGGATTGCGATTCCAGTTCCCTTTCGCGAAGCGTTTCTCGAGATCATCTGGGGTGAGCTGGTAGGCGGCAGGGAGGGTCACGAAGAGATCGAGATCGGCGACGAGCGGCTCTTGTGCCTTGGTCGGAGCGAGGCTCATGATCCCCAATGCGATCAGGGCCGGGAGGGTCGGAATGCGGACAATCGATCGCATGGCGGGCACTGTATCGAATTCCGCCAATTGTGTCCCGCAAAATCGCGAGGGGATGATTTTCCGTTTGTCATCACCGGCAAACTCTGAGACAACAACAGCCCGGGCTGATTTTCGGACCGTGATTCCTCCCTCCCTTCGATGAAAAAACTCATCAACCATCCTCTTAAAGTCGCCGACGAACTCGTCGAGGGCCTCGTCGATGCCTACAATGGCGAATGCCGCTACGTTGGCTCGCGCTCGATTATCAAGAACGACATTCCCGAGGGCAAGGTAGCCTTGCTAGTGGGTGGCGGGAGCGGTCACGAGCCCATTTATCACGGACTCGTCGGTCGCAATCTTGCCGATGGCGCCGCCTGCGGTGATATCTTCGCGGCCCCCCCGCCGAACATCGTTTTTGAGGCGACCGAAGCCGTGAATCGCGGCAAGGGTGTGCTCTACCTCTACGGCAACTACGCCGGCGACGTGCTCAATTTCGACCTTGGAGCTGAGCTGGCTGAAGACGAGGGCATCGAGGTGCGCACCGTGCTGATCTGGGACGATGTCTGCTCCGCTGCTCCCACCGACAAGAAAAACCGCCGTGGTATCGCCGGGCTCGTCCCGATCGTGAAACTTGCTGGTGCCGCATCGCAGAAGGTCGAGACCCTCGCTGAGCTCGAGGCGATCGCGAGAAAAGCCGTTCTCCAGACCCGATCCGTCGGCGTCTCGATGGCACCCGGTTCGATCCCTGCGACGGGCAAGCCCACCTTCGATATCGACGAAGACAAGATTGGACTTGGCATGGGCATCCATGGCGAGCCCGGAGTCGGCCAGATCCCTATGGCCACGGCTGACGACCTCACCGTGATGATGCTGGATCTCCTGTTTGCCGACTACGAGAAGGACGAAGAAGTCGCCGCCCTGACCGAGGGCGACGAGGTTCTCTTGTTTGTGAACTCCCTCGGGGCCACGACGATGATGGAACTCCTCATCGCCCTGCGCAAGGCCAAGGCCGTCCTCTCGGAACGCGGATTGAAGGTCTACGACGTGATGGTGGGTCCGCTCGTTACTTGTCAGGAGATGTCCGGGATTTCCTTCTCGCTCACCCGGATGGACGATGAACTCAAGCAATATTGGGAAATGCCCTGCCAATCGGTCTGTTTCAGCAAAATGGAAGGCCGCTACGGAGGTTGAATCTGGCGTCTTGCTTGGATAAAGCGGGTTGAATCTCCCCTTGATACCCTCTTTAGTTTCCAAAAACGATCTCACATGGGAAAATCCTCACTGTCTATCTCGGAAGTCCGCGACATGATGCTCGCGGCTGCTCAGCGGATCATCGAAGCCGAACCCATCCTCACCGATGCCGACCGCGCTCTGGGTGACGGCGATCACGGCGTCGGCATGGAGCGCGGCATGACCGCGGTGAAGGACGCCCTCGGAGGCAAGGATTTCCCCTCGGTCGGAAAAGTGTTTGTCGGAGTTGGCACGGCGATGATGTCGAGCATGGGCGGCGCCTCAGGGGCGATCTTCGGGATTCTTTTCCGCTCCGGGGGCAAGGCCCTGGGCGATGCCACTGAATTCACGGCCGAGGGTCTCGCCGCACTTCTGCGGGAAGGGACCGATCAGGTGATGACCAAAGGAGCCAAACCCGGGGATAAAACCATGGTTGACGCCCTTTATCCGGCTGCCGAAAAGGCCGCCGAAGTTTCCGGCGAGCCGATCACCAACGCCCTGAGTGCCGTTGCTGCTGCGGCCGCTGCGGGACGTGACGCAAGCGAGAACATGATCGCTACGATGGGCCGGGCGAAGACCTTGGGAGAAAATTCCCTTGGCAAGCCCGACGCCGGCGCCGTGAGCGTGGCCATCATCCTCGCGGCGATGAGCGATTTTGCAGCGGGACTATAAGCGGGCGGTGTCCGTTTGCCCTGCCCCTCCCGCTCATTCTCCCACTCTCACCTCATA
>NEUQ01000044.1 GCA_002288445.1 Verrucomicrobiia bacterium Tous-C2TDCM | reverse complement strand
CATGCCCCACCTCAAGCTTGCCTACATTGGGGTGATCTACAGCCTCACCGTGGTGCTCAGTCTTTGCCTCGTCGGGGCCTTGTTCTTCGATGAGCAACTCAAGTTTTGGGAATGGATCGGGGTCGGTCTCGCCATCGCCTCGATGACCCTGCTGTATCAGCGCATGGGTTGATTGCCGCGTTCGCCCATGGCCCGGCGGAGGCAACTCATACTCCTGATTCTCGTCCTCTCCGGCGGACTCTCCCTCTTTCACCGGTTTGGCCGGTCTGTCTGGCATCCCTTGGCCCTATCGACACGAGGTGAACGCACCATCGCTTCGGTCGTGAGTGAGACGACTTCGCGGGGACTCGGTTTCCGACCGGACGAAAAAGATCGGATCACCTCCCTCACCCTCATCACCCTCAAGGAGGAACGCCGGGTCGAGGTCTGGGGCCACGACCAAAAGGGACGGCGCGAAGTTTTGCGGACCTTTCCCTTCCAAGGTTTCAGCGGAACCTTCGGTCCGAAGCTGCGCGAGGGCGATGGCCAGATCCCTGAAGGCCTCTACCGGATCGAGTATCTGAACCCCAACAGCAGCTACCACCTTTCCCTCAAGATCGACTACCCGAACCCCTTCGACCGGGAGAAAGGCCGCTCCGACGGTCGCGAGCGACTCGGCTACGACATTTTTATCCACGGCAAATCGGTCACGGTCGGCTGCATCCCCATCGGTGACGAGGCGATCGAGGAGCTCTTCACCCTCGTCGCGCAGATTTCTCCCGCAAAAGTCGCCGTCATCATCGCCCCCTGGGATTTCCGGGTGCGCGACGAGGAACCGGAAATCGAAGAGATTCCTTGGGAAGGCGAACTCTATGAGACCGTCCGGGCCGCCCTGCGGCCCTTCGCCTTCGAAAAAGAGACCGCCGTTCCCTGAGAACTCAAATCCTCAGGATCGCCATTTCGCTTGCGGCGGCGAAACCGGTGAGGATGGCCTCTTCGACCCGGCCGCGCCCGACGAGGCAGTCGCCGGCGAAGAACAATCCGCAGGGAGCGCCCTCCCGCAAGGCGGACACATCCGCCGCGGTCCGTGGATGGGCGTAGCGCCATCGCTGCAGGTCACTCCAAGCGGGGGCGGGGAGATCTTCACCGAGCAGCGCGCCGAGCTGAGCCGTGGCAAAGGAGACGATCGATGCCGGAGCGTCCTCATAGTGCCGCTCCGACCAGCGGGGCGAAAGCTGCAAGACGAAGAGCGATTGCCCCGCCGGGACCCGATCCGCCTTCCGGTTTTCCAGACTGACCCACGCGAGGTCATGATCGCGATCGTCGTTGATGAGGGCGTAGGCATTTTCGGGTAGGGAAATCGCTTCCGGAAAGCTCAACACAACTGAAAACTGACGCCAGTATTCGGCCCTTCGCAGCCCGGCAATGACGCCCATTCGGACGGACGACGGGAAGTCGCTCGCTTCGAGGAGATCCGCGGCTTGAGGTGCCGGCGGAGTCAGAAGGACGCGGTCGAAATCCCCGAGCACTCTGCCGGACTCGTCTTCCAGTTGCCAGCAACCCCCGGCCCACTCGAGCCGCGTCACGCGCACTTCGTTGGCCGTAGCGAAGCCACCCTTCGCCGCAAGGCGTTTCCCGAGGGTGCTGATGCCGTCGCGGTAGTTCCAGCGGGCCCCCGCGTTGCGTTCCGGATCCGCCGGTGAGATCTTCCCATCCCGATCGAAGGCGAGAATGTCGCCGACGATGCGGGTGAGACCCTCGGTCGGCAGCGTCTCGAAGACAAGTTTCGCCACCTCATTGCAGCTGACCTTGAAATAGTTCGCTCCGAAGTCATAGCGGCACCCCTCCTTCGACCTCGTCGCGGCGCGGCCCGAAAGCCCGCGACTCTTCTCGAAAACGATCACCTCTTCCCCCGCCTCGGTGAGACGAAGAGCGGCGGCGAGCCCGGCGACTCCGGCTCCTACGATGGCGATGCGTTGACCCATGGCTCAGAACGCTTACGTCTCCCGCCGCGATCCGGAACAAGTGGCCGAAATCCCTGCCCAAGGTGAAGAATTTTTGGGCGCCGCTCTTGCTCTTCCTGAAAAATCCCGTCATCCTACCTCGCAGATCTCATCAGTCGATTCTCTGTTCATGAGCTGCCCACGCCAGCATCCGACGAGTTTCCTTTCGGGGCGGTCCGCCTTTTCCCTGATCGAACTTCTCGTCGTGATGGCGATGGTCTCGCTGCTTCTGGCGATCGCGGCTCCGTCCCTCGTTTCCCTCAGCCCTGCGCGAAAGACCGGGATTCATGAACTTTCCGGCTTTCTGGAAAACGCCCGGGCCGAGGCGATCGCCCGAAGCGCTCCCCGTATCGTCGCCTTCGCCGACGCCCACTTTCCCGACCCCTCGCTGGCTCTGCGGGCCTACGCGCTCTTCGGGGAAGCGACCGCCAAAGGCAGTCACGAAAAGAGCGCCCCAACGAACCGGTTTCACCGCCTCTCACCGTGGCGAACGTTGCCAGAGGGTCTTGTCTTCGCGTCTGGCGAGGATTTCGAAGTGATCGGGGACGGGGCCTTCCGCACTCTCCACGATCTCATCGCAACCCGCCGGTTCGCCGTTAAGACAAGCTCCGGAGGCGGAGATGCCGGGCGAGCTCTGCCGAGTCTTGTTTTCGGGCCCGACGGGGGCGTCCGCGCTCCAAGTTTCGCCGACGCCGACGCCCTTCACATCGGAGTCGTCGAGGGCTTTCGCGATCCCTCGACCGGCACGGTTATTCACACCGCGAAGCGCCTCTCGGGCTCGGGACAAGAGATCCCCAACGGAGAATGTCTCGAGGTGGGATACTACACCGGGCGGCCCCGCATCCTTACCGACTGACGATGAACCCTTCCCCAGGATCGGCCCGACCACACCGCCTCAAGGCGTTTTCGCTGACCGAAGTGACGATGGCGACCGGGCTCATCGCGACCCTGGCTCTCCCGCTTCTCGCCATGCTGGCCGGCTCGGCGTCTTCGCAAGGATCGGCGCGCGACCGAGAAACCGCGGCACGCATCGCGCAGATGCTTTCCGCGGCGATGGTATCGTCCTCGCCAGGAACGTTCCAGATGGAACCACCCGCGGGAGACCCCATTGAGATCCCGGCACCCAAAGCTGGCGAAACGGTGCGTTTCTTTTCCTTCGACGCCGATGGCACCTACCTCGGGGAAACGGATGCCAGTGCTTGGGTCGACGGACTGATTGGCGCGCCGGCCGCCGTCCACCTCGTGCGCCTGCGGATAACCTCGCCGCACCCGCAATCGCCCACGCTAGAAGGGCTCTGCGAACTCGAGCTCATCGTCTCCCAACCCGCCGCTGCGGCAGCCTCTGCCCGGTCGCGGGATCGTTTCCTTTCGCGCGTCGTTTCTCCATGACACCCCGGCCTCGCCCTGACAGAACATCCGCGGGGCGGGGCACGACCGTCGTCGAACTGCTCTTCGCCATGGCGATTCTCTCCGTCCTCATCCTCGTCCTCGCGACGATGCTCGACGCCGCCTTCGCCCGCTTCCGCGAAGGCGCCGAGACCATCGAAAAGCGGGGCGATGCTCGGGTCGCCCTCGGTTGGATCGAAAACGACCTCGCCGGGCATGTCAGCTCGCGCCGCGCCCCCATGCCGAGCCTGCGGGACGATCTCTCCCCGCAACAACGCGATGTCTTCGAGGGTCGTCTTTTCCTGCCCTTCGAGGTGAATCGCGTCAGCGGTTCCGGCGCGACCAGCTTCCCCAATGCCGCGCCGGGATTCGCCACCCTCGCCTTCGCCACCCGCGTTGGCGCCGGAAATGATGATTCCCGCGAAACGCCTCCCGGGGTGGTTGGCTACTACGTCGCCTATGCGAGGCATTCACCGCTCGCCGGCGACGACGGAGCCGGGATGAAATTGTTCCGCCACTACCGTCAGGGAGGACATGCCACAGGCGAGGGCTACGCCGATGGTCTCCTCCTCCATGCAACACGGGCGATCAATGACGACGGCGTTCACTCGCGCGCGCTCGGCGCTCCCAACCAAGCTGTCGTGAGACAAGGCCGTTTTGCGAACGCCGGATTTCCCTTTCTCCTCGCCGCCCGCGAAGATCCCGACACGACCGCAGGATCCCGCGCCGCTGTCCCACCCTGGCCGGTGCGGCCGGTGATCGAGCGCCTCGCTTCGCCTCCTCCCACCTACCAGCCCTGGCGGGGAACGGAAGAGGATTGGACGGACCCCGCATCGCCCGTCCACGACTCCGTCTTCCCAGACGAAGTCATCGTCGATCATGTCGTGCGCTTCGAGCTGAAAGCCTTTCGCCGGGTCAGCCTGCCTTCGGGTGGCTCGGCTCTTCTCGACGGACCCGCCTTGAACCAATATCTCGACCTTTCCGGCCGCGACGAATGGCCCGCGCTCGTCGCTCCCGATCTCATTGAAGTCGTCATCACCATCGTGGATGAAACCATCGCCCGGCGACTCGCCCGCTACGAGGACTGGGGCATCAACTGGGGCCGGGTCGAGTCATCCTCCGCCACCCCTGCCGACCGCACCTTCCTCGCCGGGTGTCGCACTTTCCGCCAACGCATCGCTTTGCCGGCGAGAACCCCATGAATCCCCACCCCTGCCTTCGCCAACGCGGTGCCGCTCTGATCCTGACCCTTGTCCTCGTGACGATCATCGCCGTCGTCGTCGTCTCGCTCTTTGCGATGATAGGGCAGGAAGCAACCCTGAGCCATTCCGCCGCCGCAAGCGTGCGCGCGCGCCTCGGTGAGGAAGCTGCCTTTGCCGAAGCCTCCGCCAAGCTCAGCGCCCTCACCTCCAACGATGCCTACCTCGTCACCCTGGGTCGCCACGGATCAGCGCGCTACACTTTCATCACCAGTCCTAGTGCCGAAGGCGTCACCCATTATCCGCTCTTTGCCGGAGGTGAAATCCAACAAAGCGCCCTGCCCGATTTCGATGCCGCCGATACCGCCTCCCTCGCCAACGCCGCCATCCTCGCACCGCGGGTCGCCTTCTCGGGAGAAACACGCAACGATGCGATCCGGACGCCACGGCTCAGCGACCTCGATACCTCGGGAAACCTTTTTGAGGAAAATCGCCGTCCCGAATTGGGCCTCGTCGAGCTCCCTTCCGATGGAGACTCAGCCTGGCGCACCCGCTACACCTACTGGATCGAAGATCTCGAAGGTTACCCGAATCTCGACCTGGTCGGGGCGCAGGTGGCTCCCCATCGCGATGCGGCGGTACGCCTTGGATACGCCTCCCACGACCGTCGCGCGGGGCCGCTCCCCGCGCCCTTCGCCATGGCGGGAACGACGAAGACCGCCTATCACTTCCCCACTTCCCATCGCGGCCAATCCCTCGTCGATCAAGTCGCGCCGGGCCTTTCCCCACGCGAAATCGTCCTGCAAAGCTGGCCGGTCACCGGAGGAATTCATCCCTATCTCGACGCCTCGCGTTTCCTCGCTGACCGACGTCACCTATCGGGTTCTCACTACGACCTCGTCGGTGGGCCGGACCGTGAAACCGCCCGATTTGCAAGCGGTCTGCAACCCTATCGCACCGTCCCCCTCATTCCCTACGGCCACGGCTACGTCGACGAGGGCAAACCGCGCTTCAACCTCAACTCCCTCATCGCCAACCGGGACATCGGCATCGCCGACCTCGTCGCGCGGAATCTCCCAGCCTTCCGGGATCGGAGCGGCGGATTTCCCGACGACGAGGATTACATTGCCACTCTCGCGGCCAATGCGATCGACTACGCGGATGAAGACGGCCGACCTTCCCTGCCGACGAATACCATCAACGCCGGCACGAGAGTCTTCCGCGGGGTCGATACCTACTGCCCGGTGAACGAGTTCTTTCTGAAATTCGAGTATGTCGGCTACGAGAGGGTCGGCAACAGCGACCTCATCGTCTTTGAGGCAACCCCCTTCGTCGAATTCTGGAATCCTGCCAACCGCGAGGCGAAGATGGAAGCGCTGCGGCTGCGCTTCCGCTTTCTCGAGCGGATCCGCTTCCGCGCGAACTCGACCTTTCACGAGATCCTCGAAAGCCACCGTGTCTTCGACGAGGCGTTCCCGGCGAACGGCGGACTCTCCGTCACCGTGCCGCCAAATCACTACGAGGTGGTGAAATTCGGCAGGATCCGCTGGAAAGTGCCGGTAGGGCGCCCGCCCTTGGTCGCATTTCCCGTGGTGCAGGATTTACGTGGGGCCGTCAATGTCTCGGTGCGGGCCCACTACGAACTCTACCTCGGCGACAACCGCATCGACCGCTGCGGGCGTCCCGAGCCTGGCGAAGATCCGATGTTTCCCACCTTTGGATTTTTCTTTCCGCGGCACCAGCAGGTTCTGATCGGTGGCGAGTCCTTCATGCGTCTCGCGATTCCGTCGCTTGCGGGAAAGAGCTTCGGCTTCAACGCCGGATTCGGAGCCCATCTAGGTGATCCGTGGATGCCGTGGTATTCACGGTCCACCGCGGAGGAGGCCCAATATCGGCTCAAAGCGACTCCTGCTTCCCGCAACTTCGATCATGACAAAGTCTCCGCAGCACAACCGGACCGTTTCAAAGACCAAGCCCGTGTCCGCGACTGGCCTGACCGCGGATACGATGCGGCGCCTTCCAGCTCCAGCATTCCCGACTCGGACGCCGAAGCTCCAGACCGCTTCAACCGGCCCGCCAACATCGCGGAGACCTCCTTCGCTCCGTGGCGAATCAGCAATCAGCGACGATTTTTTTCCGTTACCGAACTGGGTCACCTCCACGACCCCGTGATGTGGATCCCGGGTCCTGCGAGCGGTCCCAACAGCCTGATCGCCAAGCAGGCCAACCAGCGATACGGGCTGCTCCGCGACACCCAACTCAAGAGTCTCCCGCTCGATGCACAACCCGGCAGAATGTGGGGCGGCGGCAACAGCCTGCGCATCGGCCGAAGCGAACACGAACGCTTCGACCGGCCCGGGATGCGCGCGAGCCAGTGGCTCGATCTCTTCCACGCCGGTTACAACGGGACGAATCTTGGTCCCGCTTCAGAAAGCGACGCCTCGGCCGCGATTCTCTATCGGCACTGCGATCCGCGGGATCACCAGCCGCCGCCGACCGCGATCGACCCGGTCGAGTCCCAAGCCGAACCTTTTGCCCTTCTCTACGATAACGATTTGAATGCCCAGGGCCGCTACGCACTCGCTTACGGTCATCTCAATCTCAACACCGCACCGACCCGATTCGAAATCGAAACGCTCTTGCGCGGTCCCTTTGTCTCCTGCGATCTCCGGCTCGATCAGGACAATTACAAGGCACCGAATTACGTGCGAGACGGAGAAGACGGCGTCCTCACGAGCGGGCTCAGCGAGGAAGCAATCCCTCGCGTGGCAGGTCGGCTCCTTGAGGTCCGGCCGTTCTACAGCCCCTCGCATTTCGCCCGCGTCCTCTCCGAACTGATCGAACGGCACGAGGCCCTGCCCCATCATCACAACGATGCCGAAGCCGAAGAAACCTTTGCCCGGATCTTCAATACGACCACGCTTTCGAGCCGCCATTTCCGCATCCATTCCGCCGCAGAAGTCTATCACGACAAGACTGGAGAAGTCGTCGGACGCGCTCGCCGAATCCGTGAAGTCTTCGTGCGACCCGAGCGAGACACCGACGGTAAAATTGTTCGGACCCGTCTTGAAGTCCTCTCCAACCGCGAACCCTGAAAGATGAAACGCCCCCTCCTGTTCGCCAGTGTCCTGACCCTGACAAACCTTCCTTGCGGCCGGGCGCAAGATCCCGTTCCACCGGCCGCCTTCCTGAATGTCGTCAACCTCGTTGCCCTGCGCGAGCCGACCACGATTCGGCTCGGCGGATTCGCCCTAAACGGCGGCGAGCCCATGACCGTCGGCGAGACTTCGGGACTGCTGGCGATCATGCCTGGAAACCACCCCCTCACCATCACCAATCCCGCCGCCAAACCAAGCGAGCTACTGCTGCCGCTGATCCTCGAGCCAGAAAAGACCGTAGCGGTGATCTGCTACGACGAGATCAAGGAAACCCGCGAGGGCAGCCGAGAGACACGGCTGCGCTGTTCCGTCCTCGTCGAGGGCGACAGGACAGGGCCACGCCTCAGCCTCGTCTCGCTGCTCCGAGATCCCCTCGCAGGCCTTTCGCTGTCGGGAAAGGACGTGACTTTATCCTCGCGCGAGGCCCATCAGGCCACGGTGGAACTCGACGAGACCATCACCGTCGTCCATCGCGGACGCACGCTCGCCGAATTTGAAATCGCGAAGCCGATCCACTATCTTGGGTTTCTCTTCGAAAACCCCGGTAGCGGAGAAGTCGGGTTTTCCCTGATCCAAAACGAAAGGCTTGAGTATCAGCCTCCCCTGCCGGACGATGAAAAAAGGGTGAAGTCAAAGTGAGACCACCCCCGGGAATCGCTGATTCAGGGCACGATCGTTTTTCGGGGCCCGCGAATCGCCGCGATGACCCGCACGGCGTCCGCAACAGCGCGCACGTTGTGGACTCGAAAGAGGTCAGCGCGGGCGGCGAGTCCGCGCACGAGGCAGGCGATCGTTCCGGGGTCGCGCTCGGCAGGCACGGAGAGGCCGAGGACTTCTCCGATCACCGTTTTTCGCGAAATCGGCAGCAGCACCGGAAGATCGTAACTCTGGAGCCTCTCGAGCCCGCGATAGATCGCGAGATTGTCGTCGCGTTGCTTGGCAAAATCGATCCCGGGGTCGAGGACGAGCTGGTTTTCGCCGAGTCCGATGCGACGGGCGCGGGAAAGACGATCGTCAAAAAAACGCTCCATCGCATCCCAGACGTCGGCGTAGCGCTGCGTCGTGTGTGGCACTTTTGGTTGCCCGACCGTGTGCATGATGAGGAGCGAGACACCGTATTCAAAGCAGAGACGGGCGTTCGTGTCTTCGACGAGGCCTCCGATGTCGTTGATCAGACCGACCCTCCCCGTCGGAAGCACTGCCGCAACGGTCTCCGGTCGCCAAGTGTTCACCGAAAGCAGGGGCGGCCACATCTGCCAGTGGTCCCGGGGCGTGGCCTCGGCGCAGAGGGCCTCAAACCCGTCGATGAAAGGGAGGAGGCGCGCGACCTCCTCGTGCACCCCGATGGGACCCCGGTTCGTGCGGGCACTCTCCGCTCCCACATCGATCACATCGGCCCCGTCGAGCACCATTTGCCTCGCCGTGGCGAGGGCTGTCGCCACGTTCAGCGTGCCATCTCCGGAAAAGGAATCGTCGTTGATATTGACGATTCCCATGACCCGGGGAAAGGCTCTGAGAATCTCTTTCATCGCTGCTCCTCTCCCCTCGGGGCGGTTTCGTCACGAGTGGACGAAAAAAGGCGGGGCGGGGCAACCAAAAAGGGAAACTTTTTGACCGATTTCACTTCTCAACCCCGCCCCAACTGAAACAGCCCCCGCTTCAGCGCCTCGGTCACAGCGTGGGTCCGGTCCTTCGCGTTGAGTTTCGCGAGGATGGACTTCACATGGTTCTTCACGGTGTTCTCCGAGAGCGTGAGAAGTTCTCCGATCTCCTTATTGGCTTTACCCTGAGCGACGAGCTTGAGGATCTCGAGCTCGCGAGCGGTGAGATGGCTGCTGTGTTCGCTCTTGGCGAGGAGGAGGGAGATCTCGGGCGGCAGGTAGCGATCGCCTCGACCGACCGCGCGGATCGCCTTGAGCAACTCGGCGCTGTCTTTGTCCTTCGAAAGGTAGCCGCGAATCCCGGCGTCGAAGACGCGGCGCACGTCCTCTTCCTGCATGAAGCTGGAGAGCATGAGGATCTTGTGACCGCGCAGGGTCTCGGCGACTTCGATGCCGCTCATGTCGCGGAGACGCAGATCGAGGACGATGACGTCGGGACGGTGCTGCGAAGCGAGGGCGATCGCTTCCTCCCCGCTGCCGGCCTCGGCCACGACGGTGAGGTCGGGCTCGTCACCGATGAGGCTGGCGAGACCACGGCGAACGATCAGGTGATCGTCCACAAGCAGGACGGCGAGGGGTTTTTCAGGTTGGCTCATGTCCATTTCAAAGAGAGTTCCACGGAGGTGCCTCTGGCGGGGGCGGAGCGGATCGCGAGATCGGCGCCGAGAAGCGCGGCCCGCTCGCGCATCCCCTGGATGCCGTAGTGACCTTCCGGCGGCTTGGCGGAGACGGCAAATCCGGAACCGTCATCCGCGACAATCATTCGAGCTAGGTCGGCCTCCGCTGCCAAGGTGACCCTGAGGCGTTTCGCCCCGCTATGGCGAAGGGCATTGGCAACCGCCTCGAGGATGATGCGGTGGCAGGCGAAGGCGGTCTCGGGCGCGAGTCTGGGCCTACCATTCCAACCGATCCGCTCGGCCTCGAATTCGACATCCGCTTCTTCGCAACGGGCCTGCGCAGCGGCGAGAGTGGCTTCAGGGAAGTCGAGAGCATCGGCCCCGGTCGGAATGCGCAATCCGATCAGCGAATCGCGCGCCTCGGCGAGGCTGTGCTCGACCATTTCACGGGCGGCCGAGAGTTTGGCGCGGGCCTTCTCCGGATCGCTGATGAGGTGATTGGCGACGGAGGCGAGCTGGTAGCCGACGCCTGAGAAACCCTGAGAAAGGGTATCGTGCAATTCGCGAGCGATGCGGTTGCGCTCCTCGAGCGTTGCGTTCGACTCGATCTGCTCCGTGATGAGTGAGGTTTGTTGTTTGACGCGACGGTTCAGGGCAAGTAGCCAGGCGAGGAAGAGAAGGGCGCCGGTGGCAAGCACGAGAATGGCGGTCCAGAGCCGAGCCGGAGTCCACCACGAGGGCACCGCGATCACTTCCACGTCATCGAGACCCCGCAGGGCGATGGTGACGGAGCGCACCTCGCCCCGCTCATCGGCCTCGACCCGCTTGACACCGCGGATGCGCAACTCCGCACCTTCGGGAGGGAGCCGATCGCCCAACCCGATCGGAATGCTCGCAGGGACGAGGGCCTCGTTGACCTGAAGGTTGATGAGCCCACGGCCCTTTTCGATCAGCTTTCCGGAAAAACTGACGAGCTGGAACGCGTGGTCGCGAGAGAGGGGCATCGTTTCCTCGACCGGCACGGAAGGAGGGGCACCAGTCTCCGACGGGACGACCGTGGCGTAGCGCAGACCGACGAAATATCCCTGCGTCTCGGGCAGCCCGGTAAGCGTGACCGGCTCTCCGACGGCGACGGCCACCGGGGTCAGCGTGGTGATGCGGGCGCCGTGTTCACCAGATTGGACGATGAGACTCGAAGGCCCTTCGACCAAGGTGACCGTGCCACTAGTCTCAACAAGGCCCTGGCGCGTCCGGCGGGAATCCCAGCGTCCGATCTCGTCGAGCCGCACCGGCTCGGACTTTGTCGTCTTCTCGATGACGGAGACATACTGGTGTTTCGCGCAGACAAAATCCGAGCCGATGCGTTGGCGCTGGTCGTTGAAGAGTGGATCGCCGCTGCCCTGGAGCCGCACCCAAGAGCCGACATTCCGCTCAAGACCCGCCACATCGAAATCCTCGTGGGCGTTGCGAAAGCGGATCACGAGCTCGCTTTGTCCGGTCACGAGGAGACCCGTGCCTTCCCGTTTCGACTCGCCAAAGGCAACATCGACGAGGAGTCCCTCGATCTCCACCCAACGATTGTCACCGAGGCCGGTCTGGACGAAGTCGGGCCGGAAGTTGAGAGGCTTGGGCGGTTGACGCCAACCCACTTTTTTCATCGCATCGACGATCACATAGGGCCCATGAAATCCGCCCGTGACGTTACCGGTGATCTCGATCTCGTCGCCGATGCGGGGAAGCGGTCCGAAAGGAAACTCAAAAAAGATACCGCCCGAATTGTCTTGGCCGTCGAAGCCGTCGCGGTAGTGGGAGATCACGGTAACGCGCAATGCCGATGGCGGGGCGAGGCGAGATTCCTCGTAGGTCAGCTTGCGGAGATCGGCGACGCTGCGCAGGGGACGCACCGTCACCGGCGGATCATAGGCAGACAGCCAGACCGGAAAGAAGAGGCAAAGGAACCCTGTCGCAACTCGCGGCATCGCTGGTTAGTGTAACATGCTTTCTCGGAAAATGCTCGGGGCAGACTCTAGCGGATCGGCGCGATCCCCGCGGAGGTTGATTTCAGGAGATGAGTCCCTACCGACCAATGTCCCGACGCGGGTCATTCCGCCAGATTTGCGATTGATTCGCCGCCATCCTTCTCCACATTGACACCCCATGGAAAACGTCATCATCATCGGAACCGGCTGCGCCGGCTGGACCGCCGCGATCTACACGGCCCGCGCCAACCTTCGCCCGCTCGTCATTTCCGGTGAACAGCCCGGTGGCCAGCTCACGACGACGACCGAAGTGGAGAATTTCCCTGGTTTCCCCGAGGGTGTGATGGGTCCCGACCTGATGATGCGCATGCAGCAACAGGCGGAGAAATTCGGCACCCGTGTCGAATACGACCGCGTCGAGAGCGTCGCGAAACAGGAGGACGGCAGTATCCTCCTCAAGACCTCGGGAGGCACCGAATACCACGCCCACACCGTGATCGTCGCCACCGGCGCGAGCCCCCGCCACCTTGGGCTGCCAAACGAGAAGGACCTTGTCGGACGCGGTCTCACCTCCTGCGCCACCTGTGACGGCGCTTTTTATCCCGATGTGCCAGTGGCCGTGATCGGCGGAGGTGACTCGGCCTGTGAGGAGGCGAATTTCCTGACCCGTTTCGCGAGCAAGGTCTACCTCGTGCATCGCCGCGACGAGCTCCGCGCCTCAAAGATCATGGCCGACCGCGCCCTCGCCAACCCCAAGATCGAACCGGTCTGGAATTCGGCGGTGGCGGAATACCTCACCGACGAAAAAGGCGACATGCGAGCCATTCGCGTCCAGAACCGGGTCACGGGCGAGGAAAGCGAGATCGCGCTGAAGTGCGTCTTCGTCGCGATCGGTCACGATCCGAACACCGCCTTCCTCGCTGGATCCGGGGTGAACCTCGACGCGGACGGCTACATTCTCCAGGACGGTCACTCGACCCGCTCGAACATCTCTGGCATTTTTTCGGCCGGAGACGTCGCCGACCACGTTTATCGTCAGGCCATCACCGCCGCCGGGAACGGCTGCCAGGCCGCCCTCGACGCCGAGCGATACATCGCCGCGCTGGAGGGGTGAGAGCGGACGTGCGTCCAGGGACATTCGGCCGGCAAACGGGAGCTCCGCGCGGAACGCAGTGGGCGGCACCCGGTTCTCTCCATCGCTGACGCGTGATCCGTAGACGCTCAGTTTCGTGATGCGACCCGCAGGCTGAAGGGGAACCGCGTTCCGCGCAAAGGTTCTCCTTGCCCGATTATGCGTCCAGGTTTCCCTCCAGCGCTAACGCGGATACCGAAACCGGAATCTGTCACGGCGTCACGACCCCACCAAACACAATACAAATCGGGGCGGGCACCTGAATGATGGCGCCTCTCTGGTAGGTGAGTTTGCCGGTCTCGGCCGCCACGGCATGGACCGCGACAGTGTGGGAATCGGCCCCGGCGGCGAGGAGCCACCGGCCGCTCGGATCGAGGTTGATGTTCCGCGGGAACGCCCCGCGAACGGGCTGCACCTGAATGACATCAAGGGCCTCACCACCTTCCTTCACCTGGTAAACGGTGACGGAGTCGTGACCACGATTCGAGGAGTAGACGTGGCCGCCCGATGGATGGACGACGATCTCAGCGGCCGAGTTGAAGCTTTCCGCGACTTTCGCTTCCTCGCTCAGGGCCGGGGTCGTGGAGAGGAGCTTCGCGGTTCCCGCGGCGACATCCCATGAAAAGACGGTGGTGGAGAGGCTCAGTTCGTTGAGCAGGTAGAGGAACTTACCATCCTTCGAGAACTTCAGGTGTCGTGGTCCGCCACCAGGGACGGAGGCAGCGAAACCGTGTTTGGTGATGGCGGGTTTGGCGGGGTCGAGCGCGTAGATGACGATTCCGTCGATCCCGAGATCAGGGACGAGGGCGAATCTTCCGTCGGGCGAATAACCCACATAGTGGGGGTGGGGCGAATCCTGACGTCCCTCGACGACCTTGGAGCCCCCCTCGTGTTCGATGACGCTGGCGGTGCCGGGTTTGCCCGCGGCGTCGAGTGGCAGCAGCGAGATCGAGCCGCCGCCATATTGAGCGGTGAGGAGGAATTTGCCGGAGGGGTGCACCGAAAGGTGCGCCGCGCCACCATCGCCGGTGGGCTCGAAATGGAAGAACTCGAGCGACCCATCGGCAGCGACCTCGTAGGCGGCGACCCCGCCAACGTTTTCCCGTGTCGCCGCGGCGTAGAGCTTCTTGCCGTCGGGCGAGAAGGCGAGAAACCCGGGCGAACCGATCTCGTGCGCAAGTTTGGCGGGAGTGAGGGTCCCCTTCTCGGCGTTGAACGTGGCGTGGTAGATGCCCTTGGCTCCCGCGCCGCCGGTGCCGAAGTAGACGTGGCGGTTTTCGGCGGAGAGCCCGGTGGCGACTGCGATGAGCGAGAGGGCGATGGAGGACGCTTTTTTCATGAGGATCGAACGATGCCACAGGCAAAGGGCTGGCGCATCCGGCGAATGCGCGTCCCCTCCCGTCCGATCCGAACGGGCCAAATCGCAGACCGCGAGCCTCTGGGGTTCGCTCGTTCTCGGTATTCCTGATCCGGTGGACTCGTTACCGATCAGCGCGAAGCCGACCGGGGCCGCCGCGAACCGCGGTTTCCACCGCCGCTACCGGTGCCGGACCCGCCCCGCGAGGGACGATTGCCTCCACCACCGCCTCCACCACCACCATTGCCGCGGGGGCGGTTGCCACCACCGCCACCACCGCCACCACCGCCACCACCGCCCCCCTGGCTGCGACCACGACCCTGATTGCCGCGCGAGGTGTTGCGGGCATCTTCGAGTCCATCGACTTCGGCCATTTGAAAACCCTCGATGTTCTCGACGGGAATCGGACGCTTCAGAACCTTTTCGATGTCCTTCAGTAGGCCACGCTCATCGGCGCTGACGAGGGAACAGGCGCAGCCCTCCTCACCGGCACGACCCGTGCGGCCGATCCGGTGGACGTAGTCTTCCGGTACGTTCGGCAACTCGTAGTTCACCACGTGCGGGAGCAAGCGGATGTCGATCCCACGCGAGGCCACATCGGTCGCGACGAGCACGCGGATGGCGTTGGCTTTGAAGTCGGCGAGGGCCTTGGTGCGGGCACTCTGGCTTTTGTTGCCGTGGATCGCGGCAGCTGGAATGCCGTCGATGCCGAGCTGCTCGGCGAGACGGTTCGCGCCGTGTTTCGTGCGGGTGAAAACGAGCACCTGGCTCCAGTTGCCCTTTTTGATGAGTTGCGAGAGTAGGCGACGCTTATCGGCCTTCGCGACAGGGTGGATCACCTGCGTCACTGTTTCCGCGGCGCTGCTGCGGCGCGCTACCTCGACCTCGACCGGTTTGTGAAGGATGCCGTCGGCGAGGGATTTGATCTCGGCCGAGTAGGTCGCGGAAAAGAGGAGATTCTGACGACGCGCCGGGAGGAGTTTGAGGATCTTGCGAATGTCGTGAATGAAACCCATGTCGAGCATGCGGTCAGCTTCGTCGAGGACGAAGATTTCCACTTGGGAAAGGTCGATCGTGCCTTGGCTGACGTGATCGAGAAGGCGTCCGGGCGTAGCGACGAGGATGTCGACACCGCGACGGAGTCGGTCGATCTGCGGATGAATCCCGACCCCGCCGAAAATCACGGCGGAGGTGAGGTGGATGCCCTTGCCATAGGTCATGACGCTTTCACCCACCTGGGCAGCAAGTTCGCGCGTCGGAGTGAGGACCAATCCGCGCGGCGAGCGGGGACGCGAATTACCCGCAGCGAGGCGCTGCAGCATCGGGAGAGTGAAGGCCGCGGTTTTGCCCGTGCCGGTCTGGGAACCTCCGAGGAGATCGCGTCCGCTCAGGATCGCGGGGATAGACTGCGCCTGGATCGGCGTGGGCGCAGTATAGCCCTTGGCGGCGACAGCTTCGGAAAGGGTGGCGTTGAGGCCGAGTTCAGAGAAGGTCATGAGATTGATTGGTTTGTTAGGGTTTGAGGGAGCGGCCAGTGATGGCCGGACCACGGCCACGATCCCTGTGAAAACGCAAGCAGAGCGTATCGGAAGGAAAAACGGGCGAGGCCTCGAGCGAGAGTTCTCTCGCCACGTCACGGGATGACACACTGAAGAGACGTCATTCCCTTCCCCCGATCCTAGTGGGCCATCTTTCTTGAAAAGAAACCCGGCGCACGGCAACAGGGCCGTGAACTGACTCCGTTATAGGACACCTGATCCGGGGAAAGTCAACGTGCGATCCCAACCCCTCAGGCCGCACCAAGCCCGAAGGCCTCATGGACGACATTGGCGGCCCGATCGATGTCGCCCTCGGCGACGGTGACGGTCACCTTGATCTCGGAGGTCGAGATCATCTCGATGTTGATGCCCGCATCGGAGAGCGCCTTGAACATCTCCGCAGCGACGCCGCTGTGCGAACGCATCCCGATGCCGACGACACTGAGCTTGGCGATGCCGTCGGTCGCCTCGAGAGTGACACCTTCCCCGAGATCGGGCATCACAGGGCGAAGGGCGGCCTCCGCCTTGGCCACATCGTCCTTGTGCACGGTGAAGGAAATGTCGGTGATTCCGGTCCTCGAGACATTCTGGACGATCATGTCGACGAGCAGGTTCGCCTGGCCGACCGCGCCGAAAATACGGCTCGCCGTTCCCGGAACGTCCCTGACGCCGCTGATGGTGACCTTCGCCTGCGCGCGCTCGAGGCTGACGCCGCGGATGACAATCGATTCCATGCTCATGGTTTCTTCTTTGACGAGGGTTCCGGGATGGTTGTTGAGGCTGCTGCGCACTTCGAA
>NEUQ01000043.1 GCA_002288445.1 Verrucomicrobiia bacterium Tous-C2TDCM | reverse complement strand
GATCGATTACGACTGTGTGGGGAATGGCCTCGACTTGGTAGGATTGGCTCACTTTCAAATTGAAGTCGAGGGCAACGGGCGTGCTCTGCCATTTGCGGGTCTCGAGGAAGGTGCTGATGAGGGGTGGGGTCTCGGCTTGGTTCACGGCAAGGAACGTCACGGCGGTGGGCGGGAAGGCGGAGACGGCCCCCATCACTTCGGGCATCGCCTTGATGCAGGGGCCGCACCACGTCGCCCAGAAATCGAGGACGACAACTTTTCCGCGCTGCTCCGCTAGGGAAAAGGTGGAGTCGTCGAGCAGAGAGAGGGTGAACTCGGGAGCCTCTTTCCCGACCAGTGGTGAGATTGGCGCACCGCCTTCCTCCGGGATGGCCGGGTCGGGAGTGAGGAGGGGATGCCAATCGTGGAAAGCGACGGGTTCGAGAGGGCCGGCCTCCTCCATGGGTCTCGCCGGGGTGCGATCGATCCGGTGGATCTGTTCAAGGGAAACGCGGCACTTGCCCAGAATGGCCGAGGTGCCGGTGAGCCGGTTCTCCTCGACTCCCTTTCCGTCAAGGCGGAGACGGGTGCCGTCGCGAAGAACGAGATGGTGGGTGACCTTGAAACCATAGGACGCGAGAAGGCGACGGTGAGCCTCATCCAGGGATGGGGCAGCGGGTGGAATCTCAGCCTCCTCTTCCCGATCGACCGCTTGCTCTTCGCCGTCGTCATCGATGGGGCGGGGCGGGGCGCTTTCCCCGGGCTCGGAAGCGGTCTGCGAAGGCGCGGGTGAAGGCGGGCGCAATCGCACGATACTCGAGATGCGCGCGCGCGGCACCTCCAAGCTGGCTCCGTTGGCGTGGAAGCTCACGGAATCGGCTTTTGCCGATTCGAGAGTCCCGCGGAGGAGGTCACCATTGGGCGCGATGAGCAGGTGCGTGGGAGGCCGATCCCGCATCGTGCGGGGGATGGCAAGGGCGTTGGTCTTGGCCCGGGGATCGATAAGGCGGACGGGCACGCTGCCGGGGCTGCTCTCGACGCGGAAGTCTCTGATTACGATCTCGCTGCCTGCCTGATTCCATCCCTGCCAGCCGCCTCCCATCTTGAAAAAGATCCCGTTTCCGGAGATGTTTTCCGGCTCGATCTCGACGGACAGAGCTGGCTTGCCATTGACCCGCACGGCGACGGACCGGGCGTCCGCCGTGAGATCGATCACGGCGCGATTGTTGGTGATGGGGATCTGGTCTCCGGAAAAGGAAAAGGCACCGCTCTCGTTCAGTTTTCCGATGAAGAGTCGATTTCCCTGGGCGGCAATCACGACATCGGTGGCGGGATGGTTCGAGTCTGGGCCGGAGGCGAAAAGACGCAGGGTCATGGCGCCATAGTTTTCCTGCCAGTCCGCTTCGAAATGGACGCGATCCCCGAGGAGGATGGAAGGGTTTCCGAGAGTGCCCCCTCGAAGAGTCGCCGACTCCGGGGTGAGGGTGATCTCCTCTTCGGCAGCCTCGAACTCCTCCCATTCAGGGTCGCGGAATCCGTCAAGAAACCTACCGGTGATGCCGGTGTCGATGGCGCGAACGTTGACGGGATCGATCTCAATGCGTCCGGTGATGCGGCTTTCAAAGACGATCCGGTTCGATTCGATGGAGACGAGGTTCCCGGTCAGGATCTCGTCGGTCTCAAGGTAGAGACGGCCCTGGCCCAGGGTCGGCGGCGGATCGCTGGCGTTTGCGGCGAAGGTCCCGCGGAGGATTTCGATGGAGGCGTCCTCGGCAAAGGGCACGGCGCGTTCGGCACCGGGCGGTTGCCATGCGAGAAGGGTGGAATCGCGCGGATCGCCGCCTCCGGCCAGCCGGACCAGCCCCCGAAGGCTCGTCCCTGAGACCCTGAGTTGGTCGGATCCTCCCGCGAGGGCTTCGGCGTTCTCGGGGAAGCGGATTTCACGAGCGCCCGGCAGGGTGCTTTCGATCGGAATGGGAGACCATTCCGGTTGGAGGGCGATCCGGTCGTCGTCGAGGCGGATGAAACGTCCGCTGATCGAACTTCCCGAAGACCAGGCGATGCGAGTCAGCGAGTCCGGAGGATTGGCGCTCTCGGCATCGGCACGATCGGACTCCGGAGAAAGAACCCACTCGACGAGTTGATCGAGTGCACGAACCGCGCCGCCGAGCTGGAGGCGGTCGGAGTCCGTTTCGAGCGTCACCGAGCCAGCAGGGAGACTCCTCGATTCACCCCGGAGGCGGATACGGGGCTGGGTCAGGTCGATCACGGGAACGGGTTTGCCATCCCAAGGGCGGACTTCGAGGGCGAGGAGCCTGATTTCCGGATTGCGGCTAAGGATCGAGAAGCCTCGACGCAAGGGGTCGGAGAGTTGTCGTCTGGGTTCGGGATTCTCAGGGTCGGTCTCACCGCTGACCGAGGCGAGCAGGCGCCCCGCGGGATCGCGGACCTCAATCCTGCCGCTGCGCTGATCCCAAAAGAGCCGAAGGTGGAGTTCGCGGGTGTTTTCCCCCATCGACAAGACCTTGGCAAAGCGGCTACGGTGGGTCAGGACGAGATTTTGATCCCAGGTCTCAAGCATGGGTCCGTTTGAGGGTTCCCGCAGGAGTCCTACTTGGAGGTTCGGATTGCCGGATGGGAAGCGGGCGTGAAACTGGACTTCGACCTTTTCGGGAAGGGGAATTTCGCGAAACAGATTCCCGGACCACTGGCGGGTGGTGAGTTCGCCGCGAAGGTCGGCATGCCACTCGGTGGGTTTTCGGTCCCGTCCGTAGGAGCTCCAATCCTCGATTTCGCCGAGGCCCGAATGGGCTCCCCCGTCTCCTCCGATACGAGCCAGACGAAGGATCGCATCGCGCGGAATTCGAAGGGGGGCCGGAAAGTGAAGGCATGAAAAAGCCACCTCGGTTTCGTTGATGGCGCGCACTTGGCCGCTGAGACGATCGCCATTTTTCAGAATTACCTCGAATTCCGGACCGGCCGCGGTGGGGAGGCTGGGCGGCTCGTCCGCGAGGGCAAAGCGCAATCCCGAGAGCTGCCCCGGTCGCAGATCAAAAGGAGCCGCGAAGGGGGCGGCGGCGAAACGAATGAGCCCCTGCGGTCCTGCGAGGATCTTCCCGGAAAGTTCGTCGCCGTTTCGCCAACGCAGGACGCTCGGCCCCGACCCTGAGAGACGATCCGCCGTTGATGGGGGGGCTGAGCCGGGAGGGCGGCCTTGGATCTGCGCCAAACCGCGGCCATCCCCGAGTGGACCGAGGAGCGCCAATAGAGCCGGAAGGATCAGGAGGCGGATGCGACAGGGTGAAAGCCGGCGGAGCATCGGATCAAAAGCGCTCGTAGATGGGGAGAAAGCGATAGTTCAAGGCGAGCGAAAGGAGGGACATCGCCGTGCCATAGGCCTCGCCGTAGCTGCCCGGGAAGCTGCCGTCGGGCGCCTGTTGCTCCGAGAGCATCGCGGCATGGGAGCGGTTCCAGCGATCCCAGGCCTCTGGGTTTCCTTGAAAGAGGGCCTGGGCCATGTAGTAGTAAAAATAATGCGTGTGCGCTGTCTCGCGGTGATCGAGGCGCTCACTGATGTGGGCGAGGGCGCTCTTGAATTCTTCACTCTCCCGCTGGTGCCCGACCGCGTAGACGAGGGTGGCCACGGCGGATCGGGCCATCGACTCCCCACCGCCCCCGATGCCGCCGCTGTAGGCGACGAAGCCGGAGGAGGCGGTGTTCCGCTGCAGGTATTTGAGAGCGTCCCCGATCGTCGATTCAGGCACGGTAAGGCCCGCATTGCGGCACGCAAGGAGGCCCATGAGGACGGATCCGGTCACGGAGGTATCGGCATCGGTCGAGGTCGGAGAGTAGCGCCAGCCGCCCCAACGGTTCGCTTTCTGGGCGTTGACGGCCAGTTCGATCGCCTTTTCGAGGGTGGTGGCAATGGATTGGCGCACGCCGGCAGCCTCGTTGCCGTCCCAGAGCGTGGCTTCGTCGACGGCACCGTAGGCCTCGGCGAGGGCCAGCATCGCAAAACCATGGTGATACATGCTGTTGGGGATGAAGCCGGTGTCGCGTTCCTGCCCCTCGATGATGGCGCGGAGTGCCGCCTTGATGCGGTGGCGGTGGGCGCCGTAGTTCGGATCTTCTCCGCTCGCGAGAAAGGCCATGAGGCAGATCCCGGTGATACCGTGCTCGCTGCGGCTGCGCCAAGTGCCGTCCTCTCCTTGGGTCCGAGCGAGATAGGCCAGCCCCCTTTCGTAAACCGTATCGACCTCGGCGGGGATCTCGCCCCCAAGCCGCACCTCCGGATCCTGGGCCGACGCGACGGCGATCGCGCTGGCGAAGAATGCCATCAGGAGCGGGGAGAGTGTTGTTTTTAGGAACATGGAGGCACGCTTATTGGATCTCCGGCTGAGGCTCTTCGTCGGACGGCGTTTCGACGCCTTGGCCTCCTCCTCCACCTTTGATGATGACTCCACCATTGGCATTCTGGATTCGGATCACGCCGCCTTGGCGTAAGATATCGCCTGCCTCCGGAGCGGCGGCTTCCTTCTCACCGTAGGCCTTCTCTTCGTCACCATTCTTGCGGCGGTCCGACGCTTTTTGTTTGGCGCGCTTGAGCCGACGCTTCTGATCCCAGAAGTGGTCGAAGTTCGAGGTGGCATCGCGAAGGCGATCGAATTGTTGATCGGTGAGGATGGCCTTGAGAATGTCCTCTTCGGCGGCATTGACGAGGGACATGAGCATGCCGCGTTCGAAGTAATCGCCCCAGTATCGCTGCACGTCTTTGAGGTATTCCGAGGCGGAGGCATGGACGAGCCCGCCGATCTTCGCCTTCTGATCAGGGGTGAGGCGGAGGTGGTCATCGATCGTGGAGAGTGACATGCTCGCGAACGCCTCGATGCGGTCGCGCTCGCGTTGTTCGAGGATGGTTTCGTAGCGCTTCACCTGATCGGCGGTGAGGACCTCAGCGAGGGAATCCTTCCACAGGTCGAGCGACTCGCCTTCCTCCTCGGATCGGTTGCCACCGAAATTCACGCTTCCCATGCCGTCGAGCATCTCCTTGACTCCATCGGGATCGGCGCTCTCGAGACGGGTGCGAAAGTAGCGTTCTGCTTGTTCGTGCCACTCTTTCATCGAACGCTCGGAAGCACCTTTGGCGGCGAGTTCGAGGCGTTCGCGCTGTGCCTCGTCGAGGTCGCAGAGACGCACGATGTCGTCGATGACGATGCGCATGAAACTGATACGGTTATCCCGCTCCGCCTCGGCGAGTTTGAGAATGTGTTGGGAGATCTGGGCGTCGAGTGGGGCGTTTTCCCCTGCAGCAGGGGGAGCAGGATCGGACGACGCGGGAGGACGGGGGGGCGCCCCAGCCTTGTCGTCCGCCTTGTCGCCGATCACTTCGAACGGATCGGGTTCGTCGATCCCGTTTTGAGCGACCAGAGGCAGGGCCGAGAGACCGAGAAGAAAAGCAATGGAAAGCGGGCGCATGAGCGAATTCAATTCGATTCGAGTTGATTGAAATACGTGTCAAGCCCTCGGCGGAACTCCTCGGGCAGCTCGCGTCCGGCCTTGCCGGTAGACTGTCCGACTTCGCGGTCGGGGGTCGGAGGGTTTTCGCCGGCGGTCCTTTGGGGGCCGATGTCGCTGAGGGCCGCCCCCTTGCCGCCCCCACCTCCGCCTCCCGACGGGTTCTGGGCGTTTGATCCGCCGCCGCCTCCGCCGCCTCCGCCGGAGGATTGACGTTTCGACTGGAGGAGCAGCTCGATGACCTCCGTTTCAAATGCGATGGCCTCAGGGCCGGTGTCAGGCCGGGTGAGCACGGCGTGGGCCTGGCGCATCGTGTCGGAAACGAGCGAGAGCAGCGTGATCTCGCGGTCGAAGTCGGCCGCCCCCGGCAGCGTGTGGATGTCCGCAACGATGCCGTCGACGCGCTCGCGCAGGTCGGTCTGGGAGGCGGCCAGCGGGCGCACCTTCGAGGCGTAGACGTCGGGGGCGAAGGCGGGACGCGTCGACTCCATCTCGCGGGTTTCGTCACGCAGCTGCATTTCCTCCTGCAAGACTTTCATGATGCGGAGAACGAGTTCGGGCGGCAGGCTTTTTTGCTCGCCTTGCGGTCCGGTTTGTCCGGGTGGATCGGGGGCAGCGGCGACGAGTTCCTCGGCCCAGCGGTCGAGGGTATCGGCCCAGAACTCGGAGGCGACGACCGATCTTCCGACGAGGTTCGCGAGGGTCTCTTCGCCGAGAAGGCGCAGGGCCGGGACCACGGCGCGATCTTTCATCTGATCGAGCACATCTCGGTAGATGGACTCCTGCTTGCGCTGGTAGTAGGCCTCGAGGTCGGTCTGGATGTGATGAACAAAACGGCTCTGCTCTTCTTGGGTTTTTGCGACGCGCTCCGCCACTTCGCGGATCTGTTGTTCGACACGCTGACGGGGTAGGCCATAGCTGGCGCCGAGGGTCTCGGCGAGAGCGTCAGCCACCTCGGTCTGTTTGCGGGAAGCCGCCTTGAGACGTTTTACGAAAGTGCTGGCCTCGAGGCTGGCGAGGATCGCCGCAAGTTCGTCGGCGACCTTGGCGAATTCGGCGAGCAGTTCCTCTTGTTCCTCGAGGGCGCGGTCGAGCGTCTTCTGTGCCGGCGTGGCGGGCGCGGAGCCTGGCTTGGATCCTGCCTCTTCGTCTGCGGCGAGGGTTGTCACGGGGAGACGGATGGGAGCGGAGCTTGGCGGAGCGGTCTTGCTGTCTTCGTCTTCCGCTTTCGCGGGGGGGGCGCCTGCTTCACGGTCCGAGAGGCTGGGGGATTGAGGTGAAGTAGCCGTCGCGTCGGAGTCGGCGGTCGGGGTCGGTGCTGGCTTTTCAGAGCCGATGGGCGCGTTGCCCGGCGCGCGGGAGGCCTGCTGCAAAAGGTCGGCGACGCGGGGCATCCGCTCGCGGGCGATTTGCTCGAGGTCGCGGTTCATTTCGGCCCAGCGCTCAAGGCGTTCGGCATCGAACTCGGGATTTTTGGTGGCTTCGCCGACGAGACCCCTTCCGGCGATGGTGAGGGCATCGAGGCGGCGGGCGTTGGCAGACTCGGCCGACGATTGATCCTGGAGGCGGCGGCGGTTCTCTGGCTCGTCGAGAGCTTCGAGACCCAGCTCCCGCAGGGCGAGGTTCGACTCGTGAAGTTGCTGCTCGCGTTCGTAGGTCTCGCGGGCGTTGCGGAACCACTTCGCAAATTCCTCGGTGAGCCAGCGGGCGTGTTCCTCGGGGCTCAGGATCTGGAGAAGAAAGGCGGGAGAGTGGGTGCGCTCGCGGTTCGGCAAAAAGTCGGTCGCGAAGGCTCGGACGTGGTAGGTGCCGGAGGGGATACCTTCCCGTTTCGCCGAGAAGGTGCCCCGCACCTCGATCGAGGTCTTCTCGGGTCCGCCGGCGGCGATGGGTTTTTCGCCGGCGAGGGATTCGTCGGCCGCCTTGCCCCCGGAGGCAAGCCGCCACTCGAGGCCGACTTCGCGCAGTCCGAAGTCATCCTTGGCCCGAACGTCGAAAGTGACGAGTTCATCTTCGAGGACCACGCGCTTGGCCTCGACCTGATGCGCTTGGACGGCGGGAGCCTCGTCCGCGACCGGGGAGAGGGTGAGCTCGAGCGGGCTCTTTGCTTCGAGACCGTGGACGTCTTTCCAAGTAAATCTGCGGGTCTGAGTGGCGGTGACCACGATAGGCTCCGAGGAAAAGGACGCACCCTCGGTCCGGGCAGGGGCGCCATCGGACTCGGCGGCGGAGAGTTCGCGGGTCGTCTTGCCGTGGATCGTGGCGCTGGCGCCCTCGACCAGCTTCAAGGCGTTTCCACGAATCGGAACGACGGGATCGCTCGGGTAGCGGAGGTAGTCGGGAAGCCGAAGGGTCGCCTCCAGACTCGTCAATTCAGGCCTTGGCAGAGGGGCGAGGGTGATGCGCTCGCGGGCATCGCCAACGCGGAGGGAGAGCGAACCGGTCTCTTTTTGCGGGGGCACGGTGAAGGCGTAGCGATCGGCCTCCCGCGGCGATGCGAGCCGGGTTTTTCCGGGGAGCTGAAGGGAAGCGTTGGCGGGTTTCCATGCGGTCGTCCCGGTCAGTCTCGGTTCGAGGGAAAAGGGCTCGGCGTAGGGGATGACGAGGGAGTCGGGGAGTTTTTCGAGCTGGGCGAACGTGTAGCGGTCCACCGTCCTCCATGGAGAGATCCAGCGGGTCAGGGCGTTGAGCGATGCCTCCGAGACCACGCTCAGGAGCATTGCGGCCGCGGCGAGTATGACAAGGACCGCGCGGAGCCGCCGACCATAGCGCCGTGTCGGAACGGCATTGGTAAAGTCGTGATCTCCGAGACGCTCATCGACCTGCCGCATCGCCGCGGTGATCAGGGTCTGGCTCTGGTCGCCCGGATGATGATGGGCAAGCTCGACAATGCCGAGCAATTCATCCCCGATCTTTGGGTAGCGCCGTTTCAGGTAACGGGCGGCATCGCCGAGGGTGCGCTGCTTCCAGACCCAGCGATGCCAGAGCAGGGGCAGGCCGAGGGCCGGAACGGCGAATCCCGCAATCAGGAGCGAGGTCCGCAGCCAAGCCGGAGTTTCGTTGAACCGATCGAGTGCAAAGACAAGAAGATACGAGATGCCGAGACCAAGAATCCCGGCGAGGGCCCCCTCGGCGATCTTGATCGACCAGAGACGCTCCCGGAAACGTTCGAGAGTCCTTTGGAGCCGGGGCGGGAGGGGGAGGCCGCCGGGCTCCGGATCCCGGCCTGCCGATGTGTTGCTGGCTCCCATGACGATACATCATTTAACCACAGTCAGGACGCTTGCGCCATCCCGCATTTCACTCCGGGAGCGGGCCAAAAAAGGCGGATCGGCTCCGGGGAACTGCGAGGGTGGCATTCTCCTGACTTGTCTTTTTTGAACTTGGCCGTTTCGTGAACACGTGCCGATCTACCTCGATTCCAGCGCCACGACACGCCTGCATCCCGGGGTGCTTGAGGCGATGATGCCCTACCTATCAGGTCAGTGGCATTCTCCTGCGGGCGCTTATCGGTCGTCGGCCCGGGTGCGCGATGCCGTCGAGCAAGCTCGCAGCGAGGTTGCGGATCTGATCGGAGCAGCTCCGGGGGAATTGCTGTTCACCAGCGGAGGGACCGAAGCCAGCAACACCGCTCTGAAATCTCTGGCCCGAGAGGTCGGAAGGACGCATTCGAAGATCGTCATCAGCGGGGTCGAACACCGCGCCGTTTCCCGGCCGGTGGCGGCGATGGGAGCGGTCGGGTTTGAGGTGGAGCGAGCCGCCACCGATACCGATGGCCGCCTCAAGCTCGAGGCGTTCACTGCCGCGGTGGATCGGGCCCGCCCCGGCTTCGCTTCGGTGATGTGGGCCAGCGATGAAACGGGCGTGCTCCAGCCTCTTTCCGACGTTGCCCCGGTGGTAAAGGAAGCGGGATGGTTTCTCCATAGCGATGCGGTCGCCGCGGCCGGGAAAGTATCAGTTCGGGTCGATGAGGTGCTGGTCGATTTTCTCTCTCTGAGCGCTCATAAATTTCATGGACCGCAGGGGGTGGGAGCTCTTTTCATTCGAAAAGGGATTCCTTTCGAGCCCATGATCCGCGGCTCTGGAGAAGAGGGAGGACGCCGCGGGGGCGCCACGAATGTCGCCGCCATCGTCGGTTTCGGGGCGGCGGCCACGTTGGCAAAACAAGCCTTGAGAAACCGGTCCTACGAGCGCATCGAGGCCCTGCGGGATCGTTTCGAAGAAGGGCTCCGGTCCGGTCTGAGCATCGGGTCCGATGCCGTGCAGTGGAATGGTTCTCGCCGGCATCGACTACCGACCGTCTCGAACCTCTCCATCGCGGGTTGTCGGGCGGAGGATCTGATCGAGGCGCTCGACGAGGCGGGCGTGGAGTGCGCGGGATTCGGGGCCACGTCTCTCGCCAAGGAATCGGAAGCCCACCCGCTCAGGGCGATGGGATTCGATGAAGATCGTATCCGGAACGCGGTGCGCTTTTCCCTTTCCCTCCTCACCACGGAGGAAGAGATCGACGAGGCGGTGCGCCGTGTCGTTGCGACAGTGAATCGACTCCGGGGCTGAGAGAAAGGCCCGGGGGGCTCACACCCGCAGCCCGGCTAGGGTTGCGAGCAGGTCCTCCTGACTGACCGAGTCGGAGACGAAGGCCTCGCCCAGTGAATTGAGGAGAACAAACCGAATCCTTCCGGCTTCGAACTTTTTGTCGCGTCCCATGGCGGCGAGGATCGGCTCGTCGGGGATATCACCGGCGAGGACGGTGGGAAGCCCGTAGGCTGCAAGCGCGGCGATGAGGCGATCGCCCTGCTGGGGGGGGAGTCCGGATTTCTCTACCGAGAGTCGGGTCGCAGCGACGAGCCCGAGGCTGATCGCTTCGCCGTGGAGAAAGCGGCCGTAGCCTCCCGCGGCCTCGATACCGTGGCCAAGCGTATGTCCGAAGTTGAGAAGCGCACGCGTCCCGGTCGTCTCGCGCTCGTCTTCCTCGACGATGGCGGCCTTGATCGCCACGTTGCGGGCCACGAGCGGCACGAGGTGCTTTCGCACGGAAGTCGTGTCCTCGACCAGATCGAGGAGCGAGGCGTCGCGTATCGCGGCGTGCTTGATGATCTCGGCGAAACCTTCATTGAACTCGCGTTCGTGAAGGGTCGCGAGGGTCTCCGTATCGGCGAGGACGAGTTGGGGCTGGTGGAAGGCCCCGAGGAGATTCTTGCCCTCTGGCGTGTTCACCCCGGTCTTGCCGCCGACCGAACTGTCGACCTGACTGACGATGGTGGTGGGAATCTGCACGCAGGGAATGCCACGCTGGAAGATGGCGGCCGCGAATCCCGCGAGATCGCCCACGACGCCACCTCCGAGAGCGACAAGGAACGACTTGCGGTCGAGCCCAGCGCGCAGCATCTCACGGCAGACTTCAGTGACCTGAGTCATGCTTTTGGAGCCTTCTCCGGCCGGTACCGTGATGAGGACGGTGCGGATGCCGGCGGCCTCGAGCGAGGCCTTGACGGTTTCAGCGTAGAGGGGGCCGACGTTCGAATCGGTCACGACCGCGGCGACGGATCCCCGGATCGCAGAGTGTTGGGCGATCAGCGTGGCGGTCTCGCCGATGAGTCCGGTTCCGACGAGCACGGTGTAGTGGTCGTTGGCGAGACGCAGGGAAATGGAGACAGGATCGCCTTCGATGAGGGTGGGCATGGGTTGGTTAGCTTGCACGCTGGAAACCGATCTTTCAACGGCGAAGCGTCGTCATTCCGCCCGGAGGGAAAACTGCTCGGCGATCCGCGCCGCGGTGATCTCGGGAGTTTCGCCGCGTGGTAGGGCGAGGGGGTGGAAGGCGGGCTCGCGGCGGAACCAGTTTTCCTGGCGTTTTGCATACTGCCGCGTCGCCACCCGGATCGCTTCGCGGCAGGTCGTCTCGGTGATTTCCCCACGCAGCAGCGCGCGAACCTCGGCGATGCCGATGGCCTTGGAGGCGGTCTGGGAGAGTGATCCGAGCCGAGCGACCTCGTCGATCAATCCCGCTTCGAACATCGCGGCGGTGCGTCGGGCGATGCGTTCGTCGAGATCTTCCCGCTCACGCCGGAGATAGACCGCGCGGATCTGTGGCGCGGCGACTGCCCACTGGGCCTTCAGTTCCGAGGCAG
Source organism: Verrucomicrobiia bacterium Tous-C2TDCM (assembly GCA_002288445.1). Lineage (GTDB taxonomy): Bacteria > Verrucomicrobiota > Verrucomicrobiia > Verrucomicrobiales > DEV007 > Arctic95D-9. The sequence goes on along the minus strand of NEUQ01000043.1, from coordinate 5,479 downwards.
GACGCCCCGAGAGGAGGCAGATCTCGAGGTTCCGGCTGACGTAGCGGCGGTTCAGGAGATTCGTGGTCGAGGCTCCCTTAGGATCGAGCTGGCGATAGCGCTCGACGAGTGCTTCGAGGGTGAGCGCGTCGAGTTCGGCGCGCAAGGTCGGATCGCCTTTCGGAGTGGGAGCGAGGCCGTGAGTGATCGCCTTCAAATAGAGCCCGCTTCCCCCCACGACGAGCGGCAAAGCCTCTCGAGAAATGGCGTCGAGGATCGCACGAGTGCGGCGGGCATGTTCGGCAGCATCGTTTTCTTCCGTGGGCTCGAGAGAGCCAAAAAGGTGATGAGGAAAGGCGGCTCGCTCGCCCAGACCTGGTGCCGCGCTGAGGATTTCGAGACCCCGGTAAATTTGATACGCATCGGCGTTGACGATCTCGACAGGAGTGATGAGGCGGCTCAGGGCCAGGGAGACCGCCGTTTTGCCCGAGCCGGTGGGGCCGGCGAGGTAGAAGGGCTGGCGCTGGGGTGGGGTCATGCGGATAGGGGGCTTCCAGTTTCCAAAGAAAACGCCGGAACGATCAGAGACCGTTCCGGCGCGCACCAACAAAAAGGAATCGGGACGGATCAGGCCCGGTCTTCGGAGGCATTTGGGACAAGAGCGGCGTCGCCCTCTTCGTTCGGGCCCTCGCTGCGGGCACCGCTGACGATGAGTTTGCGGCCCATGAAATCCTGATCGTCGAGGATGCTGACGGCCCTTTTGGCTTCGTCGACCGAACCCATTTCGACAAAGGCGAAGCCCTTCGATTGCTGCGTTCGGGGGTTGGTCACGACTTCGGCGAGGAGGACGTTGCCGACGCCCCGGAAGAGGTCGGTCAGCTCGGCTTCGCCAGTGGCGTAGTCGAGATTGCCGACATAGAGACGATTCGAGGTGACTTCAGCGCGATTGCGCTTCGTCTTTTTCGGCTCGTCCGAGGCAACGCGGCCTTGGGGTCTCGACTCCGACTTCGTGGACTTCGGTGCCTCGGTGGCGCGGACCGCGGGCTTTGCCTGGGGTTTCGCCTTGGCTTTCTGCTTGCCGAGCAGGCCGAAGCTCAGGAACGAGAGGACCTTCTGGAGAAGGGTCTGCTTAGGAGGCTGCGAGTTGCGGGATCCGCTGCGATTGCGGTTGCGACTGCGGCTGCGGGAACGGTTACCGCCCGAGGAAGAGCCTCCGGAATTGGAAGAGCTTCCCTGACGGTTGCGGCTGCGGCCGCCCGAACGATTGCCGCGATGGCGGCGACTGGCTTGATCTGAGGATTGGTTTTCCATCGATGGTGGAAGATTTTGGGTGGTGGTCCGCCGGGAGGCGGACCGGATGGGTGGTGGAGGCGGAGCATCCGTTGGCCCGACCGATCGGGGAGGTAGCGAGCAGGGTCGAGGCGACCGGAGCGCTTTCGTGGATCGGAACTGGCTTCCAGGGGAGGGCGACTTCCTCGACCAGGCGAGGAGACACCGACACCTCGGTGAAGCGGACCCGGGGAGCCCTGGTAGGCCCGCCGGTGGGATTCGGCCTCGAAGGGGTCGCACTCGGCGATTTCCCCGCCGGATCGGATCCGGCGTTCGAGAAAAGACTCCGCAAACGTTGTGAGAGGTCCTCGATCACCCTCCGGAAGTCGCCGCGCCGGAAGGGGCACGGGAACTCCGCATCCGATAAGACGCCAAGGGTTGTTGGAGCGGGTGACATGTCAGGAGTGAAAAAAGACCTCCTAACAAACTACTAGGGCGGCGCGCTTACGGCAAGTCCGGAATTTCGACGATCGGGGTTGAGCCCTTTTTTCGCAAGGTTTCGGTTAGGTTACTGAATTCCGTGAAAACACCCGACAAAAAACCAATGATCAAAGGGATACGCCGCGTTTCCATGGTTGAAAATCAGCCTGTCCGAGACGCTGAGCTTGGGTCAAAAGGCGTCCCGAGGCCACCTCGATGACGAGGTCGAGGAGAGCGCCGCCCAGGTCGTCGATACCCGCCTCACCGCGGATAATGGCACCGGTGTCGAAGTCGATCAGATCGGGGAGCCGCTCGGCCAACTCGGTATTGGTGCTGATTTTCACGACCGGGGTGACCGGATTGCCCATCGGCGTGCCGAGCCCGGTCGTGAAGAGGATGAGATTGGCGTGGGCTCCGGCAAGTGCGGTGGTGCACTCGGCGTCGCCGCCGGGAGTGCAGAGGAGGTGGAGCCCCGGGATCTCGGCGATCTCGGGATAATCTAGAACGGATACCACTGGCGAACTCCCGCCTTTCTTTGCGGCTCCGGCCGATTTGATCGCATCGGTGATCAGCCCATCGCGAATGTTCCCCGGACTGGGATTTTGCGAAAAATCGCTTCCAACGGCCCGGGCACGCGCGGCGTAGGTGGAGGTGAGATCGGTGAAGCGCGCGGCGACCTCGTCACTGACGCATCGGTCGACCAGCTCCTGCTCCACGCCGCAAAGTTCGGGGAACTCGGCGAGAAGAATCTTCCCGCCGAGAGCCACCAGTCGGTCGGAGAGGGCACCGACGGCGGGGTTCGCGGAGATCCCGGAGAATCCGTCGCTGCCGCCACACTCGACCCCAATGCTGAGATGATCAAGCGAGGCGGGGCGGCGCGTCGCTTCGTTCGCCTCGATCAGTCCGAGGAAGGTGCCCTTGATCGCGGCATCGAGGAGGGTCCGTTCATCGGGGTAGGCCTGTTGGCGGAAGGTGAGGAGCGGTTTGTCGAACCCGGGGCTGCGGCGGCGAATCGCGGACTCGAGGATCTCGAGCTGGGCGTTTTCACAGCCGAGACTCAGAACGGTCGCGCCGGCGACATTCGGGTGGGTGATGTAACTCGCGAGCAGTCCGCAGAGTGACTCGGCATCATCCCGGGTGCCTCCGCACCCCATCGTGTGATTGAGAAACTGGATCCCGTCGACGTTGGGGAAAAGCCGATCGGGAGCGACCTCGTCGAGACTTTCGAGGGGTAGTTCGCGCAAAGTCTTCGCGTCGGCTCCGCTCTGGTAGGCAGCGACGAGGCGGTCGGCGAGACGCTGGTAGTGGGTCGTCCGCTCGTAGCCGAGGGCGCGTTCGAAGGCGGTCCGGATCGCGTTCACATTCCGCGTCTCGCAAAAGACCATGGGAATGACAAGCCAATGGTTTGCTGTGCCGACCTTGCCGTCGGAACGATGGTAACCATCGAAGGTGCGGTCGATCCAGCGCTCGACTGGGGGTGGCGACCACCGGTGCGCGCGGGTGCGCGTGCCACTGAAGCCGTCGGCATCGTGTTTCAGATTTGCCGTCGTCACCAGCCCTCCCGCCGGAATCGCCGCGGTGACGACCCCGACGGTGACGCCATACATCCGCGCCCGTTCGCCCGGAGCCATGGGCGCAAGGGTGAACTTCTGCTTGGGCGGAATCGCTTCGGAGATCGGGTAGATCATGCCGTCGAGATCGACGGTTTCCCCTGGGGCGAGGGCGCGAAGAGCCACGCCGAGATTGTCCGAGGGATCGATGAGAAGGGCTGGTTTCATGGGGCGGGTTTGAGGGTCAGACAAGGGGAGCACTTGCGGAAATGGAGTCAAACGTGCATCGTGGCGGATGCAATGCGATTTGTTCAACCTGAGGGGACGCAGTGCCGTCGTCACCGGAGGAAGCAAGGGCCTCGGCAAGGCGATCGCGCGAGGCTTCGTCGAGGCTGGCGCCAGGGTGATGATCTGCAGCCGACACCAGGATGAGTTGAACTCCGCTGTTGTTGAAATCACCGAAGGCCTCCCCGGGGCCGAGGTGCATGCCTTCGTCGCCGATCTCTCCAGCCGCGAGGAGACCGATCGGCTCGCGGTGGCCGCGCTCGGCGCTTTTGGCACCGTCGACATCCTCGTCAACAACGCCGGGGTCAATTCCCCCCAGGCGATCGATGCGATCGACGACGAGGTCTGGGACCGCGTCATCGAGATCAACCTCACTGCCGTGATGCGCCTGACCCGTGCCCTCGTGCCGGGGATGAAATCGCAGGGATGGGGACGCGTCATCCACATTTCCTCCGTCCTCGGTGTCGGCTCGAAACCGGGGCGCAATGTTTATTCGGCGAGCAAGGCGGCCCTCATCGGTCTCGCCAAAGCGAGCGCCCTCGATCTCGGACCCTTCGGGATCACCGTCAACTGCATCGGCCCCGGACCCTTTCTCACCGACATGCCCATGAGTCTGCTGAGCGAACTGGAAAAAAAGGAATTTTCCGATCGCACCGCCCTGAAGCGCTGGGGCCAGCCTCGCGAACTTGCCGGCCCGGCCCTGCTCCTCGCGAGTGAAGCGGGCAGTTACATCACCGGAGAAATGCTCCTCGTCGACGGGGGTGCCTTCGCGCGGGCACTTTGAACTTTTTGGTTTCCAAGAAAGTCTTAAGGCCCTAGTGTCTTCAAGGTTTCCTAATTTGATGGTCATGATTCGATCCGTCCTTCCCGTCCTCTCCGCCGTTGCGTTCCTGTTTCCGGTCTGCGCTCAGGAGGCGCCTGGGCGCATCGATTTGAGCGATCCGAACCTCGTCGTAGTCGAGGCCTCGGTGATCCCCATCCCCCTGGAAATCTTTTCCTCGCTCGACAAGCTCGGCACGCAGGATTGGTCGAAGCAGGTTGGCGAGAGGGAGATCCGCCTGGATGCGAACCGTTCCCGCACGGCGATGCTGTTTGGTCTTACGGTGTCGGACGGTTTTATCGCGGTGCAGGCTCAGGACAAGGAAGCGGTCCGCCGGGTCGGCCGCGAAGTGCTCCGCCTCGCGTCCTCGCTCGGCGTTGCGAGCTCGGTCGAGCAGCACGCCAACGCCATTGTCAACGGGGCGGGGCAGGGGGATTGGCCGGTCGTCCGCAAGGAACTCGACAAGACTCGCCAGACCGTGCTCAACAAGATGTCCGAACTGCGCGATGATGAGCTCGTTGCCCTCGTCAGTCTCGGTGGATGGCTCGGGGGCACTCAGGCCCTCGCCTCCGTGCTGAAGCAGAACTATTCTGTCGAAGGTTCCGATTTGCTCAACCAGCCCGACCTCGTCAAGCAGCTGAAGATGGATTTCATCACTCTGCCGGCCCGGGCCAAGCGAGGCAAGGTTTTCGGCCAGATCACCCAAACCCTCGAGCACCTCGAATCCCTCATGCGCGCCGATGCCAGTGGGGCGATCAGTCAGGGCAAGGTGATCGAGATCTCGCTCTCGACGAAAAATCTCGTCGACGCCATCTATGAGATTTAAGCGACTCCATGCGGCGCTTGCGCTGGTGCTGCTGGGAGCGGGCAGCGGTCTCCGGGCTCAGGAAGTCGTCGAGGTCAGGCCTTCGCTCGACGAGCTGAAGTTGTTCGCGCAGCAGGCCGCGATCCCTCATCTCGGGGGAGGCAATCCGTTCATCTTGCGCGAATCGACCTGGAGCGGTGAGGTGGAGCCGGGCAAGGCTCGGCTCATCCAAGTGCAGCTCTTCAAGCGGAACGATTACCATTTCTGGGTGGCGATGCCTGATCGCAAGGC